>JAZRXA010000036.1:0-64004 GCA_045599965.1 Lachnospiraceae bacterium | reverse complement strand
CCGCCACCGTAAGCAGCGAAGGACGGCGCAGGGCCCTACTTAGCCCAAGCGCCGTCAGCTTCGCGAGCAACCACCTCGGATATACAAAAAGACAAATAACCATACAACTTAGCTGTTTTGATGGTGTGACTTATGGTTTTTCCTCAAAAAAATGCTAATTTTTGGCATTATTTTAAATTTTAAACCATACAACAAAGCCAATATAAGATAGGTTGTATGGGTAAACACCATAAGTCATCATATGTTTTCCTAGGAGTTGTATGGTTTTTTGTGTAAATAGAACTTCAAAAGTTATTTTTATATATGGAGCTGGCGTAGCCAGCGAAGCGGCGCCAAAGGCGACGCAATGGGACATAGTAGTAGAGGTTGTGTGATTTGTGGATAACTGGCGCCTAGCCAGTTATCCATAAATCCACAGCCCAAAGAGCCCTACAAATTTTTATTTGTCTAGTTGAGGTCTTTTTTTGTGAAAATATAATATCCTTCCTGTATTGCTGCAAATGTTGCCACAATGCATGTCAGGATTATCAATATTTTAGTGACTATTTGCATTGAAAATATTCCTAGTAAAAGTGGAATAGCAAATAGGAGAACTCCACAGATTTTATTCATAATAGTATGTTCAGGAACGAATCTTTTATAGATAATAAATCCAATGAAAATGTTTATGCACTTAATTACTGCGATGCAAATAATCCAGATGATTAACCATAAAGAAATTTTTGTAGCTAACACTAATTTTATTAAAACGGTTAATGTAAAGATAATATCAGCAATTGTATCAAATCGTGCACCAAATTTTGTTTCTTTCCCAAAATGTCGTGCAACAATCCCATCAAGCACATCGCTGATGCCACCAAAAATATAAGGTATATAAAACCATGTTGAAAATGTTGGGCAAAAGATTAATGTAATTGCACAAACAATCCTAAAGCCTGTAATAATATTTGCCATATTTTTTACTAAATCATTCTATATCAAACAAAGCGGCTATAGCTGGCCCATAAGCTTCAGTTTCTATTATCGTTCTTAAAACCTATCACTGGGAACTTATAATTTATTTCCAATTCGTTAGAATTTCTTTAAATTCTTCTATGGTTTCGGCCTGATTGATTTTACGTCGAATAGTTGTTGAAGATGGATAGCCAGCGCTATAGAAGGCTACATGCGTACGCATTTGATGAACCGCAGCCTCTTCAGGACTCATCTTAATCCTTGTTTTTCCACGCTTCCTTTCAGTATCTTGCCCCTGCATAAATTCCAGCATTAAATCTAAATGCCTAAAAATCATATCCTTTGTTTCTAGGATTGAAGGTTTTTCTAATTCTTCGCCAGTTTCTAAAAAGTATTCTATTTGCTTAAATATCCAAGGATTCCCCCTTGCGGCTCTACCTATCATTACGGCATCAACGCCCGTTTCATCAAACATTTTCTTAGCATCTGGCCCAGAAGTTATATCTCCGTTTCCAATAACTGGGATTGAAACGGCTTCTTTTACTTTACGGATTATGTCCCAATCAGCCTCACCATGATACATTTGCGCTCTCGTTCTTCCATGTATCGCAATCGCTGCTGCTCCGGCGCCTTCCACAATTTTGGCTACTTCTACAGCATTTATATTGTCATCTGAAAATCCTTTTCTAATCTTAACTGTGACAGGCTTTTTTAGCACCTTCGTCATTGCTTTTATTATCTCTTCTATTTTTTTTGGATCATTCATAAGCGCACTGCCTTCACCATTGTTAACAACTTTAGGCACAGGGCAGCCCATATTTATATCAAAAATATCATACGGCCCATCTTCAAGTTTTTTGGCTTCGCTAGCTAAAAGTTCTGGCTCATTTCCAAAAAGTTGAAGCGCTACAGGAACTTCCGAAGGTGCAACCTCTAATAGTGGCTTTGTATTTTTATTCTTATAATAAAGAGCCTTCGCACTTATCATTTCTGTATAAGTTAAAGAAGCACCCTGCTCTTTACAGAGTGCCCTAAAAGGCATATCAGTTATTCCTGCCATCGGTGCAAGTATTAACTTTCCTACTTCCAAGTTTCCGATTTTCATAAACTATTTATTTTTCTCGTAAATAATTCTTAGTCCATGCATCAAAAGGTCTGGTTCAAAGTAATCAATTCTGTCTGTCTCTTTAACAATAATATTTGCTAGACCTCCTGTTGCAACAACTGTAAATCCTGTTTCTGTAGACTCCTCTTTAATCTTATCAATAATGTATTCAGCTTCTCCAATATGACCGTAAAGAATTCCCGCCTGAAGAGAAGTTACTGTATCTTTTGCTAAAATTGTTCCTGGATTTTTAATTTCTATTTCAGGAAGCTTTGCTGTTCCTTCCCAAAGTGCTCTAGCAGAAAGTAAAAGTCCTGGGCATGTGATGGCTGATTCAAATTTATGGTCTGCACTAAAGTAATCAAACTTAGTTGCTGTTCCATAATCAACTATGATTACAGGCCCTCCATACATTTCTAACGCTGCAACTCCGTCAGCCATTCTATCTGCGCCAACCTCATTAGGATGAGTTTTAACAAGTTTTATTCCTGTCTTAGTTCCTGGTCCAACTACAACCGGATCAACTCCAAACATTTTTTTAACGCAATTATTAAGAGAGTGCATAACATCTGGTACAACTGAAGCTATAACAACACCATCAATATCTTCTTTGTTATATCCACTACTCGATAAGTGGCTTGCAAACATAATTACATATTCATCTGATGTGCGTGAAGTCTTCGTTGCAACTCTAAAAGTAACTTTAATGTCTTTGCCTTCAAAAATCGCAACCTTCGTATTAGTATTTCCAACATCAATCGCTAATAGCATGATAATATTCCTCCAACTGAGTAAAAAGTTCTTCTTTATCTTTTCTCATTTGTCTAACTTTAAGTTCGCTTCCAATTTCATCAAAGTAAGCGTCTGTATCTTTTGCTGTAACGACAATATTTAAATTGCCTTCCTTAGTAAACTCCAAAACAATTATGCCACTAACTTCCTGAACGAAGAGCACGCATAAAATTTTAAGCTCATCTTTAATTTGTTCTGGCAAACCCTCATAAGCAGGATTCAAATAAAATTTTTGCTCATAATAGTTTGCGCCACATAAAACTTGTTTGTCCATTTTTCACCTTTAAGCCGACCAATATAATATCACAAAACTATTTTAAGTGATACATCAAAACCGCCGCGCTTATTGCAGCGTTAAGCGATTCAACTTTTCCTTCCATTGGGATTTTTATTTTCACATCAGACTTTTCTAAAACCTCTTTAGAAATTCCGTTTGCTTCATTTCCTATAACAAGAGCTCTCTTTTTAGCGTACTTTACATTTGAAAACTCTACTGCGTTTTCTAATGCTGCCGCATAAATGCTAAATCCTTCGCTTTTAAGTTCATCTATCTTTCCTAAAAGTTCTGCCGAATAAACTGGAACTCTAAATACGCTTCCCATTGTTGAACGAATTGTTTTTGGATTGTAAAGGTCGGCGCATTGTTTACTTAAAATAACCGCCTTTACTCCTGCTGCCTCTGCAGTCCTAATCATAGTTCCTAAATTCCCCGGATCTTGGATTCCGTCAAGAATAAGAATCGTCTGCGTTTCATGCTCCGCATTAGTTTTATATATCAAATCTTTTGCTCTTCTAAGAGCAGTTATGCTAACTAGACTTAATATTCCCTGCGGAGAAACTGTATCAGATATACTCTTAAAAACTTCATCACTTACGATATCAAAAGTTTTTGCTTTGCTAGTAAGTTCTCCAAAAGCTTTGTTTTTGCTAAAACTTTCCGAAACAAAAATATGCTCTATATATGAAGGCGGGATTTCACCTACCATCTTAATTCCTTCAACAACGAAAAGGCCTTGTTCTTTTCTAGCCTTTCCTGATTCAATAAGTTTCCTTACGTTTTTAATTTGCGGGTTTGTTTTTGATGTTATCATTTTCTAAAAGTTAATTTAACATTATCCGAGCCGAATCTTTGTTTTAATACATCAATAAATTCTCGGCTAGATTTAACATTATATTGTTCACTCATTCTCTTCATTTGTCTTACATCTTTTATGTAAACAATAATTGGTGTGTCGCCTCTTAGTTCTTCTATTGTAGAAAGATCAGTTAAGTATCTTTCATTTTTTCTATACTCAGAAACATCTCTAAATTGAATCCAAAGTTCTTTATTAAAGCCTTTCATATCTGCCATTTTATCGCAAATAAGTTTCCCGTCAGAATCAGAATCTACACTAACTTTTCCTTTAATTAAAACTTTGTTGCCTTCTTCGATAAGTGCTCTATTTTCTGCAAAAGTTCTTGCAAATACAATAACCTCAACCGAACCTACTAAGTCCTCCAAAGTTACGAATGCCATCATCTGGCCTTTCTTATCTGTCTTAGTTGTAACTTTACTTATAAGTCCACCGATTGTTTGAATCGATTCATCTTCAACTAAAACCTTGCCTTCATCATCTATCGCAAAATCGCTCGACATAGCCGTTGTGTTAGCTTGTAAAAGTTCCGCAAAGTCTTCAAGTGGATGGCCGCTGATATAAATTCCAAGTACATCTTTTTCAAACTCTAAAAGAGTTTCTTTATCAAACTCGCCTACATCTGGAACTCTAATCATAAAGTCTGTCTTATCGTTTTGGCCTGCCAAATCGAAAAGTGACATTTGTCCTGAAATTGCACTCTTTTTATCATTTGTAATTTTATCGATAACATCCATATAGATATGGATTAATTGTTTTCTAGTAAATCCAAACGAATCGAAGCATCCAGCCTTAATAAAGTTTTCTACTGTTCTTTTATTAATATCTTTTAAGATTAGTCTTTGGCAAAAATCATATAAATCTTTGTAAGGACCATTTTCTTTTCTTTCTTTAACAATATTGTCTATTACGTTGCGGCCTACTCCTTTAATAGCCGAAAGTCCATAACGAATATTATGGCCATCTGCTCTAAATCCACTTTCAGCTTCGTTAATATCTGGAGGCAAAATTTCAATTCCCATATCTTTTGCTTCCTGAATATATTCTGCTAGTTTAGAAAGTTTATCTTCAACTGACGTCATAATCGCCGCCATGAATTCTACTGGGAAGTAGAACTTAAGATACGCTGTTTGGTATGAAACAACTGCGTATGCCGCTGCATGCGACTTATTAAATGCATATTTTGCAAAGTCGATCATGTCGTCATAAATTTTGTTTGCAACTTTTTCATCGATGCCGTTTCGCATACATCCTGGCACGCTCTCGTTATCGCCATAAACAAATCTTTGACGTTCAGCTTGCATAACATAATCTTTTTTCTTGCTCATAGCTCTTCTTAGAACATCTGCGCCACCAAGTGAATAGCCTGCAAGGTCTCTAACTATTTGCATAACTTGCTCTTGGTAAACAATACATCCATATGTAGGCTCTAAGATTGGCTTTAATTGTGGGCAATCGTATTTTATTTGCTGACCAGAGTTTTTACCTTGGATATATTTTGGAATAAAGTCCATAGGGCCCGGTCTATAAAGTGCGATTCCCGCAATTACGTCTTCTAAAGATTGAGGCTTAAGTTCACGCATAAAGCTTGTCATTCCTGGACTTTCAAGTTGGAAGACGCCTTTTGTTTTTCCTTGGCCGATCATCTCTAAAACTTTTTTATCATCATAATCGATTAGACCTAAATCTACTTCTATACCCTTATTGTTCTTTGCCATATTCGCAGCATTTTGAATTACTGTAAGAGTACGAAGTCCTAAAAAGTCCATCTTTAATAGGCCAAGTTCTTCTAAGGTAGTCATAATAAATTGAGTTACTGTACTACCATCACTTCCTCTTGAAAGCGGAACATATTCCATAATAGGTTTTTTCGAAATAACTACGCCCGCAGCATGCATAGAAGTATGACGCGGAAGGCCTTCTAGTCTTCTAGCCATATCTATTAGTTGTTTTATTTGCGGATCAGAATCGTAAGCTCTCTTAAACTCAACGTTTCCAGCTATTGCCTTATCGATAGTTATATTAAGTTCTGCCGGAACCATCTTTGCGATTGCATCAACTGCGCCGTATGGAATATCTAAAACTCTTCCGACATCTCTTATTACGTTTCTGGCTGCCATAGTTCCAAAGGTGACAATCTGCGCAACCTTATCAGCACCATATTTGTTCGTAACATATTCGATAACTTCGCCTCTTCGCTCATAGCAAAAGTCAACGTCTATATCGGGCATCGATACACGCTCTGGATTTAAGAAACGTTCGAAAATCAAATTGTATTTAATTGGATCTATATCTGTAATCTTTAAGCAGTATGAAACTATACTTCCTGCTGCACTTCCTCTACCCGGTCCTACAGCAATTCCATTTTCTTTTGCATAATTTATAAAGTCCCAAACAATAAGGAAATAGTCAACATATCCCATTTGTTTAATTGTATCGAGTTCGAATCTGAGTCTTGGCTCAATAGGTTGCCAATCTAGATATCTTTCTTTAAGTCCCTCATAGCAAAGTTCTTCTAAATATTCATCAGCGCTGTAGCCTTCTGGCACATCGAATTCAGGGAGTTTTTGAACACCAAATTCAATATCAACATTACACCTCTTAGCAATAATTTCTGTATTTTGAATTGCTTCTGGTGCGAATGCAAAAAGCGCCTCCATCTCCTTAGGAGATTTAATATAGTATTGGCCACCCTCGTAGCGCATGCGGTCTTGGTCACTAACCTTTTTTCCTGTTTGGATGCAAAGTAAAATATCATGTGCCTCAACGTCTGTGTCATAGGTATAGTGAACGTCGTTTGTGCATATAAGTGGAATTCCAGTTTCTTCGCTCATTCTAAGAAGCTGAGCATTAACCATCCTTTGCTCAGGAATTCCGTGATCTTGAAGTTCTAAGAAGAAATCTCCTTTACCAAAAATTTCTTGAAGTCTTAGAGCCTCTTCTTTAGCTTCGTTATATTTTCCTCTTTGGATTAATCTAGATACTATTCCAGCTAAGCATGCACTGCTGGCAATTAGTCCTTCTGAATATTTTTCAAGAATTTCATAATCTACACGCGGCTTATAATAAAAGCCTTCCGTGAATCCATATGAAACTATTTTCATCAGGTTATTATAACCTTCATTATTTTCTGCCAATAAAACAAGGTGATAATATCTATCATCACCTTGATTAACCTCGCGGTCAAATCGCGAGCCATTTGTAACATAAATTTCGCAACCGATAATAGGTTTAATACCTATTTCTTTAGCTGCTCTATAAAAATCTATGACTCCGTACATCACACCATGGTCAGTTATGGCCAAACTATCCATACCCAGTTCCTTTGCCTGAGCTACCATTTCTTTTATCTTACCAGAACCATCTAGTAATGAATATTCGGTATGGACATGCAGATGTGTAAAAGCCACTAATTACTGCTCCTTAGTTGTTAAATATTTTTGAAGCGCTTTTATAGCTTCTTCTTCATCTTCGCCTTCAGCGCTAACTTCAACAGCCTCACCTTGAGCGATTCCTAAACTCATCATTCCCATGATGCTTTTTGCATTAACCTTTTTGTCGCGATATTCAACAATAATTGAACTTGAATATTGGCTTGCAACTTGCACAAAAACAGCTACTGGTCTAGCTTCTAGTCCCTTATCTAATGCGATAGTAATTTTTCTTTTAACCATACTTCCTCCTGATTATTAATTATTCTTTAATTCTTTTGCTATCTCACTAATTTTTCTAAGTCTATGGTTAACTCCCGATTTTCCTACTGGTGGGTTAAGAAGTTTTCCTAACTCTTCAAGCGAGGCATCGGGATTTTTTAGTCTTGCGTTTGCAACCTGCTTTAAGTTTTCATCTAATTTTTTAAAAGCATTCTTTTGTTTAATAAAATTTATTTCTTCTACTTGCTTCATAGAAGCACTTATTGTTTTGTTAAGATTTGCTGTTTCACAATTAACTTGCCTATTAACTGAGCCTCTCATCTCTTTTATGATTCGAGCATTTTCAAAATTCATCATCGCTACGTTGGCTTCGATGATTGCAAGCATATCGGAAATTTCGACAGCTTCTTTTAAGTAAACAACATATCTATTTCTTCTTGTCGTTATCTTTGGATGTAGATTAAAATTTTCAATTATTTTTACTAGAAAACTTGCAATTTCTTCACTCTTACATGCAAAATCCAGTCTATAAGTTTTTTCCGGGCTAGTAATTGAGCCTACCGCTATAAACGCTCCTCTAAGGTATGCTCTCTTACAGCAATCATTTGTAAGATCAAAATTTGTCTTAATAGTATAAGTTTTCTTATTCTCTGTAAAGTTGTAAACAAAAGTGTTGTTTCGACTATCTTTTTTTACCCTTTGCTCATCAAAGGTAAGCAAAGCTTCTAGTTCTGCTCTTTGGCAATGTGGTTGCTTTGTATAATGTTTCATCAATTCTTCTTTAACTTCAGATGAAAAAGACATTATATAATTTTAACCTCGCACTCTAATTTTACGCCTTCAGTTTCGTAAACTTTTTCTTGTACTAATTTTATTAAATCTAAAACTTCTTTAGCCGATGCATGATTTTTATTAATAACAAAACCGGCATGCTTATCTGACACTGCTGCTCCACCAAGTTCAAAGCCTTTCATCCCCGCATCAGTAATAAGTTTTCCAGCAAAATAACCTTCAGGTCTTTTAAAAGTCGAACCACAGCTAGGATACTCAAGTGGTTGTTTTTCTTTTCGTCTCTGTGTAAGATCGTCAATCTTTGCTTTTATTTCTTCAAAGTTTCCTTTTTTAAGTTTAAGTGTAACATCTATAACTATATATTCTCCGCTTGAGCAGATACTATGGCGATAAGAAAAATCCATCTCTTCGTTTTTCTTTGTAAGAAGATTTCCTTCCTTATCCATAAGCGTTACTTCTTTAACTATATCTTTCATCTCGCCGTTGTATGCCCCTGCGTTCATGTTCACAGCGCCACCAAGGCTTCCTGGAATTCCTGACGCAAATTCAAATCCGGTAAGAGATTTTTCTAAAATAATATCTGACAAATCTTTAAGTAAAACTCCGGCCTCGGCACAAACTTCCTCACCTTCAACCTTAACACCTTCAAGTTTTCTAGTCTCGATAATTGCCATATCGCAGCCTTCATCCCTAAAGATTATATTCGATCCATTTCCTTTAATATAAAATGGGTATTCTTCTTCATTTAAGATTTTAATGAGCGAAGAAAGCGTTTCTTTACTTTCTGGTTTAAGAAAATATGCAGCTGGGCCGCCAACCTCCATAGAAGTATGAAGCTTCATTGGCTCATCTACTAAAACATTTTCTCTTCCTAAGAGTTCTTCTATTTTATTAAAAGTTTCTTCGCTTAATTTTTTCATGTTTTGCTTTACTTTTCGTTATCTTCTTCGTTTATTTCTTTATTATGCTTTTCAATTTCTTTTGATAGTCTTGCGCAAAGTTCTTCAGCTGAATTATATCCCATCATCTTTTGTCTATGATTAACTGCTGCCGTCTCTATAATAATCGCAAGGTTTCGACCTGGACGAATAGGAACTGTGTACTTAACAACTTTAACGTCTAGGATATCTTCGTAATCTTCTTGAAGTCCAAGTCTATCGTAGCTATTACTTCCATCCCACTCTTCAAGATTTATTATCATGCTTATTGGAGAATCAGTCTTAACACTTTCAACGCCATAAAGAGATTTAACATCAACAACTCCAATTCCTCTAAGTTCAACAAAGTGTCTAGTAATCTCTGGTGCAGAGCCAATTAATCTTCCTTCCGAAATTCGCTTAACATCTATAACATCATCAGCAACAAGACGGTGTCCTCTTTTAATAAGTTCAATAGCCGTCTCACTTTTTCCAATTCCAGACTCGCCTTTAATTAAAATTCCTTCGCCAAAAACATCTACGAGAACACCATGCATCTCCATCGTTGGAGCAAGTTGCTCATTTATATAAGCCATAATGTTAACAATAACCAAGGCTGTAGTCATATCAGTTGTTAGCACTGGAACTTTATACTTAGTTCCTGCATCAATTACTTCCTTAGAAGGCTCCTTTCCATGCGCAACTATCAACGCCGGAAACTTAGTTGAGAAAAGAACATCTAAACGTTTTTCTCTTTCCTCTTTACTTAAAGTTGCAAGATATTTATTTTCAGCCTTTCCAAAAATTTGGATACGTTCAGACTCGAAATGCTCATAAAATCCCGTAAGCTGAAAGCCCGGTCTATTTATACTTCTGTGGTAGACCCTGATTTCATTCAGGTTAACTCCTGGAATTATATTTTCGCATCCGAGTAATGAAGCTATTTCATCTAAATAAACAAATTCTCGTGACATTTTTCCCTCTTTGTCTATTGTTTTTATTTTTTTGACAATTATTTTACCTAAACTAATATTTTACACTGAATTCTTAAAGAACTCAACAACGCTGCTAGCTGCCTTTTGAGTCATTCCTTCCACATTTGCAAGTTCCTCTAAGCTAGCATCTTTTATTGCTTCAATAGATTTAAAGTATCTAATAAGCGCTAATCTTCGTTTTGGACCAATTCCCGGGATGTCATCTAAGATTGAATGTACCTGGCCTTTGCTCCTTAACTGTCTATGAAACTCAATTGCGAATCGGTGAGTCTCATCTTGAATTCTAGTTAAAAGCTTAAACGGTTCTTTACCCGCATCCATAATAAACTCTTTATCATTATAGATAAGACCTCTTGTTCTATGATGATCATCTTTTACCATGCCACAAATAGGAATATTTATTTTTCCTCCTAATGCTTCTAGCACAGCATGAACCTGGCCTTTTCCACCATCAATCAAGATTAAATCCGGTCTTTCCCATTCTTCATGTTCAAAACGTCTAGTTAAAACCTCAGCCATGCTCGCATAATCGTCTGGTCCAACAACCGTCTTAATCTTAAATTTTCTATAATCATTTTTCTTCGGGCGACCATCTTCAAAAACTACCATAGATCCAACTGACAAATATCCCGAAATATTAGAAATATCGTAAGACTCAACTCTCTTAGCATAATTAATTCCTAGCATCTTACTAATTTCTGTTATCGCACCCTTTGTGCGTTTTTTCTCTTGCTTAACTTTCTCTTTATCTTGCTCGATTGTGAGCTTTGCGTTTTGCGTCGCAAGCTCAACCATCTTTTCTTTTCTTCCCTTTTGTGGAATCAAGATATTAACTTTCTTCCCAGCCTTTTGCTCTAGCCACTCTTCTATTACTTCTTTATCATCAATTTCGCAAGGCAACATGATTTCCTGTGGAAGCGTAGGCGAACCAGAATAATATTGCTTTATAAAACTTAAAATAATTTCCGCATCGCTCTCATCTGGCGCCAAGCTTAAATAAAAATGCTCTCTATCTAAAAGTTTGCCTTCACGAATAAAGAAAATCTGAATTATTGCTTCAAAGCCTTCCTTCGCAAGTCCTATTACGTCTCTATTTTCGCCTGGTGAATATTCAACCTTTTGTTTTGCGCATGCTGCGTTTATAGCATTAGCACTTACTAAAAGTTCTTTCCATGCTCCGGCGCTTTCATACTCCATCGCATCTGAAGCTTTCTTCATCTGCTCTTTAATATATGTGATTATGTCTTTAGAATTGCCCTCTAAAAATCTTCTTACTTGGTCAACCTTAAAAGCATAATCTATCATGCTAACTTCTCCGGTGCATACACCATCACATTTGTTTATATGATAATTAAGACATGGTCTATTTTTCCCAATATCCTTAGGGAAGGAATGGTTGCAAGTCCTTAGATGATAAACGCTATTTAATAAATCTATTATTTCATGCACCGAAGTTCCTGATGGATAAGGTCCATAATATTTGTCTTTGTCTTTTTTTACTTTTCTTGTATAGATAATTCGCGGGAATTGCTCGCTAATAGTTAGTTTTATATATGGGTATGTCTTGTCATCTTTAAGCATAGTATTATAACGAGGTCTGTTTTCTTTAATTAGATTGTTCTCTAAAATTAAAGCTTCGACTTCGCTATCAGTTACAATATATTCAAAGTAAGCAATCTGGCTAACCATCTTTTCAATCTTAGCCGAGCGGTTTCGCCCACTTTGGAAATATTGACTTACCCTATTTTTTAAGTTCTTTGCCTTGCCAATATAAATTATCTCATCTTTGTCGTCATGATGAAGATATACTCCCGGTTTGTTCGGTAATTTTGCAAGTTCTTCCTTAATATCAAACATAATAATAATGTAATTTAATTTTTCTATAAAATCAAGGTTAGCCATGATATAATTGTTACATTATTAGTATTGGATTTAAGTGAGGTAGTTATCATGGAAAGAAAACAAATCCCTCTTTTATCTTTAGCTGACTCATGTCGCGTTTATTGCGAAAGTTCTGGCGGAAAAATAGAAGATTATGGCGATTACATAATTTATCGCTCAAACAGTTTCTTTTATGGACGAACAGTTATTCTAAATACTGAAAATCTTGAAAAAACCATTTCTGAAATCAAGAAAAATCCTACTCCTATATGTTGCTTTACAGAAGAAATGACTAAAGATGGTTTTATGGACATCATGGAAAATAATGGATATTCATTTATGTTCGCTCAAACTGGTATGATTTTTGATTTAGATAAACCTTTTGATGAAAGCATTGATGAACATATTGTTGTTTTAGAGCCAGACGAAGCTGCGCTTAATGCTGATATTTTTGAAAAAGCTCTCGGTGGTGTTCCACAAGAAGGCTTTGTTTCAGAAGCTTTTGCTCGTGAAGGTGAAAAAGGAAAAGTTTATGCATACAAAGATGAAGGAATTTATAAAGCTAGTGCTGCTGCTCTTTTCAATGAAAGAGTATCTGGCATTCACCAGGTAGGAACTCTTCCGGAGCATGTGCGCAAAGGATATGCGAAAGCTTTGCTAAATAGATGTTTGCAAGATGCTAAAAAAGCTGGGATGGACCAAATTTCTCTTCAAGCTTCTGAAGTCGGAAAACTTGTCTATGAGTCAATGGGTTTTGAGACTGTAAGCCATATTCCAACTTTTATTTTGCCTCCTAAATAAAGATGGTATAATATAAAACAATTAACAATTTCTACATAAAAAAGGATTATTATTTAAGCATGAAAAACAACTATTCAGAAAAAATTCAAAATGACTTAAATAGTTTGTATGATGAAATAGACTACAAATATGATGAAATGTTCGACAAGGATGTTAATAAAGAACTTGTCGGACTTTATAAGGAGCTTTCAAATGAAATGACATTTAAGTATGATGACGGTCCTGATAACGTAAAAAAAAGATTGAAAAAAGTTAATGATATTTTTAATGAAAAAGATGCTCCTATTGAAAATGTAAACGAGCAAAATAATGAGCCTGTTTATGAAGAGACGACCTCTGAGGAACCTCTTAGCGAAGAGCCTACTTATTCAGAGCCTTCTGTCAAAGTTCCTCGTGATATAAAAAAGGAAGTTGCTAATAAAAAAATGAATAATAAAAAATCAAGTTCAAATAATAAACCACCTAGGCAACCTCTTCCAAAGCAAAAAAAGATTATTTTATCAATTATTCTTACTATTGCAATTGGTATCTTTTTAGTTTCTGCCCTTAAACTTATTAGCATAAAAAAAGGATATGATGATTCTAATAATACTTATAAAGAACTTGACAAAGACTTCTTCAAAAGCGATGACGATAGTTTAAATGATTGGGATTTTTCAGACTTATTTGCAAAAAATCCTGAGGTCGTAGGATATATCTACTGTCCAGATTTAATATCCTACCCTGTTGTTCAAGGATCTGATAATGATTATTACTTAAGACATTTATTTACTGGTGAATATAATGTTTCGGGGAGCATCTTCCTTGACTGTAATTTGCCAGCAAAATTCGAATCTAGAAACTGCATCGTATATGGCCACAATATGAAAGATGGGTCTATGTTTAGTAAAATCGTAAACTACATTAAAAATGATGGCCAAAAATTTTATGAGAACCATAAAGAATTCCACATCTTTACAACAGATGGTCATCACTACGTATATAAGGTTCTTTCTGCTTACACAGCTAGCGTAGCAAGTAATATATATACGCCAAACTTAAATGATGCTCAATTTGGTGATCTCTTAAATGAGGTTCAGCGAAATTCTCTTTATGACACTGAACATCCTGAAATAAATCTTGATAGCAAGATTATTACTCTTTCTACATGCCTTGATAACTTAGATGATGCTTACAGACATGTCTTAATCTTGGTAAGAGATCGCGAAATCCCAAAAAGCGAACAAACTAATACCCAACCAACCACAACCGTTGATGAGTAACCGATTCATTTAATAACAAAGAAGGTCCGACTGAGTCGGGCCTTTTTATTATTTGTGCTGAAAAATATTTTTGAAAGTTTATAGATTTTCAAGAAAATGTTTTATTCTTCTTAAAGCTTCTTTTAGTTCTTCCATCGAGTAAGCATAGCTTATTCTAAGGAAGCCTTCACCGCAATCACCAAATGCTGTTCCCGGAACTACCGCTAATTTTTCTGCCTCTAATAGTTTAGTTGCGAATTCGTCGCTAGTCATATTAAGATGCTTTATGCTTGGAAAAACATAAAAAGCTCCGAGGGGTTCAAAACAGCTAAATCCCATCTCGCGTAATTCTTTAACAAGATATCTTCTTCTTTGATTATAAGACTCTCTCATTTTTTCTATATCAACATCGCCATATTTAAGTGCATCAATTCCAGCATACTGAGAAGTTGTTGGTGCGCACATAATTGCATATTGATGAAGTTTTGTAACTTGCGAAATAATTTCTTTAGGTCCTACGCAAAAACCTAATCTCCATCCCGTCATCGCATAAGCTTTAGAAAAACCATTAATAACAACAGTTCTTTCTTTCATTCCCGGAAGTGAAGCAATACTTATATGCGGATTTCCTGTGTAAGTTAACTCGCCATAAATTTCATCACTGATAACGAAGATGTCTTTTTCAATACAAACCTTTGCAATCTTTTCTAAATCTTCTTTTTCCATAACTGCACCTGTAGGATTGTTTGGAAAAGCTAAGATTAAAATTTTTGTTTTATCTGTAATTGCATCTAATAGTTCTTCTGGTGTAAGTCTAAATTCATTTTCTTCTTTAAGTCCGATTGTGACAGGAACTGCGTTAGCTAACTTTGCGCATGGAACGTAGCTTACGTAGCATGGCTCAGGAATAATAACTTCATCGCCCGGATCGCACATCGCTCTAAGACTCATATCAATAGCTTCGCTTCCGCCGACAGTAATTAAAACTTCGCTAGCCGCATCGTAGTCGATTCCTTGTTTTCTTTTATAATATGCGCAAACTTCTTTTCTAAGTTCCATAAGGCCTGCGTTAGATGTATAGAAAGTGCGACCTTTTTCAAGTGAATAAATTCCGGCCTCTCTTATATGCCAAGGCGTATCAAAATCTGGTTCACCAACACCTAAAGAAATAGCATCTGGCATACTAGCAACTACATCGAAGAACTTTCTAATTCCAGAAGGTTGCATTTCTTTTGTAACTTTAGAAATTGGTTCTCTCAAAATGACATTTTCTCTCTTTCATCTTTTTTCTTTTGGCCGAGTACCGTACCATAATCTTTATAACGTTTCATAATAAAGTGTGTAGCTGTGCCAGTAATATATTCTACAGGGCTAAGTTTACTAGATACAAAGTTTGCAACTTGTCTCATAGTCTTACCTTCAAGAAGAATTAAGTAATCATATCTTCCAGAAATAAGATAACAAGCCTTAACTTCATCAAACTTATATATTCTCTCGGCAATAGCATCGAAGCCTAAATCTCTTTGTGTGTTAACATTAACTTCTATTAATGCATCAACTTTTTCTTCGCTAGTATTGTCCCAATTTATTAATGTGTAATAGCCACAAATGGTTCCGTCTTGTTCCAACTCAGTAAGCATATTCGCGACTGTTACCTCGTCAGAACCTAGCATCGTTGCAAGCTCTTTAAGATCTAAGCGTGAATTGTTTTCAATAAGTCTTAATAATTCTTCTTTCATTTGATAGCTCCTTTATTTTATTTGATTTAAGTCCTTCTCTTGACGAGATGGAGGTGTTAAAAACCTTTTATTATTGCCAATTATTATAACCCTATCTTTATTTTCTGTAAAACTTCCAATCACTTTATAGCCCTCTGGAAAGTCTTCGCCATAAGCTATAAAAGCTTGCTTTGATTCACTTTCATAAGGATCTTCTAACGCGATTTCTAAGATCTCTACAACTTCTTGCAAGATAGGAATTTCTTCAAAATAAATTTCGCAGCCTTTTTTCTGGCCTACTTCGTTGCTGTAGTTTTCACAAAGTTGCCAAAGGCTTCTATAGAGTCCGCCCGTTTTTATTTCGATGGCACTGCCAACAACTTTTCCGGTACATGCGCCGGCGCTATTTTCATATGACTTAAATTGCTCTATTAAAAAATTCGGAAGTCTTTCTTTAACTTCCTTATTTTCTTCTAGAACTTTAAGAGCTCTTTCATATCCAATTTGTCCGCAAACAGCAATCTTCATTTATTCTTTCCTGGACAATAATCTCTTAAAAAGCACTCGTTACACTTAGGCGAACGCGCTAAGCAAATACTTCTGCCATGTGCAATTATTTGTATGTTCCATAAAATCCAATGATCTTTTGGAAGAACTTTTTCAAGGTCATGTTCCACCACCACTGGGTCTTTGCTTTTAGTTAAACTAAGTTTTTTAGAAATTCTTCCTACATGCGTATCAACAACTATGCTAGGAATATCATAGATGTTTCCTCTTATTACATTTGCTGTCTTTCTTCCCACACCCGGAAGTGAGGTAAGTTCATCTATGTCGCTAGGAATTTTTCCGTTAAAATCACTAATTAATTTTTTCGAGCATTCAATAATATTTTTTGCTTTGTTGTGATAAAAGCCTGTTGAGCGAATATCTTCTTCTAATTCTTTTAGGTCAGCGCCTGCAAAATCTTTTAGGCTTTTATATTTCTTAAAAAGATCTTTTGTAACTAAGTTTACTCTGGCATCAGTGCATTGTGCGCTAAGAATAGTTGCAATTAAAAGTTGCCAAGGAGTTTTATACCAAAGCCAACATTTCTTCTGAGTGCTATAATGCTTATCTAACTCTTCTAGAATTTTTTCTACACGTTCAGCCTTTTTTAGCATATAACGCCTCCGCCCACTACTGCGTCTTTGTCGTACATAACTACGCTTTGACCTTTCGCAGGTGCTCTAACTCCCTCTTCGAAAACAACAACAAGTTTTCCATCTCTAAGATAAGCTATGCCCTTCGTTTCATTTTGAGAATAGCGAATTTTTGCGCTAACCATTATTTGATCTTTTATTGTTTCTATACTAACGAAATTAAAATCACTAGCTTCAACTTCTTTTACAAAAAGTTCGTCATTGTCGCAAAGCACCACTTCGTTAGTATTTTTATTTTTTTCTTTAACATACAACGGCTCAGGAAGACTAAGTCCTAATCCTTTTCTTTGTCCAACCGTGTAATTAATAAGTCCTTTATGTTCTCCTAAAACTTTTCCATTTGTATCAACAAATTTCCCAGGAATGAATCCAGTTCTTTCGCTTGTATTAATTTCTCTTGCTTCGTAATACTCTTTTATAAACTTTGCGTAATCGCCATCAGGAATAAAGCAAATATCCTGGCTGTCTTTTGCATCCGCATTATATAGATTTTCCTTTGTTGCAATTTCTCTTATCTCATCTTTTGTATAGACGCCTAAAGGCATAATAATTTTAGAGAGTTGCTCCTGAGTTAATTTATATAAAACGTAGCTTTGATCCTTATGTAAATCTTTTCCTTTATGAATTTCATAACGCCCCGTATTTTCGTTATGGATAATACTTGCATAATGGCCACTTGCAACATATTCAAAACCTAATTTTCTTGCAGCTCTAATCATTAATTCGAACTTGCAATTTTTGTTGCAATAAACGCAAGGGTTAGGTGTTTCGCAATTTTCATATCCTTCAACAAAATTTTTAATTACGCTTTCTTTAAAGAACTCTCTTTCATCAATTACGTAGTGAGCAATTCCAAGTTCTTTAGCAACTACTTTCGCATCTTCTACTGCTCTTATGCCCGCATCATGAAGAAGCAGCGTTGCTCCCGCTACCTTATGGCCTTCTTCCATTAATAATTTTGCTGTTACTGTGGAGTCTACGCCTCCACTCATTGCTACTAAAATCCTACTCATAACTATTCCAATATATTTTTAAGTTTACCAAAAAATTCTAACAATGTCTTTTGAATCTCTTCAACAGTTTTCGGAATTTCTTTTGGCTTGAAAACGAAGTATGGTGTGCTTCCTGCAACGAAATGCAAAGAATCTTTATTTTCATTTAAGAAGCCATGGATTTTATATGTATCGATTGGAGCCTTTGCAAACATGCCAATCTTGAACTCTCTTTTTCCTCCGGAAATTTCAGTAATATATACGCTATGTGCTTTCGCTTTAATAAGCGCAACCTCTAAAAGATTTTCTGTCACGCTAGGAATTTCACCGAATCTATCAATAAGTTCATTTCTAATATCTTCTTGCTCTTCTTCGTTTGAGATTGTAGAAATCTTTTTGTACATGTTTAGCTTTTCAAACTCGTTCTTGATATATTCAGCTGGAATATACCCGTCGATATTTAAATCTATTGTTGTTTCATAATCTTCTAAAACTTCTTCGCCTTTAAGAAGTGCTACCGCTTCTGAAAGCATCTTGCAATAAAGTTCATATCCAACAGCTTCCATATGGCCACTTTGCTCAGCGCCTAATACATTTCCAGCACCCCTTATCTCGAGGTCACGCATCGCAATTTTTATTCCACTTCCAAGATCAGAAAATTCTCTAATAGCTTTAAGACGTTTTTCCGCAACCTCTTGTAAGAGTTTATCTTTTCTATACATCAAAAAGGCGTACGCCGTTTTATTTGCCCTGCCAACTCGGCCACGAAGCTGATAAAGTTGACTAAGGCCAAAACGGTCCGCATCATGAACGATAATCGTATTAACATTTGGAATATCCATTCCCGTTTCGATAATAGTTGTAGAAATTAAAACATCTATATCGCCAGCAATAAAGTCTTCCATTATTTGTTCTAGTTCTTTTGCTCTCATCTGGCCATGCGCAAACTCAACGCTAAGGTCTGGAACCATCTTACGAATTTCATCTGCAACTAAGTCAATATTATTTGTCCTATTATAAACATAATAGACTTGGCCGCCGCGTCTATGCTCACGAACTATTGCTTCCTTAATAGCTTCTTTAGAATATTCCATAACATAAGTTTGAATTGGAACTCTCTCTAAAGGGGGTTCTGTTAAAAGGCTCATGTCTCTTATTCCTGTTAGCGACATATTAAGAGTTCTTGGGATAGGTGTCGCACTAAGCGTAATTACATCAACATTATTTTTAAGTTGTTTGATTTTTTCTTTATGCGTAACGCCAAAGCGTTGTTCTTCATCTATTATTAGAAGTCCTAAGTCCTTAAACTTTACGTCTTTGCTAAGAAGACGATGTGTTCCAACAACAATATCCATCATTCCATTTCTTAACTCTTCAATAGTTTTCTTTTGTTCTGATGGGGTTGCGAATCTAGAAAGTTGACTAACTGTTATCGGATAATTTTTAACACGGTTGCGAATTGTATCATAATGTTGCCTAGCTAAAATTGTGGTTGGAACTAGGAAGGCTACTTGCTTTCCTTCTTGCACAGCCTTGAAAGCTGCACGAATAGCAACCTCAGTTTTTCCAAAGCCAACATCGCCGCAAATAAGTCTGTCCATAATTTTAGAAGACTCCATATCTGCCTTAACTTCTTCTATCGCGCGAAGTTGATCATCCGTTTCAACATATTCAAACTCATCTTCAAATTGTTTTTGCCATGTAGTATCTGGCAAATACTTGTACCCTGGCCTGCTTTGTCTTTCAGCATAAAGTTTAACTAAATCTTTCGCGATATCCTTTACCGCAGTTCTAACTTTTTGTTTAGTGTTAACCCATTCTTTTCCACCAAGTTTATGAATCTTAGGCTTTGTAGATTCGCTACTAGAATATTTTTGAATCTTATCGAATTGCGTTGCAAGTACATAAAGGTTTGCATTATTAGCATAATCGATTTTCATATAATCTTTTTCTACGCCGTCACTTTGTATACGAACTATACCTTGATAAATTCCAACGCCGTGCTGCTCATGAACAACATAGTCCCCGATATTAAGGTCTGTAAAATCTTTAATCGGATCGCCCGAAAATCTTTTCCTTCTCTTTCTTGCTTTCTTTTCTTTTCCAAAAATATCAACTTCCGATATAAAAGAAAGTTTAATATCTGGATATTCAAAGCCTACTCTAACCGCGCCAACTTTAACGCAAGTGCTTACGCCTTGCTCTTTAAGTTCTTTTTTAAGGCGCTCTGCCCTAACTGAATTTGAAGTATAAATAGAAACGTCCCAATTTTCTTCTTTGTATTTTTTAAGGTCAGCAGCTAAGTCATTAAACCTTCCGCTGTAGGATGGAATATTTCTAGCATTTACAAAAAAGCTCTCGCTAAACTCTAATTCGTCGCAACTTGTATCTAGCATAGAAAATCCTATGCATTGATATTTTTTAACATCGTTTAAGAATTCTTCGCTGTATATAGAACTAGAAAAAATCTTTGCTGGCTCGTCAAAAATAAATAATGTATCTTCATTAAAGTAATCTAAAAATCCTGCGGTGCATGCGCCGGAGCTTTCTGCACCAGGAAAAATATTTACTTCTTCTACATTTTCTATAGACCTTTGACTTTGCACATCAAAAACTTTAATTGTTTCGACATCATCGCCAAACAAATCAATTCTAAAAGGTGCATCTTCCGTAAAAGGAAAGATGTCGATAATATTTCCTCTAATAGAAAACTCACCATGCGATTGCACAATTGATTCGTTTTCATATCCTAGGTCAACTAGCCTTTTAGCTATGTCTTCCTCACTTATGCTATCGCCTTGTTTTATTGTAATAAGCTTATTAGAAATTTCTTTTACTGAAGAAAGCTTTTCTGAGAATGCTTCGATAGTTGTAACGACACAAAGTTTTTCTTTGTTATAAAGTTTTTTTACTATCTCAATTCTTTGTTCTGTAAGATAGTTGCCTCTAATATTAGCTTTGTCAAAGATTGGATCTTTTGCTGGGTAGTAAACGCATTTAGAATCAAATGCAGAATAATTTACATAAATATCTAGAGCCTTTTGCTCGTCAAAAGTAATTATGACCTTGCTTGCAAAATCGCTTCCAAGCTCATAAATTAAATGTTCCATCTGGCTTGGGACGCATCCAGTAATTTTTAAGCATCCCTTACCTAATGCATTTTTTATTTCGTTAAAAACGGAAAGACTATCAAGCTGTGACATTTAATTAAAATCATTTTGCGCTTTTTCAACGCCTTCATTAATTATTGTGTAGACTGCGTTAGCCGCTTCTTCCATAGCCGTCTCTACTGTCTTTCTCTCTTCTGGGCTAAAACGTCCCAAAACGAAATCAACAAGATCTAATTCTTTTGGACAATGTCCGACGCCAATTCTAATTCGTGCAAAATTTTCAGTCTTTAGATTTTCAATAACGCTCTTCATTCCGTTATGACTTCCGGCAGAGCCTTTAGCACGAATTCTAATTTTTCCAATATCTAAGTCTATATCGTCATATATAACAAGCAGCTTTTTTGAAGGATCTCCTCTATAAAACTTTACAAGCGGTTTAAGAGATTCTCCACTTGAATTCATATATGTTTGTGGCTTAACTAAGATAACTTTCTCAGAGCCAATATTGCCTTTTCCAATCTTTGCTCTAAAAAAAGTATGATTCATTTTAATATTTAATTTTTTTGCAAGAATGTCTAGGGTATCAAATCCAGCATTATGACGCGTTTTTTCAAACTTTTTTGTTGGATTACCTAGACCAACTATAATATACATCTATTTTCTCCTTAACTTTATTATTATAAGTACAAAAAGACTCTCTTGCAAGGTCTAGAAAGCTAAGGGACTTGGACTTTTTACAAAAATTCAAAAAATATTGCAAAAGTACTCTCTTATGTTATAATTTTCTTGTATAAATGCTTGCTTAGTATTACTTGATAATTACATCAATTTTTTTAGTAAGGAGATCTTGAAGTTATGGAGATCACTGATGTAAGAGTAAGAATGATTGCTAAAGAAGGCAAAATGAAAGCCGTTGTTTCTATTACACTTGATTCGGTTTTTGTTATTCATGACATTAAAGTTATTGAAGGCGAAAAAGGCTTATTCATTGCAATGCCAAGCAGAAAAACTCAGGACGGTGAATATCGTGACATTGCACATCCTATCAATTCTGAAACACGAGACCACATCCAACGTATTATCCTAGATAAATACGAAGAAGAAGCTGCTAAAGAACCTGTAGAAGTTCTATAGATTCTCTTTAGCCTTACATTAAACGGAAAGTAAATAGCGCTAAGTAATTGGCGCTGTTTTTCCTTGTCAAATTTTATGTCCTTTGCTATAATACGCGGGATTTTTACTTTATTTTTAAATTAAAAGAGACATATTATGAAATTAGATTTTAATCAAAAACAAAATATTCATTTTATTGGCATTGGCGGAATTAGTATGAGCTCATTAGCCAATGTTTTGTTATCCAGAGGTTTTAAGGTTTCTGGTTCTGACCAAAAGGAAAGCGAGCTTACTTTAGAGCTTAAAGAAAAAGGTGCAACAATCTATATTGGTCAAAGCGCAGAAAATATAAAAGATGATATTGACCTTGTTGTTTACACAGCTGCGATACATGAAGACAATCAAGAACTTTGTGCAGCAAAAGAAAAAAATATTCCATGCGTTGTTCGCGCAGACTTTCTTGGCTCATTAATGCAAAATTATAAGAAAGCTATTTGCGTTTCTGGAACACACGGAAAAACTACAACAACATCTTTAATTTCTCAGATTATGTTAGATGCAGATACTGACCCTACAATTATGGTAGGTGGCATTCTTCCTGCGATCGGCGGAAATACTCGTATAGGTCACTCAGATAATTTCATAACCGAAGCATGCGAATACACAAATAGTTTTCTTTCGTTCTTCCCTACTATTGAAGTTATCTTAAATGTGCAAGCAGATCATCTCGATTTCTTCAAAGATTTAGATGATATAAGAAATAGTTTCAAAAAATACACAAGGCTTCTTCCTAAAGATGGAACACTTGTAATAAATGGTGAGATTGAAAATCTTGATTATTTTACAGAAGGTCTTGAATGCAATTGTTTAACTTTCGGCATTAATGGAGATTTTGATTTTACTGCGAAAAATATTTCTTATGATAATTTTGCTCATGCTTCGTTCGATTTTTATAAAGCAAATAATCTTGTAGGACATGTAAAACTTAATATACCTGGTGAGCACAATGTATTTAACTGCCTTGCAGCATTAACATGTGCTTATAGTTTAGGCATTAACCTAGAAGTTGCTTGCAAATCAGTTTCTAATTTTGAAGGTGTAGATAGAAGATTCCAATATAAAGGCGAAGTAAACGGCATAACAATAATCGATGATTACGCTCATCATCCAGATGAAATAAAAGCAACCCTAAACGCTGCGAAAAAATGTCCGCATAAAAAACTTTGGGTTGTATTTCAACCACATACATATTCTAGAACCGCTGCTCTATTTGATGATTTTGCTGATGCACTAAGCCTCGCAGACGCAGTTGTTTTAGCAGATATCTATGCAGCAAGAGAACAAAATACATTTGGTATTACATCAAAAGATTTGCAAAAAAAATTAACTGAATTAGGTTCTGAAGCATATTATTTTGAAAGTTTCGAAGAAATTGAAAAATTTTTATTAAAAAATTGTGTTAACTCTGATTTGTTAATAACTTTAGGCGCTGGAGACGTGTATCTTGTAGGGGAAAACCTACTTCGCTAATCTTTATCCACATTATCCACAAAATTTCAGGCTAACGCCTAAATAAGCAAATTTTCATAAAAAATCGTTAAAAACAACTTGACACGCTAGAAAAAAGCCACTTTTCAGAAGTGGTTTTTTTGTACTTTTTTTGTATTTTTATTTATCCACTTTTTCCACATTATCCACTTTATAAGAAGTATTGGCTCTTGGCCATTTGGGCCCTATTGCAAAATAAAAATTGTGTGATATAGTCGAGATACGGTCGAAAAAAAAGAACAATTTTTGTAATACAAAGCGCAAAAAAATCTTTAATAAAGACCATGACTAAAAGGGAGTTACACGTAATACATAATGAGTAAATTTATGCTACAACACGAAGGCTTTGCCAGCTCGACAAGCATACCTAACTGCTTTATTGAAAAGTATATGCCTAAGGCGGCAGGCGAATTCGTTAAAATATATATCTACTTGCTTAAGTGCGTTGCAGAAAATCGCTCTGAACTTTCCATTTCTAAAATAGCTGATGCTATGGAAAATGCAGAAAAGGATATCGTTCGTGCCTTAAAGTATTGGCAAAAGAGAGGTCTTCTAAAACTTACTTTTGATGAAGATAACAATTTAGTTTCATTAAAGATTAACGATCTTACAGATGTTAATGATGAAAACTTTAATTCAGATGAGATAGCTGTTGCTTCTAGCAAGAGTAATCCTAATATGGTTGCTGCTTCTATCACACCTGAAACTACTAAGAGCTTTAGTGCAGAAGAGATTAATAATTTTGCCATGCAGGATGATGTTACTCAACTTATTTATATCATTCAAAAATATCTCGGTCGCACTTTAACAAATACAGATCTTAATACAGTGTTATTTTTCTATGACACACTTAAGATGCCTGTAGATGTAATAGAATATCTTTTTGAATATTGTGTTTCAAAAGGACATAAAAGCATGCGTTATATAGAGAAGGTTGCAATAGGCTGGGCTGACGAAGGAATTAAAACCTTAAAAGCTGCTAAGATGCTTAATGGAATTTATTCTGAAAACTGCTACCCAGTTTTAAAAGCTTTCGGTCTAAGTGGAAGAGCCCCTTCAAAAGGTGAATCCGATTATGTAAATAAGTGGACTTTGTCTTACGGTTTTTCACTAGATATTATTTTGGAAGCTTGCAACCGCACTATAAACGCGATTCATCAACCTTCTTTTGAGTATGCTGATTCAATTCTTAAAAGATGGAACTTGAGCAAAATATCTTCATTAGAAGATATTAAGGCATTAGATGAAGCTAGAGAGGCAACTCTTTCTAACGCTGAGAAATTAGCTAACAAAAAGAATTCTTCTAACTTAGATAATTCTGAAAATGCTAATAACTCAAACAAGTTTAATAATTTTAATCAACGTCACTACGACTATCTCCAGTTGGAGAAGAAGCTTTTTAATATATGATTGGCAAAAGCTCTTTTGAGAAAATTTTAAGTGAATATGACGAGAAACGACTCAAATCAGCCAAGGAACTTAAGGCCAGGAGAAACGCTATTGAAAATAGCGTACCAGGACTTAAGGAAATTGAGGATGACATCACAACCACATCCGCTGCCCTAGCCATCGGTAGGTTAAATAATCCTACTCAAGCTGAAACCATCGCAGTAAGATTACGTACCCTCAGAGAGGACAAACAGAAATTACTTGCACAATATGGCTACTCAGTAGATGACCTTTCGCTTTCACATGAATGTCGAAAATGCCAAGATACCGGCTATGTAGGCAATACCATGTGCAGCTGCCTCAGGGATCGGATAACCGATGTTCTCTACGACCAATCAAATATACGAAGTATACTAGAAAAAGAAAACTTTAATACTTTCTCTTTCAAATACTTCGCGGTAGGACAGCCCTTATCTGTGGCCGAACAAGCAGTCCAGGCTGCGCATTGTTTTATAGACAATTTCGCATCTTCAGCTGACAATCTTTTTATCTGCGGAAACACAGGAGTTGGGAAAACTTTTCTAACAAACTGTATTGCCAAGGAACTAATTGATCAGGGGTACTTCGTAGTGTACTTATCAGCTATTAAGCTGTTTGATATACTATCGGATGCTACCTTCGGATTCAGTAAACATGAATCCGAAGAAGCTTCGATAACCAAGAAGACAAAAGATTTGTACTCATGTGATTTGCTTATTATCGATGACCTGGGTACTGAATTAATAAATTCTTTTACCAGTACTCAATTATTTAATTGTATTAACGAAAGATTGCTTGCTGGAAAACACACAATAATATCCACCAACCTTTCGTTAAGCCAATTGCAATCTAATTATTCTGAACGAGTTTCTTCTAGAATAGCAAGCGGATATACATTGATAAAATTGCTGGGTGATGATATTAGAATGAAAAAAAAGTTGGAGGACTAATAAATGTTACGCGAAGAGATTGTAATTAAATCTGTGCCAGTTGGTGAGCTTGGAATTATTCCGCTTAAAAGTTGCACTGACCTTGGAGACAGAGTCAATTTCTACATCACATCATGGAGAAAAAATAGAGAGAGCGAATACAAGAAAGATATCTCTTTTGCTGGGTATGAAAAAGATACTTATATTCTTGGTGCAGAAGCTCCTCGTTTTGGTTCAGGTGAAGCTAAAGGCTTAATCAAAGATACCGTACGTGGTAAAGATGTTTTTATTCTTGTTGATGTTTGCAACCACAGCATCGAATACTCTATGGCTGGCGAGACAAACCGTATGTCACCAGATGACCATTTTCAAGATTTAAAAAGAATTATTGCTGCTATCGCAGGAAAAGCTAAAAGAATTACAGTAATTATGCCTTTCCTTTATGAAAGCAGACAACATAAAAGAACTGGTAGAGAGTCTTTAGACTGTGCTTTAGGTTTACAAGAGCTCTACAACATGGGCGTAGATAATATAATCACT
The DNA here is from genome assembly GCA_045599965.1 of Lachnospiraceae bacterium. GTDB lineage: Bacteria > Bacillota > Clostridia > Lachnospirales > Lachnospiraceae > RGIG5612. The sequence goes on along the minus strand of JAZRXA010000036.1, from coordinate 37,163 downwards.
TTCGATGCCCATGACCCGCGTGTTATCAATGCCGCTCCTCTTTGCGGTTTTGAAAATATAAGGCCTTCATATCAATTCCTTAAGAGTCTTTGTAAAGTTGAAAAAGATCTTATGTTTGACAAAGATCATTTAATTATGATCAGCCCTGACGAAGGTGCGTTAGACAGAAGTGTTTATTTTGCAAGTGTACTTGGAATAGATATGGGATTGTTCTATAAGAGACGTGATTACTCACAGGTTGTTAACGGTGCAAATCCTATAGTAGCACATGAATACTTAGGACCTTCTATCGAAGGAAAAGATGTTATCGTTTGTGATGATATGATTGCTTCTGGGGGAAGCATGATTGATACCGCTAAAGACCTTAAATCACGTGGAGCGAAACGAGTGTTTATCTTCTCAACATTTGGTTTATTCACAAAAGGCCTTGAAAAATTTGATAAAGCATACGAAGAAGGTCTATTCGATCGTGTGCTTACAACCAACTTGACTTATCAGACCCCAGAACTTTTGGAGAAGGAATATTATATTAATGTCGATATGTCTAAATATGTTTCATTTATTATCGACACCCTTAATCACGACGCTTCTATAAGTGACCTATTAGATCCATCAGCTAAGATTAAGGCGCTCATCGAAAGATATACCGAAGGTGAGCTTTCTGCAGCTGACATAGACAAGTTGGACTAATGTTCAAAATTAAAGAACATAATAAAAGACATAGCTACCATAAAGGTAGCTATGTTTTTGTTTTTTCTATTTTTATTTTTCTCGTTTTACGAGTTTTTATCTAATTAACCTTCTGGTGCTGGCTCAGCTGCTGGCGCAGCTTCCGGTTCAGGCTCTTTTTCAGGTTCGCCAAAATATTTAGCTATAATCTTATCATATGTACCTTTTTCTTTAATATTTGCTAAGCCGGCATTAAATAAGTCTATTAAGTTTTGTTTTTCCGGATTACTAATAACAAAGCCATATGAAAGGCCACTATTTTCCGTTTCCTTGAGCGTTTTTAGCTTAGCGCCATTATTGGTTATCTCGTAAGAAATAGCTGGTGTATCGCCAAATCCAGCGTCAACTTCGCCATTTTCTACAGCTGCATAAAGTTCAGAATAACTATTATATGATTTTATTTCAAATCCGTAGGTTCCTTGAACTTCTTCTGCATACTTATAGCCTAAAGTCTTTTCTGTAGACTCAGTATTTCCTACTGCCCCAACAACCTTTTCGCTAAGATCTCCAAAGCCTTGTATCTGAGATTTTTTACTTACGAAAAGAGTTTGTGTGGCTGTAAAATATCCTTCTGAGAATATCCATCCAGCGCCCTTTCTTTCATCAGTAATAGAAGCGCCCGCAATCATGCCGTCAATAGATTTAGATTGCTTTTGAAGTGCATCAACAGCTGCATCCCAACCAACAACTTTAAGCTCATAAGTAAAGCCTTGGTCTTTAGCTATTGCTTCAAGTAAATCGATATCGAATCCAATTGTATCTCCATTTTCATCCTTAAATTCGAAAGGAGAAAAATCTTTATCTGTAGCTATAATAAAATGGCCATTTTTGCCCTGTTTGCTAGATGATGCTTTTGTGTTTGAACCGCATGCAGTAAGCATCGATAAAACTAATGTTATTGAAATTATAGTTATTAAAACTTTTCCTAACTTCTTCATAAAACTAACTCCTAAAATTTCTTGTAATATTATTGTAACATATTTGTAACAAAATGTGCAAACTTTTTTTAAAATTTATTTACGGTGGAGGGGTTTCTGTGGAGGGGATGTTTAGTTTCTGTGGAGGGGAAGTCTAGTTTCTGGCAGGAGGTGGAGGTGAAGTCTAGTTTCTGCAGAAAAAAATGTTTTTTAGGAGGTTTCACCTCTACTTACAAAAACAGTTTTACAAAGTTGGCACGACGTTCTTTTTCGTATGCCGAAAGTATCTCTTTCTTTTCTCGTAGTGCAAGTTGTTTACGAATAATGCCCGCAAGGTTTTCCATTGATGAAAAGTTTTTAATATTATCCGGAGTAACGCCGATATACTTCCACCCAGAAGCCCTAAGCGATGTGGCGCGATTAGAATCCTTATAAAAAGTTGCATCATTATTGTGAACTAGCTTGCTGTTATACTCGACAGCCAAATGTTGTTTTCGCCACACCAAGTCACCTCGAATTTCTGCAAAGCCCATCAGCTCCTGCCCATGTTTCGAAAGCTTAACTGTGCCATTCATTTCCAAACCGCTCAGTCCATATCCTCCCAACCGAATAGGCAGTTCCAACATAATTGCTAGTTTCGTTTCCATCGGCGAGTTTGAATTGTTCAAAATATATTTAGCCGCATGAATTGCCTTTGCGCTTCCGTGCATGTGGTTCGAACTTTCTGCATATTCGATTATTTGCTTTGCTGTTGTGATAACCGTTCTGCCCGTTTGTCCAAACTTAGCATCCTTATCGGAATAATATTGCGAGCAAAGATCAAATCCTAGCTGTACAAGATTTACAAAGTCTAAGTGACGGGCCGCTTGCAAAAAAGTCAGTTCGGGGCATGCAATATAAATATTAAAATTAGGAATCCTTAAAAAACTATTTGGCGGGAACGGAGCCTTTTGCCAACGCGTTGTATAATATTTGCCCTCATGTGAACGATTAACATTTCCAGAAATAAGTGATACTGGAAACGATAGTGAAAACCGTTCAGCCGCGCACTGCGCCGCAGCAGACGACACCGTGTATTCATCTGGCAAGTCAGTCAACATTCGATTATTAAATGTGTATCCAAAAAAAGATGGAAATTTGCCTTTCCAAAACTCCGCAGAAGTCGGATAGATAATTGGCGTAATTATAGTTTTTGACATGCTCCTCCTTTCATGTCTCTGAAGTTAGTAATTTTTCAATACATAATTTGAAGTTGTGGCAGAGGCTGCCAGATTTGAGCGAGTCGCTCATCGCACGAGTGTGCTTTTCTAATATACGACATTTTTTTAGATGTTGCAAGTTGAGGGGGATGTTTTGGAGGGGTTTAGTTTCTGTGGAGGGGAAGTCTAGTTTTTGGCAGGAGGTGGAGGTGAAGTCTAGTTTCTGCAAGAAAAAATGTTTTTTAGGAGGTTTCACCTCTACCTACACCCAGAAAATCGACTTCACCTCCACCTTCGCACCACTCCTCCTAAACAAACACAAAAAAGATGGCCCCTTTCGGAGCCATCTTGTAATTAGATTTTAAGTATTTAGTTTGTTGTGTTTATTAGTTGTCTTTTCTAAGAATTGTGTAAGCTGCTCCGAGCATTGTTAAGAATGCAAGTGAGCCCATTACAATCCAGATAAGCAAGTTGCTTTCATCGCCTGTATTAGGAGCTTCAGCAGCCTTAACTGTGAAAGTTCCACTTGCTACTACAGGATTATGACGATCGCCAAATACGAATACGATTTCATGTTTTCCTTCTGATAATGATTCAGCATAATCTTCGTTGAATGTAACAACTGTGCTTCCTGCTTCAGCAACGTAATTGTCTTTATCAACTCTATGTCCATCAACCTTGATTCCTTTGAAAGCTTTGAATGGTCCATTAGATACAAACTTAAGTGTTTCTTCTGAGCCTTTAGTATAAACGCTTCCATCACCTTCTGTGATTTCTACGCCGTTAATTGTGAATTCGCCAAGGTTAACAGGGTCTCCTTCGAAGTTTTCAATTCTGTGGCTGCCTTTAATAGTTGCCATTACTTTGTATGTACCAGGAACTACAGGTTTTTTAACTGTCTTTCCTTCTTCATTTTCATACCAAACTTCTAATTCATTTCCTGATCTTCTACCATCATACTTTCTAGCTAATTTAACCTGAGCTTCAACAGGTCTTCCTCTGTAGTCTGTGTCGTCAGGAATATCAAAACGGAAATCAGTTATATCAAGTTCATTCTTTGCAATTGTATAAGAAACAGTTTGATCATCTGAACTAAATTTGCCTCTTCCTAAAATCCATTGATAGTTATCAGAATCAACTAATTTAACTTTAGCTTCATACTTTCCTGCATTAGTAGCTTTACCATTTTCAACTCTGTATAAGCCTCTTTTACCTTCAACGCCAGTTTGTTCTTTTCCATTATATACAAGGCCTTCAGCTGCTTTTGGAAGTTCAACTAAAGCTTTATAGATTTCATATTCTTTTGTATCATTTATAAGATTATAGTTTGGATTTGTTGATGTAGCTTTTAATAAATATGTGCCAGCATCTTCAAATTTTGTACGTCTCCTAGCTTCTCTACCTTTATATTTTTCAATAGAAACTTCAACTTTTTCTGGTTTCTTTCCAAGACCAAGTAATGTAACTTCTGGAAATTCTTGTACTTTATCATTATATACATATGTTTTTCTTGGCCATACAACAGCAAATGTTGCTTTGCTTACTTTAACTGTTGTTGTACTTGTTTCCTTAGAGAATACAAAGTTTGGATGTGTTGAAGTTGCTTCAAATACATATGTTCCAGCATCTTCTAATGTTTTATCTATAGCTGCTTCTTCGTTTTCATTAAAACTTTTAAGTGTAACTCTTGTTCCTGCAAGATTCCAGAATGAAATAGCTGTTGGGTTTCTATGTGTAGTTCCATCATATGTGAAGTTATTATCATTAAACCAATATACAGGGATTTCAAGTGGTTTGATTTCAACTGGTCCTACATATGCTGGTGTTGATTCAGCATTACCATTTACTGCTTTATACCAAACATAATATGTGCCCGCATCTTTTCCAGTGATTTCATTTGACTCACTAGTCCATACACCCTCTCCTGTTGGTACAGTTTCATTATCTTCACCTATTGCATAATAAACTGTTGCATCTTCTGGAGTTGCTTCTGCTGGAGCTGTAATTAATTCCTGATCTCTAAAATTGTATGTAAGAGAACCGTTAAGTGTTGGTAGTATTTTAACTTCAGGTGTATCGCTAGGGAATACAGCTTTGATACCATCAACTTTTATCATATTTGAAAAAGCTTCACTGTTCTGAGTCTCCATAGGAAAGTCTTGCCATACACCATCTTTTTTATATTGCCATACAACATTAGAAGGAGTTGGAGTCAATACCAATGTGCCCTCTATTTTTTCTTGCGGATTTTTCACCGTAAAACTCAGCACATTACTAGTAGAATTCTTTTCTGTGCAAACTTTATGTTGTCCACCCCCAAAATTAAATTCAAAAATTCCATCCTTAATAGCCACTGGTGAAGAGTTGCCATCCTTATCTATTTTTGCAATTGTTACTTCACCTTTTCCTTCAATACTTATATAATACTCGTCTTTTTTTAAACCTTCTTGTCCTGCCAATACTGTCATTGGGAGCATAGCAACTAGCATTGCTACAACCAAGAACATCGCGCCGAAACGCTTAAAAATTTTCTTCATGTCTTTCCTCCATTTAATTTGTCTTTTTTAGATATTCTTTGGCAGAATATCTCTTATTTAAATATCGTATAACTATTTTACCTTTTTTGCCCCCAATAAGTCAACATTTTTGTATAGAAAATTGTACAAAAAAGGCGACCCTAAGGTCGCCTTTTATAGGTTTAGCTTGCGCTAAAAATTATTTAATTTGCATATCTGGTATGCGTTGTATAAATATTTAGAACGTTTTAGATGCTGTTTTTCTTTAGGATTTTCTTTATATCTGAATATGTTTTTTCTTTTATTCTGGCTGCCTTTGCATACTTTTCAAAATCATTGACAACAGTACTTACTTGCAATATTATGTCTTGGCATTTTTTCTTTTTAAGTTCCATCTTCTCTCCTGCTTTTAATAAATCATCCAATTCTATATTGCTGTTTTTATTGTTAATAGTCATTTGATGAGCGCTTAACCATCTATTAGTTTTATTGAAAGAATACGTCACGTCATAAGCGGGCGCCAATCTCCATTGTCCGCTTTTGTCCATAAGAAAAGAAACATTCTTAACATGATCATCTTGATTAACTGCTAAACAATTAAAAACCATGCGTGCAAAAAATTGTTCTATATCTTTAGCAGGAAGATTTATTCCTTTCATATATGCTGCTGCCATCTCATAGCTACACAACCTTGGTTCGTTATAACTTATGTGTGCCAAGGCTCCTAAAGATTGCATGTGAACCTTTTTTCCATCAACTCGGTCAAATCGTTTTGTCATAAAATGATTCTTGCCGGCGCATGAATAAATTCTGCACTCGCTCATATTGATACCTGCTGCCAAAGCCATCTTATAATATGCATATTCTATCAATGTGTATTCTGGGATATCTTCAATTCCATAGTCTCCATTTCTTTCAACATTGTCAAACTTCATAAGCCAATAACCAAAATCTTTGTCTAAATCTATTTGGCCGGAGCGAATTTCATTTGTCTTTTCGTTCCATGCAATTAAAGCCTTCGCTCTTGCTCCTCCAGCAGATGTTCCTACCTGCACTAATTGCGAATATGTTAATTTCTCTTGTGCGCTTAGTGTAATTGTTTCTCTTTGACTTAAGATATCTGAGGCAAACTTGACCATCTCGGACACATTAATATTTTCGTCTATGTCTCCGATTTCGAAAGATGATGGAAGGTATTCAAGTGCGCCCATTCCTCTTTTGCCTGTATAACAAAGTCTATCTATTGCTGTAAAATCTTCAATTGATTTTCCTTGCTTTGACAACCATTGTTCTATTACCTTATTCCCAAATGTGTCAGGTAAAGAATCTGCAACTAATCCTGGCAGACCAAAAAACGGTTCTCCTGAAAGAGACGGAAACTCGTAAACTATATTATTTAATGGCATCATTATTGGCGAAATTTCTATTCCGCTTTCTATAAAATTTTTATCGTATTCAAATGACGCATACGGTTTATCTAATTCTTGGTGAATAATTCCAACTCTGGTTCCCCATAAATATACTTCCGCTGTTGTGTTCATTTATTCTTCATCTCCCCATTTGAATTGAGTGTTGGTTTTTGTTTTTTTACTTACTCGTTTTCTAGGTTCTGTATTTTTGTTTAGGTAAAAAGAAGGGCGCTTTGTTTGGTCTGGTATCAACATCTCTAGATTTTGTTCGAGATTAAGCGCTAATAAAATTTTTATTAGACTTTCAAGTTGCACTGATGCACCTTGCTCTAATCTAGATATGCTTCGCATAGAAACTCCGGATTTGTATTCCAAATCTTTTTGCGATAGCCCTAAATTAACTCGATATTGCTTTATCCTTGTTCCTATAAGCTTTTGATATTCTTTAATGTTTAGTTTAGCCATTTAATACGCCACCTTTGTCGTTTTATTGTCATATTTTACGCTAATATGCCACTTTTGTCTACTATAATAGTAAATCTAGTTTAAATTTATTTTTTCAGGAATTACATAAATTAAATAAGGCATCCTCCAGCAATTGCTACGAGGGTAATTGCTAGGCATATTATTTTGGCTGCCTTATTCTTAAGAATTGTAAAGATTAAAACTGCTAATTCTAAAATGATAAAAATTGATGCTGCTAGATTATGTGGAAAGTTATTTACTAGTCCTGGAAGGTAGTATGAAAATTGGTAGCCTAAAAAACCTGTTGCTGCGCCTAAAATTATTCCGCCCCACCATTTATTCTTCTTTATTAACCATGCGAGCATAGCTACTGGAAAGCAAAGAATTGTAAAAATTCCCCATCTAGGATAGTAGCTAAATAAAGACCATCCCATCCAACTAAATGGCACTTGGAATAAATAGATAAGTGGTTGGCTTATTAAGAAAAAGACGAATGTCTTTAATCCTGCTTCTAAAGCTTTTTCGCAATTCATAATTATTATTAGTGCGAAAAGTACCCATGCTTCGACATAGGTTCCGATGTATGAAAAAGATGTATCTTTTACTCCTGGAATTATAAGTAGGGCTGCTGTTAGGACTGCTACTAGGACTGCGCCTATTATGACCTTAGGCCATGTCATCTTTGTTTCGAAAAATAATTTATTTAATATTTTCATTTTATCTCCAATTCAACCGGGCAATGATCCGAACCCAAAACTTCGGTGTGGATTTTAGCATCTACTAATCTTTCTTTTAATCTTTCCGACGTAATAAAGTAGTCGATTCTCCATCCTGAATTATTTTCTCTTGCATGGAAACGGTATGACCACCATGAATATATTTGTTCCTCGTCTGGATAGAAATGTCTAAAAGTATCTACAAATCCACTTTCTAATACCTTGCTTATCTTTCCTCTTTCTTCATCGGTAAAGCCGGCATTATTGTGGTTTGTCTTTGGGTTTTTAAGATCGATTTCTTTGTGTGCAACATTTAAGTCGCCACAATATATAACTGGTTTTTTCTTATCCAACTTCTTTATATATTTTAAGAAGTCGTCTTCCCATTTCATTCGGTAATCAAGTCGTTTTAATTCATCCTGAGAGTTTGGAACATACACTGTAATAAAATAAAAATCCTTAAACTCGGCTGTTATTAATCTACCTTCATGGTCATGTTCATCTATTTCTAGACCATAGCTTACGTTTAAGGGTTTTTCCTTCGTAAAAAGGGCTGTTCCAGAATAGCCCTTTTTATCTGCATAGTTCCAATATTGATAATATCCTGGAAGGTCTAGTTCTAACTGGCCTTCCTGCATTTTTGTTTCTTGTAAGCAAAATATGTCGGCATCGATTTCATTAAAGAAATCTAAAAAACCTTTTTTCATACATGCTCTTATTCCGTTAACGTTCCAAGATATAAATTTCATGCATTCATTTTTTCTTTGTAGTGGTGAGCTTCTTCGAGCATCATATCTTTAACTTTCATAAGTCTGATTTGTGTGCTTCGCTCATTTTCGTCGAGTTTCATTTGAATGTATTTAATATTTTCTTGTGCTGTTGGAATCATTACATGCTCTAGCGCATTAACACGTCTTCTTGTTTTTTCGATTTCTGCTGCCATAAGCTGACAACTTTTTTCTACTTCTGCAAGCCTAAGCATGTCCTGCATAACTTCTGAAAGCGATGTAACTGCGCCGTCTAAATCGCTTGATGTAAAAGCGTATCCGTATGAGTAGATGTCGTTTTCATCTGCTGTCTTAGTTCTATATTCGAACACTGGCACTTCTACACTCATTACGTTTTTAATTGTTGCTTCTAAAGTTACGCTTTGGCGTGGTGCCATAAAGGCTGCGTTTACTTCTTCGTCTTCCATTCCAGCACGCGCAAGAACAAAGTCTTTGTTAGCTTTTTTGATGCCTTCTTCGACTTTCTCTCTTAACTCTTTATTTTCGCGCACGAGTTCTAAGAACTGACGCATTAATTCGTCTCGTTTATCCTTAAGTAATTTATGTCCCCTTACAGCTGTCGCTAACTTTTTCTTTTGTTTAGTTAGCTCCATACGGGTAGGATTAACTTGTTTTTTTGTTGCCATGTTTTCTCCTATTTAGCGTCGTAGTATTTATCAAGGAATTCATCCTTAATACGTTTAAGTTCACTACGCGGAAGAATTCTAAGTAATTCCCAACCTAAATCTAATGTTTCTTCAATATCTCTGTTTGCATCGAAGCCTTGTGATACATATTGTTTTTCAAATTCATCTGCAAACTTCGCATAAAGTTTATCCATTTGTGTAAGTGCGGCCTCACCTAATACAACCATAAGTTCTTTTGCTTCCTTACCACGAGCGTAAGCTGCAAAAAGCTGGTTCATTGTGTTAGCATGGTCTACTCTAGTCTTTCCTTCGCCGATACCTTTATCTTTCAAACGCGAAAGTGAAGGAAGTACATCGATTGGTGGCATAACGCCTTGACGATAAAGTTCACGGCTAAGCATAATCTGGCCCTCTGTAATATATCCTGTAAGGTCAGGGATTGGGTGAGTCTTATCATCTTCTGGCATTGTAAGGATTGGAATCATTGTGATTGATCCGCTCTTACCTGCTTGACGTCCTGCTCTCTCATATATTGTTGCAAGGTCTGTGTACATGTATCCAGGATATCCACGACGTCCAGGAACTTCCTTTTGGGCTGCTGATACTTCACGAAGTGAGTCAGCGTAGTTTGTGATATCTGTAAGGATAACAAGTACGTGCATTCCTTTATCAAATGCTAAATATTCTGCTGCCGTAAGTGCCATCTTTGGTGTAGCAAGTCTTTCTACGGCTGGGTCATTAGCAAGGTTTACGAACATAACTGTTCTATCGATTGCGCCTGTTTCTGTAAATGAGTTTGTGAAGAAGTTTGCTTCTTCGAATGTAATACCCATAGCTGCAAATACAACGGCGAACTGTTCATCTGTTCCTCTAACCTTTGCTTGACGTGCTATCTGTGCTGCTAGCTCTGCATGAGGAAGACCTGACATTGAAAAGATTGGAAGCTTTTGTCCTCTAACCAATGTGTTAAGTCCATCGATTGCAGAAACACCTGTTTGAATAAATTCTTGAGGATAATTTCTAGCTGCTGGATTCATAGGAAGTCCGTTAACATCCATTCTCTTTTCTGGAAGGATTTCTGGGCCTCCATCTATTGGACGGCCAAGACCGTCAAATACACGGCTAAGCATGTCCTCGGAAACTCCAAGTTCCATAGCTCTTCCTAAGAATCTAACCTTACTTTCTTGTGGGTTAATTCCTGTTGAGTTTTCGAAAAGCTGAACCATTGCGTTAGTTCCGTCAATTTCCAAAACTTTACAACGTCTTGTTTCTCCGTTTGCAAGTTCGATTTCTCCAAGTTCGTTATAGGTAACGCCTTCAACGCCCTGAACGAGCATAAGAGGACCTGCTATTTCCTGAATTGTTTTATACTCTTTTGGCATTTTTTAGTCCTCCTTTTTCAACAAGTTTGCAACTTCTTTTTTAAGTTCAGTTACTATTGCTTCGAACTCACCTTCAATACGGTCGTGAGTTGTATATTTATATCTACCAATTTTTTCTCTTACTTCTAAGCCTACTAATTTTTCGATGTCTGCGCCTTTTTCTAATGCTGCGAGGGCTTCGTCGTAATAAGCTAAGATAAGTCTCATCATAAGATATTGCTTATCTAATTCTGTGTATGTATCAATCTCATGGAATGAATCTTGATGCAAGAAGTCTTCTCTTATTGAACGTGCTGCTTCCATCTTTAATCTATCTGGTGATGAGAGTGCATCCATACCAACAAGTTGTACGATTTCTTCTAAGGCTGCTTCGTCACTTAAAAGTTTCATCATACGTCCTCTATCTTCCATCCATGTACCCTTTACTGCTTCGTCGAACCATGGGCCCATTTCTGTTGTGTAAAGTGAGTAACTTGTAAGCCAGTTAATAGCTGGGAAGTGACGCTTATAAGCTAGGTTAGCATCTAAGCCCCAGAAAACTTTTACGATACGAAGTGTTGCCTGGGAAACTGGCTCTGAAATATCACCACCTGGAGGCGAAACAGCTCCGATAACGGAAAGCGCTCCTTCTCTAGGATTAAGTCCGTTTGAAATTACTCTACCAGCTCTTTCATAGAACTGTGCAAGACGCGAACCTAAGTAAGCTGGGTAACCTTCTTCACCTGGCATTTCTTCAAGACGGCCAGACATTTCTCTTAAGGCTTCTGCCCAACGGCTTGTTGAGTCTGCCATAAGTGCTACTGAGTATCCCATGTCTCTAAAGTATTCAGCGATTGTGATACCAACGTAAATAGATGCTTCACGGGCTGCAACAGGCATATCTGATGTATTTGCGATAAGCACTGTTCTTTCCATTAATGAGTGGCCTGTCTTAGGATCTTTAAGTTCTGGGAACTCGTTAAGAACGTCAGTCATTTCGTTTCCACGCTCGCCACAACCGATATAAACTACTATGTCAGCTTCTGCCCATTTTGCTAACTGGTGCTGTGTTACAGTTTTTCCTGAACCGAAAGGTCCTGGGATAGCTGCTGTACCACCCTTTGCAATTGGGAAGAGGCAATCTATAACTCTTTGTCCTGTTACTAAAGGCATTGTAGGAGAAAGTTTCTCCTTATAAGGACGGCCAACACGCACTGGCCATTTTTGCATCATGGCGATTTCTTTTTTCTCGCCATCTTTTGTCTCTACTACTGCAACGGTTTCTTCAACAGTAAATTCGCCGCTCTTTATGTCGACGATCTTTCCTTCGATTCCATTTGGAATCATAATTTTTTGCTCAACAATAGGAGTTTCTTTTACTGTTCCGATAATGTCGCATGGTCCAACTTCGTCGCCAACTTTTGCTGTTGGAACGAATATCCATTTCTTTTCTCTGTCTAATGAAGGAACTTCAACACCACGCTGTAAGTTATTTCCACTCATCTCCATAATCTTAACAAGCGGTCTTTGAATTCCATCGTAAATACTTCCGATAAGTCCAGGTCCTAAGTCAACGCTTAGGGCTGCTCCTGTAGATTCAACTGGTTCGCCTGGTCCTAATCCAGAAGTTTCTTCGTAAACCTGGATTGAAGCTTCATCACCGTGAATCTCGATAATCTCGCCGATAAGTCTTTGCTCGCTAACACGGCAAACGTCGAACATGTTTGCATCTCTCATGCCTGTAGCGATAACCAATGGTCCGGCAACTTTTTTGATTGTACCTTTACTCATAGTTTCTACCAATGCCTTTCTTGTAACTATTTGTCGTTAAAAATAATATCTGAACCAACTGCCTGCTCTACTAACTTTTTAACACTAGCCATTCCATTTCCAGTGTTTCCTGAAACACCTGGGATTTGGATTATTGCAGGAAATTTGTGTCCTTGTTGTTTTTCTACTGTCTCTTCAATCTCCATATATAATTTTTCTGTTATATAGATGATTGCATAATCCGTTACAGCAAGTTCGTGGAAAGTCCTTTCGGCTTCCTCCTTTGTTGTAACTGGAAAAGTTTCAAGGCCGAGAGTTGCAAAGCCATATATTGAATCTCTATCGCCTATTACTGCTATCTTATACATATGACTTCCTCAACCTTTCTTTAATTTTTTCTTCAGGTAAATCATTAACTTTTCCTGAAAGAATTATTCTTACTGATTTCATTTCATTTTCCTTTGCAACTAAGTAAGCTGCGATAGGTGAAATAGTAAATGCATTATATTTTTGTGGTTCTATAACTTTCATCATGCGGTTGTCGCACCATCTGTCAAAAGCTGCTGGACTTTCTTTAATTGCGTCAATCGCATCTTGGTATTGTGTTGTCTCTAAATATTCATAAATAGATTCAAGTCCATTTCTAGTAGCAGAGATTATCTTTTGCATGCTTATGCTATCGCATGGAACAAAAGCTCTGTTTAGAAAATCTGTATCTTTATTAGCCTTACAAGCTCTTATTGCAATATTTATATTTGCTGCAGCGCACTTAAATTCAGCGTAATCTTTAAGCAACTTGTTATCTGATGCTTTCCCCGCTTCATGCATCGCACTAAGCGCAGCTTTATCAATTATTACATCGCAAAGCTGAGAATCTCCTGTATGGAAAAGTACTTCTCTAGCTTCTATAGCCGCTCTCATCATAGCTATTGGAAGCGCTGCAAAGTCATTATCTGTAGCACAACGTCTTATTGTTTCAATTTCGATTGTGCCTGCGTCCTTATACACATTTGGAACTTGCTTTTGTATGTAAGATTCCTTAAGAGCAACTTTTAAGTTATGGTAGTCTGTAGGAAATCTGAAGATATTAAATTGCTCTAAAGCCTTATCTCCACAAAGTTTTCTAACTTCTTCCCACATTCTTTCACGCTCAAGTGTTAGTAACTCCTCAGGTGAATTCTTAGGTGTTGGACCCCAGCCTTTATCTAAAAGAAACTGGATGCAATCTGAATAACTTTCTTGATTTTGAAGGTTATTTAGCGCCTGATCACTGAGCAGCGTATTTTCTTTGGCACGGATTTGTGCGACTTGGGATGTAAACAAATCATCAGGTAACAATTCGTCATCTAATAATTTATCGTTTAACAACTCATCTGCCATTTTTTCCGCTCCTTTCTATTTTTTAGCTGAACAGTATCTGTCCGATTTTGTCTTGCAGTTCTTCATGTGAAGCACTGATTAATGCATCGAAGCTGCAATTTTCTTCGATGTCACCATATACTAAAATAAATCCGCCGCCGATATTTGCTGGTTCTTTAGAGAGTTCCAAACCGAGTTTTTGGGCTTCTTTTTTAATCTCTTTTGGAAGTCTCTTCATATCTTTGGCATTAAATTTAACGATGCCTTTTTGGTCATTTGCATAGCGTTTAAGCATAGAAGAGATGATTTCAAAATATTCTTTATCATCCATCTTCTCAAGATAATCGATAGTTCCTTTAAGCACGCTATCAATTTCTTTTTGCTTAGCTTCTAGAACCATTCTCTTTTCTTTTAGCTCTGCTGTTGATTGGATACGCTTTTTAGCTGCAATCTGGTCATGCTCCGCTTGCTTTTTTATATTGGCTTCGAGTCTTTGTGCTTCTTCTTGTTCCACACTTATAATACCCTCAGCTTTTTTCTTAGCGTCTTTAACCAATCTTTTCGCGCTATCAGTGGCATCTTTATTGATTTGTTTTAAGATTTTATCAAGTCCACTCATTCCTTAAAGCTCCTTAATTAGAATGCTACGTTAGCAGCTCCTGTGATAGCAAGGATTGAAACAAGAAGTGCAAGGATTGCGTATGTTTCAACCATAACTGGGAAAATCATTGCTTTACCAAATTGATCTGGTTTCTTAGCTACAACGCCGATAGCTGCTGCTGAAGCTTTTCCTTGGCCGATAGCAGAAAAATATCCAGCGATTGCAATAGGAAGACATGCGCAAAGGAATACTAATCCTTTAGCAACTGAAATGTTTGCATCTCCACCTAAGATACCAGTTTGTGATAAAGTGATGAATCCGATAATAAGTCCGTAGATACCTTGTGTACCTGGAAGTAACTGAAGTACCATAACTTTACCGAATTTTCCTGGGTCCTCAGCGATAACACCTGCTGCGGCCTCACCTGCTACACCTACGCCACGTGCGCTTCCAGCACCAGCAAGACCAACTGCTAAAGCTGCACCTAGTAAGGAAAAAATTGTGCCCATGTTTGCTTGTAAGAATTCAATCATTTTTAGTTCTCCTTAAATTTATAATATTTTGTTTTTACACTATAAGGTTCGAAAGGTCTTCCGCCACCTTCATAGAAGCGGCTAAAGAACTCTACGTATTGCAAACGATTGGTGTGTACATAAGCACCAAGCGTATTAATACCAATATTGATTGCGTTAATAATTAAGAATACAAGTACGAAGACGATTACTCCTACTACTCCGCTTCCAAACATTGTACCAATCATATTTGCAACTGATGAGATAACACCTGTTGCTAATCCTAATGCTAAAAGTCTTGAGTATGAAAGTAAGTCTGAAAGATAACCTGTAATTCCATAAACTGCATAAGCGCCTTTAAGTAATCTCTTTGGCCAGCTCTTTGTATTGAACTCGCCCATCACGATTACAACTAACGCGCCTACGCCAGCGGCAATAAGTCCGATTTGTCCTGCCTGTGCTGATAAAAGTGGCTTTCTTCCTCCTAAAAGGATATCCATAATCATCTGCATTGAAAGGCATTTAATAACAAGTCCGATTAAGATTACATACCAGATAAGAACTCCGAAGATTAGTGACATGTAATCTTTCTTCTTTATAAACTGATATGCGCCTACAGCCATACCTGTAAAGATATGAATAAGACCCATGCAAAGTGCAAGTGTTAAAACTGTCATTGGGTTCGATGTCATATCAAGCCAAAGCGGTTTAACTATGATTGCTTGTCCAAAGAAGTTTCCTGATACAGAAGTAATTACATCTCCAAAATAACTTCCGAATAATACACCGAAAATCATTGCGCTTATTCCGCCAAACAAGAAAAGTTTTACATTGTTTTTAAGACCTTTTTCCATGTTCTTGTTTAAGAGCAAGAGCATTCCAGCGCCGAAGACTATTAAAAATCCGATTGCTGCATCAGCAAGCATAAATCCAAAGAAGATAAAATAGAAAAGTGAAATAAGGAATGATGGATCAACCTCGCCTTTTGCAGGAAGAGCATAAGATTCAACAACGCCTTGAACTGCACTTGAGAACGCATTGTTCTTAAGCATAACTGGCGCTTCCTCATCTTCTGAAATATCTTCAGTATCGATTGTTATTGCAAAACCATCTAAGGTTTCTTCTATATCTTTAATATAAATTTCTGGAATATAACCCGAAAGGATAAATGTGTGCTCAGATTGTACTAAGCTACTTGTTACGGCATATCTTTCTGCTCTAATAGATTGATAGTCTGCCATAAATTTAATATCAGCTCTTTGGTCCTCAAAAGATTTTATCTCATCTTCTAATTTTGAAATTTCATTTTCCAATCTTTCAATATCTTTGATAAGATTTGCTTTTCCTTCGCTAGGGGCAACGCTGATATCTACTGATGGATATGAAAAACCGATGCCTCTAAGAGCTGCGTTAACATTTTCTTTGTTATTGATATGGCTAATAACGAAGATACATGTTTGGTTTTTACTTGTACTAATTATATTTACATCTACAGGTAGGCATTCTGCTAAACTTTCGTAGATTGAATCTAAAGTCCACTCGCCTGGAAGTGCGCCTATAAACGCAGATGTTTGCTCTGTACCTTGGAAGTTAAAAGGTATATCTAAAGCTTCCCATGGAACGAGCATTTCTATTTGTTGTCTATCTTTTACAATTTCAGCTTTCTTCTCTGCTACTTCTTTTGAGAGTGCTAAAAGTTTTGAGATTGTAGATGCAACTTTAGTATATTTGCTATTGAAAGTATCATACTGCTCGATTTCTATAACATCTCTACCTTTGAATGATGCAAGAAGTCCACCTTTTTCAGGCAAATAAGTATTAAGCACTTCTAGTGCTGCTTCCGCATCATGAATATTACGTTCAAATTCAGAATTAGTAATAGGCATAATTTGTTTGCTGAATACTTCATCTTCAGCAACAAAGTCTTGAACCTCGATAACGCCTTCTCTTTGGATTTTCTCCATGATGGCTTTTCGATCCTTCTTAAGACCACATATGCTTATTCTCTTCATGGCGAGTACTGCCATTTTTAAGCCTCCTTAATATACGAAAGTGATTCTAGTTAAGCGATTGTTTCGATTACAGCTTTGATAGCTTTTTCTTTTTTCGCTTTAGCGTTTTTCTCGAACTGCTTGATAACTGCTTCGGCATTCTTTTGAGCCTCTTCCATAGCCGCTTCGCTAGTAGCCTCAATTTTGTCGAGCTTTTTTTGAGCCTGCTTTTTAGCTTTGTCTAAAATATCTTTTTTCAAAGTTTTTGCATCTTCGGCTGCTTTGTCTAGAATTTCTTGTTTTTCTTTTTCAGCATTAGCAAGTGTCTCTTTCGCCTTAAGCTCTGCTTCTTTTATATTTTTAATTACTTCTTGTGCCATACGCACCTCCATAATATTTCATGCTAATTTTTTTCTGTCTTTGGGCTCTTTTTAAAAAAAGTACAATTGCCCCCATCATGTATCATATTTTACCATTTTTGTGTATTTTTATCAATACAATCCCCTTAAAAGGAAATATCATATATCATAAACTATTTATACAAAAACCCTGAAAAGATTTTTCTCTTCAGGGTTTTTTTCTTGCATCACTTATTTTTTTACGTTTTCTTTACTGCAATTCTAATTGCTTATATTTCTCATATTTTTGTTTCGCTGCTTCTTCTGCTTCGCCAAACAGTTCTTTAGCTCTCTCTGGGAAGGTTGTCTTCAAGGACTCATAACGAACTTCTCCGCTTAAGAAGTCCTGATAGGAAAGGGTTGGCTGTGCACTATCCACTTTCATTGGATGCTCTAATCTTGGATCATAATGATATAGATTGAAATATCCACTTTGAACCGCTTTCTTCATCTCTTGCTGTGCTGAGCACATTCCAGATTTAATTCCATGAGCCGTACATGGAGTGTAAGCAACGATTACAGAAGGTCCATCAAATTCTTCAGCTTCTTTTAAGACTTTAATCAACTGGTTTGGATTTGCACCCATGGCTACCTGAGCTACATACACATTTCCATAACTCATCATAATTGCGCCTAAGTCTTTCTTGCCGGTGCCCTTGCCTGCAGATGCAAACTGTGCAACTGCGCCAAGAGGAGTAGCTTTCGAACTCTGTCCGCCGGTATTGGAATATACTTCCGTATCAATTACGAAACAGTTAATATTCAGTCCCGTTGCAATTACATGGTCTAAGCCACCAAATCCGATATCGTATGCCCAACCATCGCCGCCATACATCCAGAAAGTCTTCTTTGACATGTAGTCTTTATTATCATAGATTTCATCGATAAGCGTATTTCCTTTGTCGACTTCGTTTTCCAAAAGTTTGATGACTGCGTCTGCAGTTTTTCTAGATTCTTCAAAGTTATCAAAAGCATCGATGAACTTGATGCATGCTTCTTTAAGTTCGCCTTGAGCCATTTCAATCAGCTGATTAATTCTAGCTTTTTGCGCATCTCTTTGTTGAGATACAGATAGGTACATACCTAAAGTCAGCTCTGCGTTGTTTTCAAATAAACTGTTGGTCCAAGCAGGCCCTCTGCCATCTTTATTTACGGTGTAAGGAATCTGTGGCATTGGTGCGCCCCATGCTTGGGAGCATCCGGTACCGTTTGCCCAATAGATTCTATCGCCAAACAGCTGAGTTAATAGCTTTGCATATGGAGTTTCGCCGCAGCCTGCACATGCTGCTGAGAATTCTACTAAAGGCTGTTTAAACTGGCTGCCCTTAACAGAATACAGATTGAATACATCGCCTTTATCGGAAAGATTCAGGCCGTATTCCCAAGCCACTTTGTCTTCCTCCTTAAGATTTGCCGGCTCCATTTTTAGAGCGCCCTCTTTTGGACATACGCTGACACAGCTTCCGCAACCGGTGCAGTCATAGGTGGAAATTTTAACTGTAAAGTGCAGTCCGTCTGCGCCTTTGGCAGGAACTGTCGAATATCCTTCTGGAGCATTTTGAACTTCCTCTTCGTTTAAGAGGTATGGACGAATCGCTGCATGTGGACAAACAAAGGAGCAAAGGTTGCACTGAAGGCATTTTTCTGCATCCCAGTTTGGAATATGTACTGCGATTCCTCTCTTTTCAAACGCGGTAAGACCGAATTCAATTACACCATCCTCGCGGCCAATAAACGTGCTTACCGGAATGTCATCACCTTTTTGGCGGTTAACCGGAAAGAGAATTTTTCTTACTACTTCTGGAAGTGCGGACTCATCTGGAGCAGGATCATCTTCTGCCTGGAACCAGGACTTTGGAATCTCTACTTTATGAAGAGCGTTGGCGCCTGCATCAATGGCGTCAATATTTTTCTGAATTACTTCTTCACCTTTTGCTGCATAAGTAGTTTGGGCTGCTTTTTTCATTTCTCCTAAAGCTTCATCTAATGGAATCAGATTGGTCAAGGCGAAGAAAGCTGCCTGAAGTACAGTGTTGGTATGGCTTCCAAGACCTAATTCATCTGCAATCTTGGTAGCGTTAATTGTATAGAAATGGATATCATTCTGGGCAAGAAGTCTTCTTGCTTTTCCAGGAATGATGGATTCGAGTTCTTCATCTTTTAAATCACAGTTCAACAAGAAAATTCCGCCTGGCTTAATTTCATCTACGATATCAAACTGGCTTATAAAACTTTGATTGTGGCATGCCACAAAGTCTGCAGATTTTACATAGTAAGAGCCGCGGATTGGCTCCGGTGAAAACTTCAAATGAGATTTGGTAACACCGAAGGATTTCTTCGCATCATACTGGAAATATGCCTGTGAATACATATTTGCGCAGTCGCCAAGAATTTGAACCGTATTATGGTTTGCTCCAACAGTTCCATCGCCGCCAAGTCCCCAGAACTTAGCCAACCTAATGTTGCCTGGGTTGAAGCCATCCATTTTTGCATTTTCTAAACTTAAGTGGGTTACATCATCATTAATGCCGATGGTGAATCCCTTAATTGGATTCTCCTTAGCAAGGTTATTAAATACAGCTGCAATCTGGGAAGGATCCGTATCTTTTGAGCTAAGTCCGTATCTTCCTCCGATTACAGAAATTTTTCGTTCGCTTCCCATAAGGGAGGTGCAAATGTCCTGATACAAAGGCTCTCCTGATGCTCCCGGCTCTTTTGTACGGTCCAATACCGCGATACGCTGTACTGTTTCAGGAAGAGCTTTAAGAAAATGTTTTATAGAGAACGGACGATATAAATGAACCTGAACATAGCCAACTTTACGGCCCTGACTGCGAAGCCAGTCAACTACTTCGCATACCGTTCCACTTACGCTGCCCATTGCTACGATTACATCGGTAGCTTCTGGGTCTCCGTAATAGTTAAACAGTTCATAATTGCGTCCGCAAATTTTATTTACTTCATGAAGATATTTTTCAACAATACCAGGAAGGTCATTATAGAAATGGTTTGCTGCTTCACGGGTTTGGAAGAATACGTCGTCATTTTGAACGGTGTTTCTAAGCATTGGATGCTCTGGGTTCAGGGCATATCTACGAAAACGTTTCAGAGCTTCTTTATCCATTAGTGCTGCTAAAGCTTTTTTATCCGGAGCCTCGATTCTACAAAGCTCATGAGAAGTACGGAATCCATCAAAGAAATGAATAAACGGAGTACTTCCTTTAAGAGCAGAAAGATGGGCAACGGCTGCAATTTCTGCTGCTTCCTGAACGCTGCCGGAACTAAGAAGAGCTGCTCCTGTTTGTCTGCATGCCATAACATCACTATGATCTCCAAAAATACTCATACCATGAGTACCTACGGTTCTTGCCGCTACATGAAGAACTGCAGGAAGCCTCTCCCCTACGATACGGTAAAGAGTAGGAATCATCAACATAAGGCCCTGGCTAGACGTATAGGTAACTGCAAGAGCACCGGTCTGAAGGGCACCATGTACTGCGCCGATTGCGCCAGCTTCTGACTGCATTTCCACCAATTTTACCTGCTGGCCGAACATATTCTTTCTGCCATTTGCGCTCCATGCGTCTGTGGACCCAGCCATTGGTGAAGACGGCGTAATTGGATAGATTGCCGCTACTTCTGAAAATTCATATGCTATATCCGCTGTGGCTGTATTGCCATCAACAGTAATCATTTCTTTTGCCATTAATTATTCCTCAACTAGTGTATAGGTCCATCCGAATGGATCTTCTTTTTTGCCCCATTGAATTGCTGTGAGTTCGTCATAAAGTTTTTGTGTTAATTCGCCGATTTCTCCGTTGTTGATGCAGAACATCTTATCTTCAAAAGCAAGCCAGCCTACTGGAGAAACAACTGCTGCGGTTCCACAGCCCCAAACTTCTTCCAAGCCTCCGTTTTCTGCAGCTTCAATAACTTCATCAATACTGATTTTTCTTTCCTCTACGTCTGCGCCATTATTACGAAGAAGTTCTAAGATACTCTTACGGGTAATTCCAGGAAGTATAGAACCATTCAGTTCCGGAGTAACTACTTTTCCGTTAATCTTGAACATGATGTTCATAGCTCCAACTTCTTCGATATATTTTCTTTCTACGCCATCCAGCCACAGAACCTGTGTGAAGCCTTTTTCTTCTGCACGGTCTCCGGCACGAAGAGATGCTGCATAGTTTCCACCGCATTTTGTGAAGCCTGTACCACCACGTACGGCACGAACGTCTTCGTCTTCAATCATAATCTTTACAGGAGCCATTCCTTCTGGGTAGTAAGCTCCAGATGGGCTAAGAATAATCATGAAACGAGCGTGAGAAATACCATGTACGCCAAGGTGCTCATCATCACCAATCATAAATGGACGAATGTAAAGGCTTGTTCCATCTTCATGAGGAACCCAGTCTTTGTCGATGGTTACTAAGGTTTCGATTGCCTGAACAATATCTTCTTCTGGAATCGTAGGCATTGCCATACGGATTGCAGAGTTGTTCATACGTCTTGCATTTTCAATTGGACGGAACAAACGGATACTTCCATTTGCTGCACGATAAGCCTTTAGGCCTTCAAAAATTTCAACGGCATAATGAAAAACTGTTGATGCTGGATGCACGCTAAGGTTTCCAAAAGGAATGATTCTAGCATCTTCCCAACCTTTTCCTTTGTACCAATCCATAACAAACATGTGGTCTGTAAATATTTTGCCAAAACCAAGTTTGCTTTCATCTGTAGGTTTTTGAGCCGGATTAGGGTTCTTTTCAATTCTAATTTCCATACTATTTCCTCCGCTTATTTTTGGGATTTTTTCCCGCGTGATTATTTATTTTTAAAGACCTAGCCTTTTTGCTGCATCTTCTCTCATCTTATATTTCAAAACTTTTCCCGCCGCATTCATTGGAAACTCGTCCATTAATTCAATGTATTTCGGAACTTTATGGCGAGCCAGCCGCTTAGTAATATATTCACGAAGCTTCTCCTTAGTTAAGTCGCTTCCTTCTTTTGCGATGACGCAAGCCATAACTTCTTCGCCATAAGTCTTATCCGGAACACCTATTACCTGAACATCTTGAACATCTTCATGGGTATAAATGAATTCCTCGATTTCCTTCGGATAGATGTTTTCACCGCCACGAATAATCATGTCTTTTAGACGACCGGTAATCTTATAATAGCCATTTTCGTCACAGCAAGCTAAGTCACCTGAATGAAGCCATCCATCGGCATCTATTGCAGCTGCCGTCGCATCTGGCATTTTATAATATCCCTTCATAGTGTTATAGCCTCTGGAACAAAATTCACCATTTTGTCCTGGTGGGAGAATTTCTCCGGTCTCCGGATCGATAATCTTACACTGAATATGTGGGAACGCATTACCAACGGTATCGCATCTCTTATCCAATGGGTCTGTCCATGAAGACATTGTATTTCCCGGAGCGGACTCGGTTTGGCCATAAACCGAAACAATACCGCTCATATGCATTTCGTCGTCTCTTGCCGCACGTCGCATCAGTTCCGGAGGACATCCAGCACCCGCCATAATGCCTGTTCTCATATGGGAAAAATCGGTCTTTTTGTAATCTGGATGATTAAACATTGCAATAAACATGGTCGGAACGCCATTAAAGCAAGTAATCTTTTCCTGATTTATGCAAGCCAAAGAACTCTTTGCAGAAAAATATGGAAGTGGACAAAGTGTGGTCCCATGAGTCATGGAGGCGGTCATAGAAAGTACCATCCCAAAGCAATGGAACATCGGTACCTGAATCATCATACGGTCCGCTGTAGAAAGTCCCAGTCGGTCTCCAATACATTTTCCGTTATTTACTACGTTATAGTGAGTCAGCATAACTCCCTTCGGAAAACCCGTGGTGCCAGAGGTATACTGCATATTTACTACATCATTTACCTCAACCTCTGCTGCCATTTTTGCCAGTTCATGAGGAGAAACATTTTCACAGCAGTCCATAGCCTGCTCAAAGGTTAAGCAGCCCGGCATAGAAAAGCCTACCGTAATTACATTTCTTAAGAACGGAAGAGCCTTACAATGTAACGGTTTTTCAGGCTTCGACTTTTTAATTTCCGGACAAAGTTCGTTAATAATTTCTTTGTAATTTGAGTCTTTGCATTCATCAATCATAATCAGAGTATGAGTATCTGACTGTCTTAATAAATACTCTGCCTCATGAATTTTATAGGCTGTATTTACGGTTACCAAAACGGCACCGATTTTTGCTGCTGCCCAGAATGCAATATACCAGGCAGGAATGTTTGTTGCCCATACGGCAACTTTATATCCATGCTTCACACCCAAACTCATTAGAGCACGGGCGAAGCGGTCAACATCTTCTTTAAACTCGCGATAGGTGCGAGTATAGTCCAAGGTCGTATAACGGAAGGCATACTGATCTGGAAATTCATAAGCCATACGGTCAAGAATCTGAGAAAAAGTAAGAGAAATTAATTCATCTTTTTTCCAAACATACTGACCGCTTCCGTCATGATTTAGATACAGTGTTGGCTTCTTGCCACGGGTATCACCAAAACGGTTCATGTAGTTGCTAAAGAATGGCAATACAATTCCCGGATTCGTAATCTCGCTGATATATTCCGGTTTCCAAACCAGAGAAATAAATCCATTATAGTCTACTGAGCCTAAGGCTCTCATTAAATCATCAATTGGGAAAGCTCCTTCGCCTGGAAGGTTATAGGTTCCATCATCGTTTAAGTCTCTTAAATGAACATGTTTCACATAAGCTCCGAGATTGGTAATGGTATTTGCCGGAGTTTCCTTTTTATCTCGGTAGGTATGCAAAGAATCCCATAAAACTGCAAGATTATCATTTGCAAAAAAGTTCATCAGACTACGTAGTTTTGCAGAATCCGCATAGATTCCTTTCGTAGAAATCAAAAGTGTAATTCCTAAACGTTCTGCTTCCGGCAAAATCTTTTCAACGTTAGCATAAACTTGCTCTTCTGCATCGGCCTTCGCTTTCACAGCAACATAAGGACTTTTCAGCGCAGCTGCAATTTTAATAGTTTCAAGAATGCAGCTCATAACCTCTTTACTGTCAGAGCTGATATCCAAAGAGGTATCAATACATGGAACGGTCAGTTTATTGTTTCTTAAAAACCGAGACGTTGCCTGAATATTATATTCATTTAAAGGACCGCCCTTTCCAACTAGTGCATCATATTTATGCACGTTGTAAAGCTCCAGCCCTTCATATTTATTTTCTAAGGTAGTATCAATCAGTTCCTGCCAGGAAAGACTGTGCCACCCTCTTGCTGAGAAGGTAAGTCTCATTTTTCTTCCTCCTCGAAGACAATTTTATTAACTGCATTAATGTAAGCGCGAATGCCGCTACCAATAATGTCGGTAGAGATGCCTCGTCCGGAATAAAGCTTTCCGCCAGAACGAAGACGTACGACAGTTTCACCCATCGCCTCATGTCCTTCGGTTACAGATTTAATTTGGAAATCATCCAGTTCAAAATGTCTTCCCAAAATTTGCTCGATTGCTAGGAACGCAGCATCGATTGGACCATCACCAAGGCAAACGCTTTCTAAAACTTTACCATCTTTGACTAATTTCATATGGGCACTTGCAGTAATTTTGTTTCCCGAGTTAATAATATAATTTTCAATAGAATATGTTGCAGGAACCTGCATTGCTGCAGATGCAATGATGGCATCTAATTCTCTTTGGCCAACTTGCTCTTTTTTTTCTGCGATATGAACAAACGCATTATAAACACTTACTGCGTCTTCATCACTTAACTCGTAGCCTAGCTGTTTTGCAGCCTGAGTAACTGCTGCCATATCATCCTTCGCAGTTAGGAATATGCCTTCTTCTTCACGAACGCCAAAATCAAATGGTGAATGGTCTGAACGAGTAGTTTCGCAGATTTCATGAATTTTAGAAATTACTCGTTGCATTTCTGTAGTCTTAACGTTGGTGAATGCATTTAAGCTGTCTCCTCTAGAAGAAAGTACTGCTACGATTTTATCTAATTCGGTTGTCTTTATACCGCCGGCACATGTCTTGATTTCATCTGCGCCTGCACGGATAGCAGCTGCACAACTAGCGGTAGCCATATAAAGATCATTTGCGCAACGAACTCCCAAAGTTACATTCTCCGGTACTTTTTTACGTATGTCCGAAATTTTTTCAAATACTTCACTTGGAAGCAAGCTTCCTTCTGCGTCACAGACTGTAATTACATTTGCCCCTGCTTCTAAAGCCACATCTATAGCTGTGAATAGAAAATCTTGATCGCTGCGTACTGCATCTTCTGCGATAAACTCTACATTTTCTGCATACTGTTTGCACTCGCTTACAGACTCTTTTATCAATTCTAATACAGCTGCCGGTTTTCTATGACAAATGTATTCCATCTGTACCGTACTTACAGGTATTACCACCTGCATTCTATAAGAAGGAGCATCCTTCAGCGCAGCATGTACCTTTGCTACACTTTCTTTATCTTCTGGGTCAACAAGTACCGCAATACAAGAAGTTTTTACCGCGGTAGAGATTGCCTTTATTAATAGGCTATCGGTCTTTTCATTTACAATTGCCCCAGCTTCGATAACATCCACATCTAGTCGATCTAACAACTTCGCGATCTCAATTTTCTCGCGAAAATTCAGGGCATTGCGCCCAGAATCAAGTGCTGTATTTAATGTAACGTCACTGATATGGATGTTTTTCATTGAATTTTTCTCCTTAAACTATTTTGTAAGGTAATGTTCAAAAGCTTCCATGTTCATGGCAAGGAATTTTTCCTTAGGGCCTGAGAACATATGCTCGATTTCTTTGCGGATAGTATCCGGTTCTACAACATGAGTCTCATTCAAAATGGCACCCAACATAATCATATTGGCTGCTTTTTCGTTTCCCAGCTCTGCAGCAATATCGTTTGCTGCAACTTTTACAGATTTTACATCACTTCTAGATGTATCAATGCTAACTAAAGAGCTATTAATCATAATCAGTCCGTTTGGAACAACGATTGGCTCAAATTTAACAAGAGATGGCAAGTTCATCGTTACTAACATATCTGCGGTGTTGATTAACGGACAACTAATTGGCTTGTCCGAAACAACAACTGTACAGTTTGCCGTACCACCACGCATTTCCGGTCCATATGAAGGAAGCCAAGTTACTTCTTTTCCTTCTTCCATTGCTGCTTTTGCAATCATTTGGCCGATTGCTAAGGTTCCCTGGCCACCACTACCGGCAAAAAACATTTTCATCTTCATAATCAAAAGCCCTCCGGAGTTCTAAAATTTTGGACTGGATAATATTCTGCCATATCTGAAGCAACCCATTTTAATGCGTCTTCTGGTGACATTCCCCAGTTCGTAGGACATGCAGAAAGGAATTCAATAAAGGTGAAACCTAGTTTTGCTTCTTGAATATCAAATGCTTTCTCAATAACTTTCTTTGCTTTTCTTACATTTGCAGGAGTGTTCAAAATTACTCTTTCTACAAATACTGCGCCAGGAATGGTTGATAGCATTTCGCAGACTTTTAAAGGAAGGCCGGCCTGCTCAATGGTACGTCCATTAACAGCAGTAGTAGCTCTCTGACCAATCAAAGTAGTAGGAGCCATCTGTCCACCTGTCATACCGTAAATCGCATTGTTAATAAAGAATGTAGTAAACTTCTCGCCTCTATGAGCTGCATGAACAATTTCACCAGCACCAATGGAAGCTAAGTCTCCATCGCCCTGATAAGTAAAAACAACTTTATCTGGGTGAACGCGACGTATGCCTGTTGCAATAGCAGGAGCTCTTCCGTGAGTGGACTCGCACATATCAATGTTCATGAAGTTATGAGCATTAATAGAGCATCCGATTGGAACAACACCGATGGTGCGTCCTAAATCTCCTCTTTCTTCCAAAACTTCCATGATAAGACGATGTGCAATACCATGAGAACATCCTGGACAATAGCTTGTATCTACAGGGAGCATTCCCTTTGTTGGTTCAAATATAGTTTTCATTTCAGCTCCTCCAAATGTTTGATTGCTCTGTCAGCAATTTCAAGAGAGGACGGAACAATTCCGCCTGTACGGTTAATCAGTCTTACAGGTAAACGACCGCTTATTGCTGCCTTAACGTCCTGAATCATCTGGCCCATGCTAAGCTCGGTTGAAATAACAACTTTTGTCTTTGGACCGATTTCTTCAAAGGCTTTATCTGGAAATGGCCATAAGCTGATTGGACGAATCAATCCAGCTTTAATACCGCGTTCCTCTAGAATCTCAATGGCTTCTGCGCATAAGCGGGACATGGTTCCGAAAGCAACAAATACGATTTCTGCATCTTCCAAATTCATAGAACTGTAACGAACCAGTTCCTTTTCTGCTTCTTCGTATTTCTCAAACATATGCTCGACATGAGACTCTAATACATCCGGTACCAAACGTAGCGAGAAAATAACGTTTCTTCCGTCATGATTATCAGTTCCGGTGATTGCCCATGGTTTCTTTTCGCTGATTTGGTTAACTGGGGTAATTTCCTTTTGTGGTGGAAGTTCTACCGGTTCCATCATCTGTCCAATCATGCCGTCTGCAAGAATGAGTACCGGGTTACGGTATTTCTCAGCAATATCGAAACTTTCATAAATCATGTCAACGCATTCTTGAATTCCTGAAGGTGCGAAAACCGGAATTTTAGCGTCACCATTGTAGCCACCTCTAGTTGCCTGGAAATAGTCTGCTTGACCTGGCTGGATACCACCTACACCAGGGCCGCCTCTGGATACATTTAGAGCAACGATTGGAACTTCCGTACTGCATATAAATCCAAGTCCTTCCTGCATTAAAGCAAGACCTGGAGAACTCGTGGAAATAAATACACGACCGCCTGCAGCTGCAGCACCATAGGCCATGTTAACAGCAGCCAGTTCGCTTTCTGCCTGTACAAATGCGCCACCTGCCTTTGGCAGTTCATGGCTCATATACTCAGGAACTTCGTTCTGTGGTGTAATAGGATAGCCGAAATAGCACTTACAGCCGGCACGTATTGCAGCTTCTCCAAAGGCTTCATTGCCCTTCATAAGTACTTTACTCATTCTTCTTTCTCCTCTAATTCATAAATACTGATGCAGCAATCTGGGCACATGGTCGCACAACTTGTGCAGCCGATGCACTCTGTTACATCTGTGATTCCTGCCGGATGATATCCTTTGGAATTAACCTCCGGGTCAAAGGCAAGGATTTTTTTTGGGCAGAAGGAAATGCATAAGCCACAGCCTTTGCATTTGTCTCCATCGAAAACGACTTTAAAACGTCTCTTCATTGCAAGCCTCCTGAATATTTTTATGGTTTTTAAACCTTTTTATCTAAATAACTATCCCTCATGTACATTCCAATCGGGAAAATATCAAAATCACAACCGGAAAGTTCTTCTACTAGGCTTTCCATACAACATGCACAAAGTACCGGGATGCCCGTAAGGCGCGAAACCTCTTTAGTAAATTCCATGCCATCCATTACGGTTTGGGCTGTTGTGTAGCGAATCAGATGCGCATTGGATATGATACCCGTAACTTTTATTCCGGTAGTTTCCATCGTATTGTTTATCTGATCAGCAGCTTTTTGCGGTGTATTAGTTCCCGGACGGTTACAATTTACAACGCTGATTAGCTGAGCATCCTCTTTCATATACGGGCTGAATTGATTTAAAATCATGGCTCCCGTAGCATCTCCTCCGCAATCTAAGATGACTCTGCAAGTTTCATCTTCCAAAGGCGCCCTAATAGCTGCATCGATGGTCTGAAGTTCGCTTCCATTCTTTCCTTTGAAAGGATCGGAATAAACTTTGATTTTCGAAGCCTCCATCAGGCTTTGTCGTTCTCTGGAACGAAAATAGGGATTTTCAAGATCCAGATCGCATAACGCCAAGTTTGGAATATTTTCTTTTGCTAAGGCCGTGGCAAGAGATACGCTGACCTCTGTTTTGCCACTTCCAAAATGACCCGTAATTGCAATTTTTCTTGGGCCCTCGGCCATGGCTTTTAAAAAAGCATTCATCTTATTTTTCTTCCCTCAAATACACGAAAAGAAACCCTCAAAACCTATAAGAGGATACAAAATAGAAACAAAGTCTCTGCAAGGCAGAATCCTTTGCTTTTGGAGATTATAAACCCACTTTTTCTTACAGTCAACGAATTACTTTTTTCTTTGGTAAAAATAAGCGAAATGCCTTGCTAAAAATAGGTTTTCGTCGTTTACTTTGTGCAATTTTTCTATTGACTGCAAATAAAATTTTCATTATTATTTAATAGTTTAGGATGGCGAAATAGAATTAAATTACAGTAATGAAGAAATTTGCCCCTCGGAGGAGAAAAAATGGCAGACAACAGTAATATGTTGATGGAAGTTGCGCAACGTATTCGTGAGCTTCGAATTGACTATAACTACACAGAAGCCAATATGGCGGAACTTACCGGCATCAGCACTGAAGAATACATCCAATATGAAACGGGAGCTGCAGACCTTCCTTTCACATTTATTCATAAATGTGCGCAATGTTTTGGTATTGAAATTACCGAACTTTTAGAAGGAAGTAATTCCCGACTTACTAGCTATGCAATTACCCGTAACGGCAATGGCCAGCTTACGGCAAAAGAGCCTGGCATCGAAATTAAGTCTATCGCTCCTCTGTTTAAAAATAAAAAAGCAGACCCTTATTGGGTTCGTTATGAATACTCAGAAGCAGAACAAAATGAGCCGATTCATCAAGTAACACATGGTGGTCAAGAGTTTGACCTTGTTCTAGAAGGTAGCATGAGAATTAAGATTGGTGATCATGAAGAAGAATTAGGACCTGGCGACAGCATCTTCTATAACTCTTCCACTCCTCACGGTATGATTGCTATTGGCGGAAAAGATGTTGTTTTTTGCGCCGTTATTTTAAGTGGCGAAGAAGAACTGATTTGGAACCATGGTCGCATGATGAATGCAGAAGAAGTACAAAAACACCTTAACAGTGTTCCTGCTATTGTTTCTGTCGGCGATTACCTGAATGATTTCATTGAAACTGCAACCAGCGAAACTGGTGCTCCAGTTTCCATCAAATTCACTAATCCAGATAAATTCAATTTTGCATTCGATGTTGTGGATGCAATTGCTGATAAAGACCCAGACCGTCTTGCTATGGTTCATTTAGACCGTAACCGCAAAGAAAGACGCTTCACTTTCTTTGACATGAAAAAAATGTCTGCAAGAGCTGCGAACTATTTCCGTGCTTTGGGTGTGGAAAAAGGTGACCGCGTAATGCTGGTTATGCGCAGAAACTGGGAATTTTGGCCAGTAATCATAGGCCTTCATAAATTAGGCGCTATTGCAATTCCTGCAACTGACCAATTAGTAGAAAAAGATTTTGAATATAGGTTTAATGCAGCAAAAGTAAAAGCAATTGTATGTGCTGCATTCGGAACCAGTGCAGACGAGGCAGAAAAAGCTGCTGCGAAATGCCCTACTGTTAAACTCAAAATAATCAGCGGTGGTAAACGCGAAGGCTGGCATTGTTTCGACGAAGAATACGATATGTATTCTAGCCGTTTTGTAAGAACTGAAGATTCTATCTCTGGTGATGATTCTATGCTCATGCTCTTCACCTCCGGAACCTCTGGCTATCCGAAGGCTGCTATTCACAGTTGCAAATATCCGTTAGGTCATTACCTGACTGCGAAGTACTGGCATTGTGTGGATCCAGAAGGCCTTCACCTAACCATCTCCGATACTGGATGGGGCAAGGCTCTTTGGGGCAAACTCTATGGCCAGTGGATGAACGGCGCTGCTTCTTTCGTTTATGACTTTGACCGTTTCCATGCGGACGATATTTTATCTTTGTTCGCTCAATATCATATTACTTCTTTTTGTGCTCCTCCTACGATGTACCGTTTCTTCATCAAAGAGGACCTCAGCAAATATGACTTAAGCTCAGTGAAACATGCAAGCATCGCTGGCGAAGCCATGAATCCAGAAGTTTACGAACAATTCCGCAAGGCTACCGGTCTTTCTATTATGGAAGGCTTTGGACAAACGGAAACTACCATGGTTATCGGTACCTTTGCCGGAATGATGACAAAACCTGGCTCCATGGGTAAAGCAAGTCCGCTCTACGATGTTCATCTTCTTAATGCAGATGGCGAAGAATGTGCGGATGGTGAAGTAGGAGAAATCGTTATCTACACAGGCAATGGCATTCCTTGCGGTTTGTTCAAAGGCTATTTCGAAGAACCGGAAGCTACTGCTGATGTATGGCATGATAATTATTATCATACTAGAGACTTGGCATGGCGCGATGAGGACGAATACTTCTGGTATGTAGGTCGTGCAGACGATGTCATCAAATCTTCTGGATACCGTATTGGACCTTTCGAAATCGAAAGCGTACTTATGGAACTTCCTTATGTCTTAGAGTGTGGTGTATCTGCTGCTCCTGACGAAATCCGAGGACAGGTTGTTAAGGCAAGCATCGTTCTTGTAAAAGGAACTGTTCCTTCTGATGAATTAAAAATTGAAATTCAGAACTACGTTAAAAGTCGTACGGCTCCTTATAAATATCCTCGAATTATTGATTTTAAGGATGATCTGCCAAAGACAACGAACGGTAAGATTAAACGTAATCTGTTGTAAAAAACTACAACAAACGTTCCAACGTAATCTATTGCAATAAATAGGAGACTAACTATGAATGGATTAGAATTAAAAGTACAAGAAATTGCGGATCGTGTCCGTGAACTAAGAACGATTGAAGATTTATCTGAAGAATACATGGCTCAGAAAATCGGCGTAACCGTCGATGAATACAAGTTATATGAATCCGGAAAACAGGAACTGGATTTCGCATTCCTTTACACCTGTGCCCAGGTCTTAAATGTTGACGTTACCGAATTAATCGAAGGTATCACTCCTCGATTAAATTCTTATATCATGACCCGTAAAGGCGAAGGCCTTCGTGTTGAACAGGCTCATGGCATGACCTATTACAATCTAGCTTATAAATTCCGTGACCGTGTTGCTGAGCCTTTGTTTGTACACAGTACATTCAGTGCAGAGGCTCAACTCAAACCAATCGAAGTTACTGTCCATGAAGGACATGAATTTGATATTGTTATACGTGGTCACTTAAAAGTTCAATTGGGAAACCATACCGAAGTATTAGGCCCTGGCGATACAATTTATTATAACTCCTCTACTCCTCACGGAATGATTGCTACTAATGGGGGCGATTGTGATTTCTATGCTATTGTTCTTGATCCAGATAGAAACGCGGTTGCGAAGCCAGAAACTATTCCGACGATTGTTCCAGTCATTCAAACAAAAAAACGCGTTTGGGAAAAATTTGTGGAAGTGGAAGAAACCGCTACTGGCGAAATATCTGCTGTTCATTTCAAGGATCCTGAATCTTTCAATTTTGCATTCGACGTAGTAGATGCATTAGGTTCCCGTCGTCCAGAGAAATTAGCGCTTCTTCATGTAAACAACGATAAAGTAGAAAAACGCTTAACCTTCCAGGATATGGCAAAACTTTCTTCCCGTGCTGCCAACTACTTTAGTTCTTTAGGAATCAAGAAGGGCGACCGTGTATTAGTCGTTTTAAGAAGAAACTGGCAGTTCTGGCCGATTATTATTGGTCTGGAGAAATTAGGTGCAATTGCAATTCCTGCAGTTGATCAGTTGTTAGAGAAAGATTTCCTTTACCGTTTTGAAGTTGCTGGCGTTTCTGCAGTTATTTGCTCTGCAGACGGTGATGTAATTAAACAGGCAGAACCTGCCATAAAGAAATACGGAAAGATTGAATTAAAGATTGTTGCCAACGGAACATGCAAAGGCTGGCATTCTTTCGACGAAGAGTACGCTATGTACTCTAGCCGTTTTGCAAGAAAGGAAGACAGCATTTCCGGCAGTGACCCAATGATGATGATTTTTACTTCCGGTTCCACCGGTTATCCGAAACTTGCAGTTCATAACTGCAAATATCCTCTGGGACATTTCGTTACTGCGAAATATTGGCATTGCGTAGATCCAAACGGTCTGCACTTTACCATTTCTGATACTGGTTGGGCAAAAGCTATGTGGGGGAAACTCTTTGGACAGTGGTTATGCGAAGCTCCTCTTTTCGTTTACGACTTTGACCGCTTCCAGGCTAGTGATATTCTTCCAATGTTTGCGCAGTATGGTATTACTACCTTCTGTGCTCCGCCTACTATGTTCCGTATGCTGATCAAAGAAGACCTTAGCAAATATGATTTAAGTTCTATCAAACATGTAAGTACTGCTGGCGAAGCTATGAATCCGGAAATCTTCCGTATTTTCATGGAAAACACTGGCTTATCCGTTATGGAAGGCTTCGGTCAGACCGAAACTTGCGTTGTTGTTGGTAACTTTGCGGGTGTTGCACCAAAGATTGGTTCTATGGGTAAACCGAACCCTCAGTATAAAGTTGCTTTACTTACTTCAGAAGGAAAGTTTGCCGAAGTCGGTGAAGCTGGTGAAATTTGTATTGATATTTCTGATGGCGCACCATGCGGTTTGTTTGCTGGCTACTATCAAAACGATAAAGACACTGATGCTGTATGGCATGATGGCTATTACCATACCGGTGATTTGGCATGGTGCGATGAAGATGGATTCTTCTGGTACATCGGCAGAGCAGATGACCTAATCAAATCCTCTGGATACCGTATCGGACCTTTCGAAATCGAAAGCGTTATTATGGAACTCCCTTACGTTCTTGAATGTGGCGTTTCTGCAGTACCGGATGAAATCCGTGGACAGATTGTTAAAGCTAGTATCGTTTTGGTTGCTGGCAAGAGAGGAACTGAAAAACTGAAAGAAGAAATACAAAATTATGTAAAAGAACATACAGCTCCTTACAAATATCCGCGTATCGTTGAATTCAAGAAATCTCTTCCAAAAACATCCAGCGGAAAGATTATCCGTAGTGAACTGTAATTCTAATGAAATCTGATATATAAAATTACTTGTTTTTATGATGTAAAATACGCCCGGAAAGCCTAAGCTCTTCCGGGCGATTTTTATTCTTTTATGTCAAAACATTTTTATAAATTAAGTGTAATTTCTTTGCCTGTTGGTTTATAAAGTTCATACTCCACGCCTGCTGCATCAAGCATTCTCTTTGAAGCAATTACGCCGTATGTGTCTGCATATTTATCTTCTTTATAGATAATCTTTTTTATTCCAGCTTGGATACAAGCTTTTGCGCATTCGTTACATGGGAATAAGGTTACATAAAGTTTTGTTCCCTCTAAGCTTCCGCCTCTGTAATTAAGAATTGCGTTTAATTCGCTATGCGTTGAATATAAGTATTTGTTATGGTCTGGAGTTGTATCTGTTTTTTCCCAAGGAAACTCATCATCTGAGCAGCCCCATGGAAGGCCGTTGTAACCCATTGATAAAATCTTATTCTCAGGGCTAACGATACATGCACCAACTTGAGTTGATGGGTCTTTTGATCTTTGGGCTGCAAGCACAGCAACGCCCATAAAATATTCGTCCCATGTTATGTAGTCTTCTCTTTTGTTGCTCATAAATTTCTCCTATCTAATCTTCTAGTTTGCTAATTCGTCTTATATGGTTTTCGCCATTTGAAAACGGCGTATCCATAAATATGTCTAAAAGCTTTGTTGCTTTTTCTAAGTCAATTACGCGTGCGCCCATGCATATAACGTTTGCATCGTTATGTTCTCTAGTTGCCTGAGCTGAAAATTCGTCTGAGAAAACCGCTGCTCTAACGCCTTTAACTTTGTTTGCGGCCATACTCATTCCGATTCCCGTGCCACATATAAGCATTCCTTTTTCAGCATTTCCTTGGGCCACTTCTTTAGCAACTGCCTTGGCAAATTCTGGGTAGTCGCATGAATCTGTGCTATTTGTTCCGAAGTCTTTTACTTCGTATCCGCGCTCAATTAAGTGTGCCTTAAGAGCCTCTTTCATTTCATACCCTGCATGATCTGAACCTACTGCTATCATTACTCTTCCTCTTTTAATTTCTGTGCTAAATTTTCTATAAGTCCTTTTGCAACATCTATTACCTTGTCGTATTCTCCAAGTGTTCCGCCAAGCGGAAGTTTTACATCTCCGCTAGATCCTAAGAACTCTTTTAAGGTATAAACGTTTGTTACACTAGGATAATTTGCATATACCTTATCCTTACTATCTTTATCAAGCGCAAGAACTACACTGCCCTCAACTAGATGGCTTTCATCAAGTTGTTTCGCAACATGCCCCGATAAGTCTATATTATAATATTTTGCGATTGTTTCAATTTTGGGATTAATTGGTTCCGGAAACAAAACTACATTTCCAACATCAATAACTTCTATCCAGTCAATTTGATTTTCGCTAAGATTTTGAGTTAGAAGTGACGCCATCAAAGGACCGAGAGCTGTATTATCTTCGTCTAAAATAACGATTTTATTATATTTGCTCATAACGCCTCCTAATCATTTTTATCCATACATTGTAAAGTGTTCGTTAGATGTTTTCAATCATTTCTTTGGTAATAGAGCCCTCCCTTAGGATTTTTAATGGCTCTGTTGTTGTATCTACCACTGTCGAAGCTATGCCTATATCAGCTGTGCCACCATCTACTAGCATATCTATTTTTCCGTCCAAATCTTCTAATACATCTTTGGCACTTATCGCACTTCTTTTTCCTGATGTATTTGCGCTCGGCGTCGCTAGTGGTGCTCCAGCTTCTTTTATTATGTTTCTTGCCGCCTCGCTTTTTGGCATTCTAATTCCTATCGTGTTTCCACCGGCTGTAACATTGTCTGGAATACCATCTTTTTTCTTAAATATAAGTGTAAGCGCGCCTGGCCAGTATTTTTCCATAAGTTTTTTTGCTTTTGGTGAAATTTCATCTGTAAGAAGACTTACCTCGCTTATATCACTTATTAATATACTAAGTGGTTTTCCTTCATCGCGGCCTTTTGCCTCAAAAATTTTTGTAACCGCTTCTTTATTTGTATAAACCGCGCCAAGACCATAAACCGTGTCTGTAGGAAAGGCTACAATGCCACCGTCTTTTAAGATTTCGCCTGCGCTTTTATATGCTTCTTTGCTTGTTTTTTCTACTATTGTTTTCATATTTCCTCGTTTTCGTTTACTTGCCAATTATAACATATTTATGCTAACATTTGAAATGAAAGAAGAGCCTAGGCGCTCGCTATGGCTTAAGTTTATTGGTTGGCGAAACATGAAAATAACTGATTTTTTAACTCCATATTTCTTATGCGGATTCGTAGGCTTTGTGTTTTCACTTTTGACTGTCCTACTTATTTGTCATAAGAAAAATTATTCGAAGGTTCACGGCTTTTTGCTTATTGTTGTATCAACAGTAGGATTATTTATCGGTGGCCACCTTCTATTTTTTATTGTTGGCCTTCCAAAATTCATTAAAGAGGTTATGCCTGATGTCCATACCTTTGATCAATTCTTAGCTGCTTTTGGTGCAAACGCGTCCGGCCTTGTTTTCTATGGAAGTATGCTCGGTGCATTGCTTGCACTTTATATTTATATAAAGGCTAACCACATGGCTCTTCGTCCTAATCTAAACTTAGGCGTTTTGATATTTCCTTTAGCTCATGCATGTGGAAGAGTTGGTTGCGCGTTAACGGGGTGTTGCTATGGAATTGAGTATCATGGACCACTTGCTATTATGTACAGTGCTGCTCAAATAACTCCAGGTGCTAGCGATGATCTTGCAGATTTTTCTCGCTTCCCTATTCAACCTTTAGAAGCTGTTTGCGAG
>JAZRXA010000035.1:0-2949 GCA_045599965.1 Lachnospiraceae bacterium | reverse complement strand
ATAGTGTTTGTGCTTTGCTTTCGCCTAAGAGAGTGTCGACATTCGGGATGTCGCTTTTCAATGCGTAACCCTCCAACGATTGGTGCTGGGTCAGATAATCACCTTTAGGCTGATAAGTGTTTTGCGCCTCAGTTGCGCTTAACAAGCCTGTGGTGTTTGGAATTTCACTCTTCAAAGCGTAAGCCGCCAAGGACTGGTGTTCCGTGAGGTACTCACCCTTGGGTTGAAATAGTGTTTGTGCTTGGTTTTCGCCTAAGAGCGTGTCAACATTCGGGATGTCACTTTTCAAAGCGTAACCCTCCAACGACTGGTGCTGGGTCAGATAGTCACCTTTAGGCTGATAGGTGTTTTGCGCCTCAGTTGCGCTTAACAAGCCTGTGGTACTTGGAATTTCACTTTTCAAAGCGTAAGCAGCCAAGGATTGGTGCTCTGTGAGATATTCCCCCTTGGGTTGATATAGTGTTTGTGCTTTGCCTTCACTTAAAAGAGTATCCACATTCGGGATTTCGCTCTTCAGGACATATCCCTCCAAAGACTGGTGCTGAGTTAGGTAGTTGCCTTTTGGCTGGTAGGTGTCTTGCGCCTCTTCGACAGTCAACAGCCCTTTCGTGCTAGGAATTTCACTCTTCAAAGCATAGGCAGCCAAGGATTGATGTTCGGTGAGATATTCCCCCTTGGGTTGAAATAGTGTTTGTGCTTTGCCTTCACTTAAAAGAGTATCCACATTCGGGATTTCGCTCTTCATGGCATATCCCTCCAAAGACTGGTGTTGAGTCAAGTAGTTCCCCTTAGGCTGGTAGGTGTCTTGTGCCTCTTCGACAGTCAACAACCCTTTCGTGCTAGGGATTTCACTTTTCTTGGCATATTCTGCTAATGATTGGTGTTCGGTGAGATATTCGCCCTTAGGCTGGTAGAGAGACTCTGCGTCGGATGCGCTCAGTAAACCGTTGACTGCACCTTTGAGCGAGTCGAGACTTGGAATGTCGCTTTTCAGAGCATATCCTTCCAATGACTGATGTTCAGTTAGATAGTTGCCCTTTGGTTGGTAGGTGTTCTGCGCCTCTGTAGCAGACAAGAGACCTTTCGTGTCGGGTAAATCGCTCTTTTGAACATAGTTTGCGTCGTTTTCCAATTCGCTCACCTTGGTTGGAATATTGGCTGCAGGGACGTCTGCCAATGTAATGTATTTGGCGTCGTTTTCCAGTTCGGACACTTTGGTGGGCACTGAGAATTCAGGAATCTCCTTCAAAGTGATGTATCCGTTGTCGTTGTCCAAATCGCTTGTCTTGGTTGGAATGGCGGGAGCATTTTGAATCTCATCGTATTGATAAGCGGGTTTCTCCTCCGTTACCCAGTCTGGGAGCGCATTTTTTGAGACACGTTCTGCGAAAAGGGCGTAAGGCACGCTCATTAGTTGGGTGGTGATGGAAAGTGAGTAATCCTTTCCCCCCGTATTCTATGATCAAATCCAAATATTTTGAGAAGAAAATCACGACATACAATTGTTGTATTCGTTTTTTCTATCAATCAGATATTGTGAATTGTATTTTGTCTTGTTTTTTACCATAGCAACAATGATATGCAGGAGTTTGTTTTTTGTGTCATTTAATGCTACCATAGGTTTTTTGCCTCTGGCAATTCTGGATTCGTAATACATCTCAATTACAGGGCAGAAACGTTTTGCAGACATCGCAGCCATTGTGAGAAGCGATTTAAGCTGTCTATTCGCCATGGAACTGGTATGCGGAGAATAACGGACACTCGTGCCTGAATAACGCCCAAATGGGGCGACACCGTAATAACACGCAATTTTTCTTGAATCATAATCGAATTTCTTGAAATTTAAGGTAATAACGATCAAAGCAATAGCATTTAAACGTGCAACACCTTTAATAGAAGTGATGATGTCATAATTCTCCTTGATTTCCTGATTGGCATTAATGAACTCATTGATTTTCTTTTCGCATAGGGTCAATTGTTTATCAATCTCTTTGATGATTTTTTCGACAGAACGACTCATATAATCGAAAACACTTTTCTTTTCAATCCTTTTCCTGCAATACCTTCTGACTTCCAGAAGTTTAGCATTAGCGTCATTTTTTTCTTTCATGCGAGTTTGCATTTTTGATTTCTCTACAAGTAAATCGTTACGGAATTGAAACAGTTCTCTAATATCTTCTATTACAGGATCTGATGGGGCAAATATCACCTTCTGATCCTGGTGTCGCATTGCATACTCAGCGATGAATCCGGAATCAGCCTTGTCCGTCTTGATTCTTTGTAGCCCAATACTATGTTTAATCTGATATGGATTTTCCAACCACATGTCGTACCCACTATAGAAAAGGAACAAACTCAAAGCAGTACTGTAAATGCCTGTCTTTTCTCCGCAAAACAGGATGCTTTGAGCTTCGCCAGAGTTTTTTTTTACCCATTTTTCTAATTCCTTGAACCCTTTTAGTTCATTGACGAACTGGTTGCAGACACGAGGCTTTATCTCTGCTAAATCTTCGCAAAAGATTGCCGTAACATCAAATTTCTGCTTTGAGAAATCAATACCAACGATTAAATTCATAACTTTGTATTATTGTAAAATTTGAAGATCGAAAAAACTGTTTTAGACTGTGACTCTAAATAGGCTCTAAGCCTTAGTATTCTATATGGTCTTTGCAGTTTGAACGAAAGAGACCAATACGGGGTTTAGCCTTTTGAGACTTTTAGGGGAAAGGTTTTCTCTTTCGTTCCGATCTTTTTCCCTTAATACAACAAAGGTAAAAAAATATCGTTTCTTATGACAAGTATTAGACATTGCCATCTGCAAATTCTTTTTGTTTGACTTTGTTGATTTTCGCAAAATTTCGCTTTGCTTATTTTGCGAAAATCAAACGTACTGCAAACTTAGAGCTGGGGTTGTGAAACATCACGTTACGAATCATTGCTATAGATATG
>JAZRXA010000034.1:0-1057 GCA_045599965.1 Lachnospiraceae bacterium | reverse complement strand
GCCTTTAGCTGGACTAGACCAAGCAACTAGAAAACAAGTCTTAGAAGTCATTCAAAAATATACATCTAAAAACGGCAAGCTTCTTGTCATGGTTACTCACGACAAAGATACCTTTGCCCTATCAGATTCTAAAATCGAGTTATAATAACCAACTAAACAATTTAACAACTCGCAAGTTGTATGAATTATGGGCGGTGGATAAGTGGATAATCAAAGATAATCCACTTATCACACCGCCTCTACTACTATCTCCCATTGCGTCGCCTTGTGGCTCCGCTTCGCCGTCGCTAACGCTCCACCTCCATACATAAAACAAAATCAAAAATTATTTTTAAAAATTGACCAGTAAGAAATTATTTAGTATATTAGTAAAGCACATTCGTGCAGTGAGCTACTCGCTCAAATCTGGCAGTTTCTGCCGAAGAATTCAAAACAATATTTTATTAGGCAGGGCGAGCCAGCGATTCTTTAGCGTTAATCTAAACCGCTCTGCCGGAAAGGCTATTATATGAATAATAATTATCGAAATTTACCTTTTACTGACAACTTTATGTTTTCTAACACTCTTTATAACAATTATGAATTGTGTAAAGAATTATTGGAACTTATATTAAATGTTCCAATTGACCGAATTGAAATGATTGATACTGAAAAATCAATCAAGACTGGTTACAATTCACATGGTGTTAGATTTGATGTCTATGTTAAAGATGAAGCTAATACACATTATGACATCGATATGCAAGTCAAAAATGAGCCAAATCTTCCAAAGCGAAGTAGATACTATCACAGGATGTTGGACGCTCATCAATTAAGAAAAGGCGAACCTTATGAAAATCTTGCTGAAAGCTATGTTATCTTCATATGTAATGAAAAATTGAATATTGAAAAAGACTTACCTGTATATTACTATGAATATAGATGTAAAGACGATTCAAATATTACACTTAACGACGGCAGTCACGTAGTATTTGTGAATTGTTGTTACAAAGGAAATGATATTTCTGAAGAATTAAAAAGTTTCTTTGAATATATTAAAACTGGTATTCCTACTGGG
>JAZRXA010000033.1:0-31509 GCA_045599965.1 Lachnospiraceae bacterium | reverse complement strand
TTTCGGTAAAAATATTTTTTTAAAATTTA
This sequence comes from Lachnospiraceae bacterium, assembly GCA_045599965.1. Lineage (GTDB taxonomy): Bacteria > Bacillota > Clostridia > Lachnospirales > Lachnospiraceae > RGIG5612. The sequence goes on along the minus strand of JAZRXA010000033.1, from coordinate 31,480 downwards.
TAAACTAAGGTGGCGCTCGAAAGAACATGTACTGTCATTCAAAGTCAGCCACCGTAAGTAGCGAAGCAAGGTGCGCGCCCATCTTTAGCGCTGGCACCGCTAGCTTCGCGTTTCATAAACATGAAAATTATTGCTCTAGAAAAGTTTTTCTTGCAGAGCAACACTTTTTATAAAAATTAAAGTCAATTTTACTGCTCTGCAGCATTGTCTCTTCTAGAGCAACACTTTTGGCTTTTTATACAAGACTTCGATAAATTCTTAATTTGTTTAATTAGAATGTATTTATTAAAAAGAAAAATCCGACCTCATTCCAAGTCGGATTTTTCTCTTTGATATACTATCATATACTACGTTGGGAGGTATACGAAATTAACTTGTCCTTAATTTTATTAATCTTTTTTCTCTGGTTTAGATAAATCGATTACATCTAGCCCATCAGATTCTTCTATATCTTCAGTCAAATCGATTACATCTATTTCATTTATTTCATCAGATTTTTCAATTTCTTCTACATCAGTAGCATCATTATATTCATTTGGATTATCAACTGGATGATGATAATAATCTCCTTCATCTAATTTTTCTTCTTTTTTTCTTTTTGCTAAAACGCAAATTAGTATTATACCCATAATTAAAACAGCCAATGCAGCAACGCCGATAATAAGAATCATCGTCATGTTAACTGTATTTTTCGTTTCAACTTCTTCAACCTCTGGAGTAATTTTATTTTCAAAATCAGAACATCTTTGTATTGTGCCTTCTTTAGTATCGTAAGAATAATATCCTTCTTTTCCATTAGCTAATGCATAAAGATAAACAAAATCATTAGTTTTACTATCTTTTTGGATAATTGAATTGGCTGTAATATCACCTATAGAAGTTTCTTTTATTTGGTAATTCTCAGGAAGTTTTAAACTAAGAGGTACATTAAGCAAATAATATGTAATATTTCCTTGTCTAATTATTTTCGGCTCCTTAAATTCCTTTTTGGTAGAATCATATGTCATAAAAATAATGTCTCCACCTTCCTTAGGAACAAGTGCGTATAAAATAATTTCTTCATTTTTATCAGCAGTTACATACTTTGCAACATTAACCTTTTCACTTCCATATGTGCCATCTGTTTTAGTAAATCCTTCAGGAAGTTTCACTTCACTTAAATCAGATGTAATTTTATATTTTGTATCACCTATAGATACAGCTAAAGGCGTATCTTCTTCTAGTTGCTCACCGCCACCATCATAAGAATTTTCTACAACATTAACGCCAACAAAAATTGAATCCTTAATATCATTATATTTTTCATCCGTAACATAATATCCAATTTCAACTGTTCCACTACCTAAACTATTTCCCTGGATTGTTACGTATCCATTTTCTCCAGGTTCAAGCCACCCATCACCGCCGTCCCATGCACTGCATGATCCAGAGGTTCCTTTTACATAATAATGTCCATAACAATCACCCGAGGAAACGGCAATTGTTACAGAAGATCCTACTCCAATAGTTACATGATCTTGTGTATAAACTCCTGCAAACGATGTTGTAGCAAATAACATCGTTAAGAGCATTGTGATAACAATAATAATTGGTATTTTTCTATTTTTTTCCATGTCTATTTCCCTAAAATTGTATTTTTAATTTTCAAATAATCTGCTGGACTTACTTTTCCATCACCTGTCGCATCAGCAGCTGCTTTCTTAGCCGAATCAGTAAAATTATATTTTCCGAGAATATAGTTTTTAACGATTAAGTAATCTGCTGGGGAAATCTTTCCATCACCATTAGCATCACCTTTTTTGTAAGTTGTTGTAGTTGTTTGAGGTTCTGGTGTAGGAGTTGGTGTTGGTTGAACCTTCTCTTCTGGTTTAGAAGACTTACCAGCAGGCTCCATCTTAATAGTTTCTCCACTTCTAGCTATAATATTGCCTTTAGAATCATATCTTTTACTAAGCGAAGAAGTATCAGCAGGACATGGACACACATCTTTAGGCATTGTTGTATAAACTGGAATACGTAAAGTAACCTGACCTTTAGTGTCACCACTAATTGCCTTCCTTAAAAAATATGCATTACCGATTTGATCATAAACACTTTGTGCATATTGGTGATTGAAATTCATATTTATAAGGTTGAAATCTTTGTAAAAGTAAGTATCTTGATTATTTGCTATATAACCAGTTTTATAAATATTAGCTCCACCTAAGATTGATTTATAAACAGTATTCCAACCATTATTTTTTGCAAAATTAATTCCGTTATTAATTACTTCAGCGCTACTTCCGCCAGAAGCACCATCATTAAAGAAGTTATAATATCCACTTGAACCATTGCATAAAGATCCTGCAGTTGCACCTTGCTCTTGAACTATAATCGCCGCAATAACATAAGCGCTCACGCCAGAATCTTTAGCAGCTTGCATAATAGTATCAACATAAGTGTGTGTGCCAGTTATATCATTATATGAACCAGCTAAAAAAGTTGATGCAACAATCTTCTTAACTAAATCTGCACTTTCTGTATTAGAGAAAGTTTGTTTAGCAAAGATATACATCTTATCTGTTGTAAGGAAGTTTCTTGGATCCATATAATATTCAATTACGTCTATAGCAGCATCAGTCCATCCACCACAGAAAGTATCCCAGTATGTACCGTGGAATACCGATGGATTACAACTTCTCCAAGAATTGCCATCAGTAGAAAGTTCAACTAATTTTCTATGGCTTAATGTTTCTTGATAAACAGCATCATCAAAAGAGATGCTTAAATAATCTGGTATAAATGAATAGTTTGGATAAACACTATGAATAGCCTTTAAGTATGAATGATAACTTAAAGGAAACTTAGCTAATTGATCTTCAAAAGTAGCTTCAGCTTCTTTGCTAGCGCTTTCTTCATGTACATCAATAACCCACTCACCAAAAATATAAGCAGTTTGGCCATTGTAATTAATTTGATACCAAAGATCTCCAGAACCGTCTTTAGTCTGTCCGGTTATTACAACATTCTGATAAGCAATCTGACCTATAACACTATAATTAGTGCTAGGACCAGAACGTACATTAAGACAGTATGAATCAACGTATCCAATCGTTGCTGCTTGTGTTTTAATTGGTAATAATATAACAAGAAAAAGTAGCGCAAAAGAAATAAGCGCACTTACGATATATAGCGATATAGGTTTAAGTTTCTTTGTATTCTTCATCTCTTAAATCACTATGTCGCTGGGAGGCTTTTGGTGATTGAGGATGAATACTTGTACATTATAAGTGTGACTATTAAATAAATCAATAAAAATAAAGTGAACTTTTTGTTAACAAAAAATTACAAAAATATGGCAGGCCTAAAGCCTGCCATACAAATAAACAATTATTAAATAGAATTATTTAAATACTTTAACTATGCTGTCTGCTAATGTCTCTAAATCAAAGTTTGTAGTGTTTATACAAACATCGTAATTATCTTTATCGCCCCATGTTTGGAGTGTGTAGTCATTGTAGTATGCCCCACGTTCTCTATCGATATGTTTGATTTGTTTAATAAGATTTCTTTCTTTAAGGTTTTCACCTTCGTGTTCTCTTTCAAGACATCTCTTAACTCTGAAATCCATATCTGCATAAACAAACATTCTAACTAATTTGATTTCACCATTATCAGCTAATTCTTTTAAGATGTAATCAGCACAACGTCCAATAATAACGCAATTAGATTTAAGTGCCATCTCTTTAATTGTTTTTGTTTGAGCTGAAATAATTTGCTCCATCTGGCGAATACGAAAATCAACATTAATGTTCAAGGATTGTTCAGCAACGATAGGAAAATATCTTAAAGCCTTTCCTTCAACTATTTGTTTAACATATTCTTGTGAGAGTTCTGTATGCTCAACTATTTGAGTAATAATTTCTTTGTCATAATAAGCATAGCCTAACTTTTCAGCAATTTTTTGTCCTAATTCTCTTCCGCCAGAACTAAACTGACGTCCAACTGTAATAATTGTATTCATATTTTCTCCCTTATTTTAATTTATCAATTTGTCTTGCAGCTGCTTTTTTTATTTTAGCGCCAAAAGATTCATCAAAATTATCATAATTAAAACCTTGATCAGCAAAATCATCAGATTCTTCTGCATCAGATTTTTTTATAAACTTATTATAAGCAAGATAACCAGCATAAGCAGCAAGAGCAGCTACGCCAACCTTAGCTAAAGTTCCTCCAAATTTACTCATAATAATTCCCTCCATGATGTTATAAAATAATTATAAACGCTTATAAAGTATAGTCAAGTTAATATAGCGGAAGATATGCATAACTAAAAATTTAAAATAAAAGAAGCCCTAAATGGGCTTTATAGTTACTTCCATCTTAATCCTAAACATCTAACTTTGCATCGCGATCTAATTCTTTTTAATATTATCTAATGCGATTTGCAAAGCACGTCGATTTTTTTCACATACTTTGGCCATAATTTTGCCTTCTTCTGTAAGATGAACTTCTCTTCTGTTTCTCTTAAATAGAAGGATGCCCCATTCTTCTTCAAGCATTTGTATTTGCCTGCTAACAGTTGGCTGGGTTGTGAAAAATATCTCTGCAGTTTTTGAAAAGCTTAAAGTTTCTGCCACCGCTAAAAATATGCCTATTTGCGTGCTTGTCATACAACCACCCCCCCCGAAAATATTTTTTCTATATTTTCAACACTGCAACTAAAGCATATTTATTATATCAAACAGTCCTCCTCTTTACTTATCGAAATTTTGTATTAGACTTTTTCATTTTAACTTGCGCAATAATAATAGCGATTAATAATAATGCACATCCAATAAATTCATTTGTTGAAAGAACTTCGCCTAATATTATCCAACCTGCAATTACAGCGAATACAGCTTCTAAACTCATAATAAGTGCTGCAACCGTTGGGTCAGTATCTTTTTGTCCAAGAACTTGCAAAGTGTATGCAATACCACTAGAACCAATACCCATATAAATAAGTACAATCCAGAGTTGTCCATTTGCAAATAATTTAATCCACTCAGCAAATCCGCCTGGATAAGGAATTATTTCTGTAAACAAAGCAACAATTAAAGTTAATACTCCGGCAAACAAAAATTCCATTCCTGAAAGTCTAAAGCTATCGACTTGTTTGCCAAATTTATCTATTATAATTATTTGGAATGCAAATGCTAATGAATTGACAAATAATAAAATATCACCTAGTTGGAAACCAAATCCTCCACTTACGCAAAGGAAATATAGTCCAATAACTGCAATACCTATACCAATCCAAACATTCAATCCGCTTCTTTTTCCTATGAAAAATCCTAATATCGGTACAATTAAAATATACAAAGATGCTAAGAAGCCAGCTTTGCCACCCGGAACGCCTAAGTAAAGAGCAAACTGCTGGCAGTTAATAGCAATAGCAATAAGTGCTCCGCAAATTATACCAATAATAAATTGGCGTTTTTTATCAGTTTTTTCTGGAGGTATCGAAGAAATTCCTATCTTATCAGTAAACTTCATTACGAAATGAAGAAATACTGCACCTATTAAAAGCCTAATTGCTGCAAATGTAAATGGACCAAGAATGTTTCCACCTATACTTTGTGCAACGAAAGATGCGCCCCAAACAACAGTCGCTATTAGTAATAATATTGAACCTTTTACACCCTTTTTCATTAAAAACTACTCAAAATACTTTCTAACACTTATAACGTTATTTTTGATTTCTTCTTTCAATTCATCAACATTAGAAAATTTCTTTTCTGGTCTAATGAATTTATAAAATTTCACCTTCGCGTTTTTGTTATAAATATCTAAATCAAAATCAAAAATATATGTTTCAACCGTCCTTTTATTTCCATCATTAAAGGTTGGTCTATTTCCAACATTAGTAATACTTAAATATTCTTTGCCATCAACAAAAGTCTTTGTCGCATAAACTCCGTTAGGCGGCATAATCTTTTCATCAGGAACAATGAAATTTATTGTCGGAAATCCTAAAGACTTTCCTACATGCTTGCCATGCAAAACCTTACTTAAAATAGAAAATGGTGTTCCTAGCATAGCGTTAACATCTTCTAGATTTCCTTTAGTTAACTCCTCTTTAATAAGAGTTGAACTAACTTCTACTTCAGTTTCGTATCCATTAGGTTTATATTTAACTTTTTCCAAAGCGAAAACATCAAAATCATATTTTTTGCCTAACTCTTTAAGAAGATTTACATTTCCTTCTCTATCTTTCCCAAAGCAAAAATCTTCACCTACAATGATGGCTTTTGTATCTAACTTATCAATCAGAATATTTTTCACAAAATCTTTTGGGGACATGTTTCGGGTCTCTTCATTAAAAGGAAACTCCACTAAATAGTCGATGCCATCAAAATATTTTTGAAAAGGTCTTTCTTCATGTGACAAAATGGTTTGAAAGTCTTCATTCGATACAACCTTTGCTACAGGAATATCAAAAGTAAATATAACTACCTTGTATCCTAAATTTTCTTTTTTGTAATCAATAGCTTTGTTAAATAAAAGTTGATGGCCGATATGATTTCCATCAAACTTTCCTAAAGTTACAATGCTATTATTAAATTGTTCGCTTTCTAAATTCGTTATAAATTTCATACGAACATCTTCTCACACTTAAATAAATTATCTTTTGCATCTAATCTATATAAAGCATAAAACTTTCCGTCGTTATCATAAATACGATATATATTATTTTCGGATTCTTTATCAAAATCCACTTCACTAAGATCCACTTGATTTCCAAAAATAATTTTTTTAACTGTCTTAGAAGAAATAAAAGCTTTTGGATATTTATCTAAAAATCTATCCGTATCAATTATATAATCTTCTAGTTTTCCTTCGTTATATAAGTTTTCTATATCGCTAAGTTTAAGCGCACTTTCTTTATCTAGCATTGAAGCTTTTGTGCGTTCTAAACTTTCTAAACATGCAGGAAGCAAAAAATATTTCCCAATGTCTTCGCAAAGCGTTCTTACATAAGTTCCTTTAGAGCAATTAACAACAAAACTTATATGAATAAAGTCTTCAAAAACTTTTATATCTTCGAAAGAATAAATATTTACTTTTCTACTCTTTCTATCAATCTCTTTTCCTTTTCTAGCAGCATCAACAAGTTTAACTCCATTAACTTTTATTGCGCTGTACATAGGAGGAATTTGCTCAACTTCGCCAGTAAAACTTTCAAAAGCTTTTTTTATATTAGACTCAAAATCTTTTCCCGGCTCACTAGCTAAAACTTTTTCTTTAATCTCTTCTAGGCTAGCTTCTTCTAAAACCTCTCCACTAATATCTAAAGTGGTTGTTCTTTTTCCTAAAAACATAACGGCCCTATATTGCTTATCGGTATCCATTAAAAGGTCAACTAGCTTTGTTGCTTTTCCTATGCATATAGGAAGAACACCAAAAGCATCAGGATCTAGTGTTCCTGTATGTCCAACCTTTTTTTCGCCAGTTAACTTTTTAATCTTATAAACAGCCGAAAAAGAAGTCATACCTTTTTCTTTATAAACATTAATAACACCGTTTTTCATTCTATAAATATTTTGCTATTTCTTCTAAAACCCTAGGCATTGTATCTTCTAAAGTTCCTTTTAATGTGCAGCCGCTTGCTCTAACGTGGCCACCGCCTCCAAAAGCGCTAGCAACTTTATTAACATCGAAAGAATCAATACTTCTAAGTGAAAACTTAATATCACCTGAAGCTGTCTCATAAGAAAATACTGCTACTTCTACACCATCAGTAAGTCTAAGTTGTGGAACAATTCCATCAATCTCATTATTTGTCACTTCAAAATCTTGCATATCTTTTTTGCTAAGAGAAGAATAAATAACCTTGCCATCAAAAGCTAACTTACTATTAAGAAGCGCATATCCCATAATTCTATTCTCATTGTAAGTTTTAAGATAAAAACTATTATCAATAATAAAGTCTGTAGGAATATCAAACTTAAGAAGTTTACTAACTATATCCATCGTTTTTGAAGATGTTGAAGGATACTTAAATACACCCGTGTCGTAAACGATTCCAGTGTAAATACAAATAGCTATGTCTTTATTAATCTTTTCTGAATCTAAAAGGTCATAGATAACTTCACTAGCGCTGCTAGAATCAGAAACGATAATATTTTCGTCAGCAAATCCGTTGTTCGAAACATGATGATCTATACAAATAGTTTTTTTAGATTTTTTGAAATACTTATCTGCTTTTCCGATTCTATCAAAAGAAGCACTATCTAAAACAATCATTAAATCAAAACCATCTCTAACTGGATAGTCAGAAATTATCTCGTCAAAACCTTTTAAGAACGATAGCTTATCGCTAGGCTCTTCAAGAAAAAGTGAAACATTAATTTGCGGATAATTATTTTTAACATAATTATATAAAGCTAGTGTCGAGCCGACGCAGTCTCCATCTGGGTGCACATGTCCCGTAATAGCTAAGGTTTTTATGTCATTTAATACTTCATCAATCTTTGTCATTTAAGTTACCACAAACCTCATCAATCTTTTTCATCATGTCCATAGCATCTTCTATAGTTGAGTCCATAATAAACTCTAATGCAGGAGTGTTACGAAGGTTTAATCTATGAGCCAACTCTCTTCTAATAAAACCTTCAGCGTTCTTAAGTCCAACCATAGTCTTTGCTCTGTCTTCATCATTTCCAAGTACACTCATATATGCTTTAGCAGTCTTTAAGTCAGGCGCAACCTCAACAAGCACAACGGATGTGAAAGGATGAATTCTAGGATCTTTTACATCTCTAATAATTGCACTAAGTTCTTTTTGAACTTCATTATTAATTCTTGTGTTTTTTATTGAACCTTTTCTCATTATGATCTTGGCACTTCCTTCATAATATAAACTTGCATAGTATCGCCTTCTTTAATGTCAGTGAAACTTTCAAGAACGATACCGCACTCATAACCAGACTTAACTTCTTTAACATCATCAGTAAATCTCTTAAGTGAAGCAATAGGTCCGTCGTAAAGTTGCTCTCCATCTCTAGAAAGACGAACTTTAGAATCTCTAGTAACAACACCATCAGTTACATAAGAACCAGCGATTATGCCGACACCAGAAGCTTTGAAAGTTTGTCTAACTTCGATATTACCTGTAACAACCTCTTCATAGATTGGCTCAAGCATACCCTTCATAGCAGCTTCAACGTCGTCAATAGCATTATAGATTACGCTATAGCTACGCATATCAACTTTCTCATGCTCAATAGTATCTCTTGCAACTGCATCTGCCGAAACATTGAAGGCAATAATAATTGCGTTTGAAGCAGAAGCTAAAATAGCATCAGACTCGTTAACATTACCAACACCAGAGTGGATAACCTTAACAACAACTTCATCGTTAGAAAGTTTTTCAAGAGATTCTTTAATAGCTTCAACACTACCTTGAACGTCAGCCTTGATAATAATTTCAAGTTCTTTAAGTTCTCCGGCCTTCATTTGATCGAAGAGATCATCTAAGTTAGTCTTCTTCTTAGTACCAGCAAGAAGTTTCTTCTTATTTTCCTCAATAAATACTGAAGCGAAAGCTTTAGCATCTTTATCATTATCGTAAGCTACGAAAACTTCACCAGCATTAGGCACACCATTCATACCTGTAATCTCAACAGGTGTTGAAGGAGTTGCAACAGTAACTTTTTCGCCTCTATCGTTTGTCATAGAACGAACCTTACCATAAGCTTCTCCCATAGCAATGTGATCGCCAACTTTTAATGTACCTTTTTGTACAAGAACAGTTGCAACAGAACCTCTACCCTTATCGAGCTTAGCTTCGATAACAAGACCTCTAGCCTTTCTATCTTTATTAGCCTTAAGTTCTAAGATTTCAGTATCAAGAATTACCATATCGAGAAGTTCTTTAATACCATCGCCATGTTTAGCTGAAACAGGACAGAAGATAGTATTTCCACCCCAATCTTCAGGAACAAGTTCATGTTCTGAAAGTTCTTGTTTAACTCTATCAATATTTGCACCAGGCTTATCAATCTTATTAACTGCAACAATAACATGGATGCCTGCAGCTTTAGCATGGTTAATAGCCTCTATTGTTTGAGGCATAACGCCGTCATCAGCAGCAACAACTAAGATTGCAACGTCAGTAGCCATAGCGCCACGAAGTCTCATTGCTGTAAACGCTTCATGTCCCGGTGTATCTAAGAAAGTGATTTGCTCGCCAGAAGAAAGTGTAACCATATAAGCACCAATGTGCTGTGTAATACCACCAGCTTCTCTTGAAATAACATTTGTTTTTCTAATAGCATCAAGAAGTGAAGTTTTACCATGGTCAACGTGACCCATAACGCAAACAACAGGAGGACGTTTTGTCATAGTTGCTTCGTCTTCTTCCTCTTCTTTAAGAAGTTCTTCGATATAGTCGATAACAACTTCATGCTCAACTAGGATATCCATGTCAAGGCAGATACTTTCAGCTGTCTCGAAATCAAGAATGTCATTAAGAGTAAGAACTTGGCCAGCTAAGAATAATTTCTTAATAAGAGCTGCTGGTTGCATCTTTAACTTACCAGCAAAATCTTTAACAGAAATTGTTTCTGGAAGAGTAATAACTTTAATCTCTTCTTCTACAACTTCTTGAACTTGCTTTTGAACTCTTTGTGCACCGCGCTCGTTCTCTAAACGATCAAACTTATCACCATGTTGTTTTTCACCATGGCGAGCCTTTCCACCTTTTCCCTTACCTTTAGAGCTATCCATAATTGGGCCGCCCTGGTTGCCTTGGTTATTTTTTTGCCCACCTTTTTGTTGATTATTTCTTCTGTCGTTTTTGCCACCTTTATTTTCTTTAGTTCTAGCTGCCTGAATATCTTGTACAGAAACAGTACCCTTAACGATTTTTTCTCTTAGGGATTTAACAGCTTCACTCTCTTTTGGCTTGTTATCTTCAGCTTTAGGTTCAACCTTCTTTGGTTCTGCCTTAGGTTCCTCTTTAGGAGCTTTCATAGCTTCTAATTCATCATCAGGAATTCTATCCTTAGCAGGTCTAAGTTGACTTGGAAGAGGTTTTTTAACCTCATCATCAGGAGTTCTCTCGCTAGCAGGAGTTCTTTTAACTGGACGTTTCTTTTCAGCTTCCTTTTCTTCTTGCTTTGATGCAAGAGCCTTTCCTTTTTCTGTTTTTGAATGCTGCGGATTAAATACAGCAATAATTTTCTTTTTCTTCTTAGGCTGTTCTTCTTCAACTTTGCTTTTTTCTAAAGCAGCTTTCTTAGCCTCAATCTTAGCTATTTGCTTTCCACCATCTTCATTCTTCTCACCTTCAGCCGTTCTTGTAGGAACAGTCTTAGGTTGTTCTTTAGCAATAAAGTCCGGAACTGCAACAGCTTTCACCTTTGGCTTTTCTTCTGTTTTAACTTCCTCTTTTTTAGAAGTATTTTTCTTGCCGAAATTCTCTCTAACTTTTTTTACCATGTTTTCAGGACATGCGCTCATATGACTCTTTACATCAGCGCCTTCTTTTTTGAGATATTCAACAAGTACTTTATTTTCTATGCCTAATTCTTTAGCTAATTCGTGTATTCTCAAATTTTTACCTCCTATAAGATAAAACCTACATTTCTTCTAATTTTGCGATTATACTTTTTGCAAAACCTTCGTCTGTAACTGCTACGCTAGCACGTATTTCACATCCAATAATTTTTCCGATGTCTTCTTTAGTGCTATATTCATGTATCGGAACATTTCTATAATTACACATATCGTTAAAATGTTTTTTTGTATTATCAGAAGCGTCTTTAGCAACTATTACCAAAAAAGCTTTTTCTTCTGTCAGGGCCTTTTCAGTCATGAACTCTCCACTAACTAGTCGGCCTGCCTTGCGGGCTAAACCTAGAAGCGATAATACTTTATCTGTTGGCAAGCGTTTTTCCGACATGTTAATTAATTAGTCCCCTTTAATTATTCTTCAGTCTCAGACTCTTCTATAGCTTCTTCAATTTCAACTTCTTCTTCAGTCTCAACTTCTTCTTCAGTTTCAACTTCTTCGAGTTCTTCTTCCTCAGTTTCAAACTCTTCTACTTCATATTCTTCGTCTTCTTCATAATCGCCATTATTAATTTCGTCTAAGATATCAGCTGCTTGAGTTTCATTAAGAATATCAATCTTAAATCCTGTAAGTCTTGCAGCAAGACGAGCGTTTTGACCTTCTTTACCAATTGCAAGTGAAAGTTGGTAATCAGGAACGATAACTGTAGCAGTTTTTTCTTCGTCATCAGCAAGAACAGAAACAACCTTAGCTGGGCTAAGTGCGTTCTCAATTAAAATAGCTGGGTTTTCAGACCAATTGATAATATCTATTTTTTCACCTTTTAATTCTGAAACTACAGCATTAACACGCATACCGTTCATACCTACGCATGCGCCGACTGGATCAACATCTGGATCGTTGCTCCAAACAGCCATCTTAGTTCTACTACCTGCTTCACGGGCAATAGACATAATCTCAACTGTTCCGTCTTTGATTTCTGCAACTTCAGATTCAAATAATTTTCTAACTAATTCAGGGTGTGTTCTAGAAACTAAGATTCTAAGAGACTTCTTAGGATTTTTAACTTCAAGTACATAAACTTTAATTCTTTCACCTGCACGAAGTCTTTCGCTTTTAACTTGCTCATTGTCATTTAATATACCATCAGCTTTACCCATGTTAATGATAATGCTTTGTTCATTAAATCTTTGAACAACACCAGTTGCAATGTCATGCTCCTTAGCCAAGAACTCTTCATAAACATTGTTCTTCTCTTTTTCTCTTAATGATTGAAGAAGAACGTTCTTAGCGTTTTGAGTTGCGATACGGCTAAATTCTTTTGATTCAGCTGCTAATCTAACAACTTCTCCTAATTCGCATGTTGGGTAGATTTTTCTTGCATCTTCAAGTGAAATTTCTAAAAGAACATTTTCAACTTCATCAACAACAGTCTTTTCTGCATAAACGAAGAATTCGCCAGTCTTTTCATCAACCTTAGCGAAAACGTTTTCAGCAGCTAAGAGTTCGTCTTTTTCTTTTTTGTACTGTGTCTTATATGCATTAACTAATGCACTTTCGATAGCACCTAAGATAGACTCTTTGCTGATGTCTTTTTCTTTTTCCAAAATTTCTAATGCTTCCATTAATTCGCTTGCCATATTTTTTTCTCCTTTTGTTTATCTTTTACCTTTACAGGTTAAAATTCAAAATATTGCTTAATTACTGAAATATCTTTTCTTGATAAAGTAACTAACTCTTCTTCATCTGCGCCTACGTCAATTACAACGCTTTCGTTTGAATATTCTTTTAAGTCGCCAATAAATTCTTTGCAATCTTCTATCGGCTTATAAGTGTGAATTTCAACAGGCTTTCCAAGATTTCTTTCAAAGTCTCTTTCTTTTTTAAGAGGCCTTGTAAGACCTGGCGAACTAACCTCTAAAATATAAGCTTCGTTAATAAAATCTTTCGCATCTAACTTAGCTTCTAAGGCTCTACTTACTAGTTCGCAATCGTTAATATTAATTCCACCTTCTTTGTCGATATAAGCTCTTAAGTACTTATCATTACCTTCTTTTACGAACTCAACATCAACTAATTCGAAATTATTTTCTTTAAGAATTGGAATTAAAATTTCTTCAGTTTTACTTTCAATATTAGCCATATTTTTTCCTTTTCAAAAACTTGAGCGGGCCTTTTTCGGTCCGCTCATTAAAGTTACATATTAAATCCTTTGCTAATATAACATCTACGCACCTATAAGGCAAGTACTTTTTAGCAATTATTTGTTGATATTTTTCGCCTCTTCATATATACTATCAAAGTTGTTAAACATATGGCTCGTTGGTCAAGTGGTTAAGACGCCGCCCTCTCAAGGCGGAATCAGGAGTTCAATTCTCCTACGAGCTGTTAAAAAAATAAATGTGTTAAATTAAAGTGCGCGATGATAAAACAAAAGTTTATCACCGCGCATTTACGAGTTCATCTGAAAATATTTTAGTTTCTATTACTTATCTGTAAGTTTTTTTCTTTCGTATAAACACTGCTAAAGCAATGATTGCAATAAGTGCAAACCCTGCTATACATGTAGACAAAACTATATTATTAAAATCACCTGTATGTGGATTTTCTTCTGGCTCAATATCTGCAAAGACTCCTTCTATATAGAAACAATCTCCTTCACCTGCCTCATCTACTACTACCTGATATTCACCAGCTTCTTCATTCCAAAGTTTATCTAAATTTTTATCTTCGTCCACTTCCGGCTCTTTTTTGTATACATCAGCCCCAATTGCAACCATAACCAGTTCGCTATTTTTATTTGGCACAAATGACAACGTTACTATTTCGTCATCTTTGTAGCAATCTTTTCTTGGATTTCCATCTCCAAATTTCATGGAATTTTCAGACTTAGGAGATAATACTATTGAACCGTTTCCATTCACATTTGTCTCTATCATATACTGACCGTCTTCAGGACCGAAAGAATCGTATTTTGACCACCATATACGAACAATAAATGCGGCATCCGAAGTTGGTATAAAATCGAAACTATTTTCCGTGATTTCTATCTTATAAGCATCACCATCTTCAAAGTCTGATCTATAAACTTCTACGTCTTCTTCACGTACCTCGATTTCTACTATCGGATCATATCCTTCTCTATCCTCTGGAGGATTTAATGTGAAAGTGATTTTTTCGTTCGTTGTGAATTCACAAATATTTCCATTATGAAGAGCCTTTTTTCCGACATTTACAGATGCTCCATATTCTTCTCCATCAAATCTATCATCAAATTCAACTTGGAACTCATTATTTCCAAGTGTGTTCTTTACAAGAGCGTATGTAGAAAATTTATTAGTATCAAATGTTACAGTATTTTCATCTCTATTAAAGTCTACTGGGAGAGTATCATAAACGTTTTCATGTGCTTCTTCATCATAGTGTTCACGTACTACATAATAATCTGCACTTCGATCAAGTTCTTTAACATTTAAGGAAACTGCAATCTCTCCACCAAGATCAGTAAGAGTTTCTTCCCAATTGCCGTAATCTCCTGTTTTACTTACAACTTGTTTTAATTCTATTCCAAGATACGTTGCATATTCATTGCCAACAAGATTTTTAAGTCCTTCACTTGCGTTTTCTTTCAATACATCTTCAATATTCATCTGAAGATTACCCGAATCAATAGCATTTTCGCCATTAGCTATTGATGCTTCTTGAACAACAGAATCTTCTGGAATATTTATGATATCTTCAACATTAGAAAATACAACATTAAAATGTACATTAGATTTAGATACATAATCGTAGTTAAAAGTAAAATTACTAATTTCTCCGCCTGGTACAAACCTATCTAAAAGACTTTCATTTTCATTTGTAAAGACATTTGTAACCTGATATCCATAATCTGGAATAAATCTAAAATCAATAGAAATTGGCTCAGTATTTTTCTTATTAACAAAGAGATCTCCTAAAAGATTGGAGGTAGTTACATTTTTCGTTTTTAATGACTCATTAGTCATTATCTCAGAAATTGGATGTAGATTCCCCTCGGCTACATTAACATTCTTTGAGTAGGTTATATTTCCCACATGTACTGCATAGGCTTCAACCTGTCCGTTTTCAACTCTAACGTTTCCTCCGCCCCAACTAATAGCACTCCATTCCAAATTTTCTGCAAAAACTGCTTTAAATACAACTTCGCCTTCTTTTGGAAGCGCATAGGTATATCCTTCGCCTTTAACATCATCCATGAATTTTTTTTCTTCATCAATATCATTATCATTTACAAGTATCGTGAAATCTTGAAGTTCAAAGCCACTATTTGGAGTCGCATTAAGTTTAACTGTTGTTGCACCATTTGGAATTATCACAGTAATATTTCCGCCAGCATCTTTATCGCTTGCAGTAACAGTTCTACTAGTTCTAGAAGCATCATTAAACTGATATGATACTGAACCATTGGCCTCATTATTATTTGTTATTTGGATTTTAATTTGAGTTGGTGGATCTGCTTGTGAAATAATGGCTGTAGCTGGAAGCATAGCCAAAACAAGTGCCACTGATAAAACAACACTAAACACTCTCTTTTTCATAGTGTTTCCCCCATATGCTTTATTTTTTACTTTTAATTTATTTTAGCATTGACCCCCCCCAAGTCAATTCCTAACAAAAATATGATAGCGTAAACTTATTGTAAATTATTTATGTAAATTATTTATTTGGCGTACCGTTTTTTTCATACTGTACTTATATTGACAATTCCATTCGGACACTTTACTCTATAATAAATATAGGTATTTTATGAGAAGCTTTCGAATACTTGAAAGCTTGAAAATTCAAGAAGGATAATAATTATGGATAACACAGAAACAATACTACTTATTGGCGGAATTATCGTTCTGATTGCTTTAGCTTTCTTTGCTTTTTTCTGCATCAGGTATATTAAAAAAGTACAAAATATCCCTCGTCTCGAAACCGAAGGTACTCTAATAGATGTTAAATTTGTCAGCCGCTGGGAAGATGGAACAATGTTTGATGTCAAATACAATGTTGACGGAAAAGAATACGTTGCTTTTCTGAGCATAGCCGGTGCAAAAGGAGTTTCCATGGATACCCCGGTTGGAACAAAAGTGGTTGTTCTCTATAACCCTAAAAATCCAAAAGATGCTTACTGTGAGCTGCGGGATTTAAGTCAGTTTGTCAATAAATAACCAGTACATATTGCATTCTCCGACATCTACTCAATCCACTCTCCCTCTTCTCTCACCTGATTAAGAAGCATACGAAGGTCCTTTGTATTCTCAAGTTCATAATTTGTCTTTTGTGTAGAGAGCATACCCGCTTCTAACGAAAATGAGATTTTTGTCCCATCCACCAGATGGAACTGAAGATTTTCGTCAGAGTCTGTTACGCATATCTCTGACTCTCCTACAATCTGTACTTTATCAAGCGCCTCTATAATGGAAAAAATCAGGTCTTTATCTGTTGTTCGTTTTCCTTCTCCCCCACCTTCGGTATAGGAATAATAATCAAATCTTTCAATCTGCATTTTTTCATCTGATTCCAATACCGCTATCAGTTTTTCGCTTTTTTCGATATAGTTCCAGATTTTCTCTCCACTTTCCGTAGGCTGCTTCGACTCCTCTTTTTTCTCACATCCTGACATCAAGATTGCCGCCAGGCAAATCAGCGCAATACATTTAATCCATTTAGTTTTCATATATCCTTACTAAATACAACCACTAAGATGGTTTTTATGCTCCTTCCCTGCATATTATCTAATGACTATATTATGTCGAAAGATGCAAATTCGCTTTTTTAGCAGTTTTTGATTTTTGCTGTGCATGAGTATTTCTTTCCCAAAAAACTCCATCGGTATAGCCTTGAATCGTTTTATCTTTGCTTGCCATCTCTAAACGTTTTTCAGCCCATACACAATATTGTTCATTCTTTTCAATTCCAACATAGTTTCTACCCAACTTCTTTGCAGTAACAGAAGTTGAACCTGAACCTAAGAAAGGATCAAAAACAATATCTTTAGGATTTGAACTAGCCAAAATTAATTTAGCTAAAAGCTTTTCTGGCTTCTGAGTTGGATGGTCCGTATTTTCAGGCATAGACCAATAAGGGATTGAAATATCATCCCAAAAGTTAGAAGGATAAGTATTTCTAAAGTTGCCTTCTTTCGTCTCTTCCCAATCCTTAGGCTTTCCGTTAACTTTATAAGGCGCAATTACTTTTCTTCTAATCTTTACATCTTCAACATTAAAAGTATAAGTTTTGCTTTTTGTCGCAAACCAAATATCTTCCATTGCGTTTTTCCAATTAGAAAGAGCGCCTCTACCTTTTTCTCTTTGCCAAGTAATTCTATTTTGAATAATAAAGTGTTCTTTTAAGGCAAGAGCAATTGCTGGAGACGATTGCCAATCACAGCAAACATAAATAGACGCATTATCTTTAAGAAGTGGAAGCACTTTATTAATCCACTCCTTAGTATATTCATAATATTGTTCGTCTGAAGTTTTTTTGAATTTAGACCCACCAAAATTTTTATCAAGATTATATGGTGGATCTACAATTAAAAGATCTACAAATTTATTAGGTAGATAGGAGCAAACTTCTAGAGTGTCTCCTATAATAGTTTTATTTTTAATCTCACTAAGCTTTGCGCTTTTTTCTACTTTTATGCAGCGCTTAAGATATTCTTTTCCTTCTTCAACGCTAATATCAATTGTTTTATTGCGCTCTGCTTTCATAAAAATCCCTAAACTATTTAATCTTAACTACTCCGTTATAAAGAATTCTAAGACGGTAGTCACTAAATTCCCTGTCCATGTGAACATGTCCCGAATACCATTTATCATAGCTAACATGCTCCATAATTAAATCAAGAAACTTTTCTACTCCACTTTCATAATTAACATAATCAGTGTAAACATCATAAATTAATTTTCTAACTTTTTCAGGAATAGTATGAGTAATTATATAGTCAACCTTGTTTCCATATTTCGCAAGATTGTTAAAAGCTTCATCAAGTTCTTCGCTACTAGGTTCTTCTTGTGGCCACCAACTTACGCCTTCTTCTCTGAAAACCTTATCAACACTAGTAGCACCACCCATAACGAAAAAGGTCGTTCCATCGATGTTATAAACCTGACCATTCATAAGATGAAAAACACTTTCGCGAATCTTATGAATTTTTCCGCCATTCCATTCTTCTACAGGATAAGAATTTAAGACATCATAATTCTCATGATTACCGCCGACGAACAATGTAGTATAGTTTCTTGAACCGTGCATATTTAATACATCATCATCGGTTTCTGTACCAGTCCAAACTCCACCAAAATCACCCGCAATAATTAAATAATCATCACGTGTTAGCAAAGATTGTTCCGGAAAACTTTCTTCATCAATTTTTTTGATATCCATAAGTCTATGGGTATCACCTGTAACAAAAATCATAAACAAATTCCTTATAACAATGGTAAAGGTTTACGAGGTACTGAGCTAAAGTAATTAATATCATAATTTCCTATTGCCATAGCAAGTACACAATGTTTGTCCTCAGGAATATTATATTTTTTCAAAAGTGCTGGAGTATTCATAGGAGCTGCTGCCAACTGCACATAACAAAAACCAAGTTTTTGAGCTTCTACCATTTGGCCCATAGTTGAAGCGCAAATAGCTCCATCTATATCACTGTTAGAAAATACAAAGATAACTAATGGCGCACCATAGAAAAGACCATCTATGCCCTCTTCTTTAAACTGAGAATATTTTCTCATAAAGAATGCGCTAACTTCAGGTTTATCTTTTGCAAGAGCTTTTGCGATATTGCCAAGTTCACCCATAAGGTCTTCTAACATTTCATCAATCTTTTCGCCATCTTTTAATACTAAGAGAGCGTTTTCTTGGCAATTCTTAGCTGTTGGTGCGTACTTACCTGCTTCTAAAATCTTGGCAAGTTCATCTTCAGTAACTGGGATATCGTTAAAGTTTCTAACACTTCTTCTCATCATAATATCTCTACGAATTTGAGCTACGCTAGCACGTTTAGAAAATTGAAAATCTTCTACATCCTCAACATTATATCCATCGCCGTCGATCATGATTGCATCGCAAGGACAAACAGCCATACAATGGCCACACCACATACATCTGTTTTTATCATGCTCTATTGCCTCACCATTTAGTTTAATTGCTTCGCATGGGCACTCCTGGGCGCAAGCGCCACAACTTGTACATACTTCTTGATCGAAAATAAACATATTGCTCTCCTTACTATCTAAATTTTTATAGATTATAACATGATTACTAAAAATTCATATATTAATTTTTAAGAAAATCCATAATTGAAAGTTGGCTAGTTGCTGGTAAATCATCTATGAGTCCAATCTCATAAAGTTTATCTGTTAAAGTACTAGATATCTTAGTTCTAACTTTTAAGTCTTCCCTAGATATAAACTTATCTTTCTTAGCCTCTTCTTCTAACATAAATGCTGCCTTCTCACCCATTCCATCTATAGACTCGAAAGCTGGCATAATCTTATTATCAAAAATCTTAAATCTGTTTGCGCTCGCCTTATATATATCTATTGGAATAAACTCTATTCCTCTAGCATACATTTCTTTAACGTTATACATATATTTAAGAAGATCTATATCTTTAGGAGTTGCCTCATTATAATCAATTCTCCTTAAGATTATTTCCATTTCTTTATTTAATCTTTCAGGGCCCTGACACATCTTTTCATAATCAAAAGATGATGCGCGAATACTAAAGAAGGCAGCGTAATAAGCTATTGGATAAAAAATCTTATAATAAGCGATTCTATACGCCATCATAACATAAGCAACTGCGTGCGCCTTCGGGAACATGTATTGAATCTTTGTACATGACCACAAATACCAATCAGGAATGCCTGCTGCCTTAAGTTTTTCTTCAGCCTTTGGCCATTTTTTTGAAATGCCCTTTGCAACATTTCCTTTACGAACATCTTCCATTACATCAAAAGCTAGTGAAGGCTCTATTCCCTTTTGAATTAAGTACGTCATAATATCATCACGCGTACAAATACATGTAGAAATAGTAGCATCTCCGTCCTTAATAAGCTTTTCTGCGTTACCTAGCCAAACGTCCGTACCATGAGATAGACCAGCTATTCTAACTAAATCAGAAAAGTTCTTAGGATGCGTATCTAAAAGCATCTGCATAACGAAGTCAGTTCCAAACTCCGGAACGCCTAAAGTTCCAAGTGGTTTATCTATATCGCTTGGCTTAATTCCTAAGATATCCGTTCCTTCAAAAAGTTTCATAACCGAAGGGTCGTCTAACTTAATATCCTTAGCCAAAAAGCCTGTTAAATCTTCTAACATACGAATCATTGTCGGATCATCATGTCCCAAGATATCTAATTTAAGAAGGTTGTGGTCAATACTATGATATTCGAAATGAGTCGTAACTGTATTTTTATCTGCATCATTTGCTGGAAATTGAACCGGTGTGAATGAATAAATCTCTTCACCATGAGGAAGTACAACAATTCCGCCTGGATGCTGGCCTGTACTTCTCTTTACGCCTAAGCAGCCTTTAATTAAGCGGTTCATCTCGCAGTTTCTAATGCCTTTATTATGTCTTTCAAAATAACCTTTTACAAAGCCATAGATAGTTTTATCTTTTAATGTTGAAATAGTACCCGCTCTAAAGGTATGGCCTTTACCGAAGATAACTTCTGTATAGTCATGCGCATTAGATTGATATTCACCTGAGAAGTTAAGGTCTATATCTGGTTCTTTGTCACCTTTAAATCCTAAAAAAGTTTCAAAAGGAATATCAAATCCATCTTTTATTAAAGGCTCGCCACAAACCGGACATACCTTATCTGGCATATCGCATCCAGCTCCGCCTTCGAAGTTTTTAACTTCATCAGAATCAAAATCGCTATATAAACACTTAGGACATCTATAATGTGGCTTAAGTGGATTAACCTCTGTTATTCCTGACATAGTTGCAACTAAAGAAGAACCTACCGAGCCTCTAGATCCAACTAAATATCCGTCTTCAACACTCTTACTAACTAAATCTCTAGCGATTATATACATAACCGAATAACCGTTAGAAATAATTGAGTTAAGTTCCTTTTCAAGACGGTCTGTTACTATTTGCGGAAGATTTTCGCCGTACATCTTCTTAGCTGTTTCGTAGCAAATATTTCTAAGCTCTTCATCGGAGTTTTCTATTACCGGTGGACATTTATCTGGTCTTACCGGCTCAATAACTTCTATTTGGTCAGCAATATAATTTGTATTATCAATAACTATTTCTTTTGCTATTTCTTCGCCAAAATATGAAAACTCTTCTAGCATCTCTTCGGTAGTTCTAAAGTAAAGAGGTGCCTGCTCGTCTGCATCTGGATATTTTTGCGAGTCCATAATAATTCGTCTATAAACTTCATCTTCAGGATTAAGGAAGTGAACGTCTCCGGTAGCAACTACTTTCTTTCCTAACTTCTTTCCTAGTTCATAAATCTTTTTATTTATTTCTTTTATTTCTTCTACGCTTTGAAGTTTAAATCCTTTATCGCCTCGCTCATAATTTCTTACAAGATAATAGTTATTTCCTATAGGCTGAACTTCTAAGTAATCGTAATAACTTGCAATTTTTTCAATTTGCTCTTCGCTTTTTCCTGAAAGATAAGCTTCGTAAAGCTCTCCTGCGACGCATGCAGAGCCGATAATTAATCCTTCTCTATATTTATTTAATACACTTCTTGGAATTCTAGGGCGTCTATTAAAATAATTAACATGCGCATAAGAAACAAGCCTATAAAGATTAACTCTACCTATCTCATTTTTAGCTAATAAAATTATATGATTATATGGAGTCTTCTTAGCCTTAGTTATAGCCGCTTCTTCAGCTGGGTTAGGAAGCTTTGGAGTTTCATCTTTAATTGCTGACTCTCTTCTTAATTCGATATCTTTGTCCGCATATGAAGCTACTGGGTCGTCGTCATCATCAACTAAATATCCTTCGCATCCATAAATAATTTTAATATCATAATTTTTCTTTTTTATTTCATGGAACGCATCTGTAAAGCCTTGCACAACGCCATGGTCTGTAATGGCAACCGCTTTATGGCCAAATCTAACAGCACTAGCTAATAAATCTTCAACATTTGTAATTGCATCCATATCTGAATAGCGTGTATGAAGATGAAGCTCTACTCTTTTTTTCGGCGCGTTATCTTCACGGTTTCTAATGGGCTCGCCTGACTTTCTAATTCCAAAAATTCTGGTAATTAAAATCTCGCCTTCATAATTGTCATATTCAACTTTGCCTTTAACTTCTATAACCATTCCTTCTTCAAAGGCTTTAATAAGTTTTTCATCGCCTTCGCTAAGGAACATCTTCATAGCAATAGAGTCTTTATAATCCGTGATGCAAATCTTAAGAATCTTATACCCGCTCTTAGTTTCAGATAGTTCAGTTTCAAAAATTTCGCCACGAACTATAACCTCTCTCATTTCTGAAATAATATCTGAGATAGGTGTAAACTCTCCTTCAAAACTTTTTCCATAAATCATATCTGGATCAGTTTCTTTTTTCTTAACCGGGTATTTTCTTTTTGTAGATACACTCTTTTGTGCTGATGTGCTTACTTGGTTAGAAGCGCCTTCGCTTTCTAGGCTTTCAGCTGGTTTATTTTGATAAGTGCCCGTTCCAGCCTTAGCAAACTCATATCCATTTTCATACTCAATATGAACGCCAAGTTTTCCCTCGAGCATTTGATTTTTTATTTCATTACTCATTCTATCTAAATAGATATCTTGAATAATATCTATCGAAGAAATCTTAACACGCAAAAAAGCACCTGCTTTAACGTTTGTTACACTAATAACTTCAACGCCTTTAAAGATGTCTCTTAATTCTTCATCAATATTTAGTCTAGAAAAAACATCAAAAAATAATTTCATTACTTCCAGTTATCTAATTCGTATTTTAATTCTTCTAATAATTTTTCTTCAGGAACTTTTCTTAAAATTTCGCCTTTTTTAATAATTAAGCCTTCGCCTTCACCGCCGCATATTCCTAGGTCAGCTTCCCTAGCTTCGCCCGGTCCATTTACAACGCAACCCATAACTGCAACTTTAATATTTAAGTCATAGTTTGTTATTAAATCTTCAACTTTATTAGCAAGGCTAACTAAATCTATTTGTGTTCTGCCGCATGTAGGGCAACTAACTAAATTTATGCCTTCATTTCTTAAACCTAAATTGCTTAAAATCTTTTTAGCGCTCTTTATTTCTTCTACCGGGTTTCCTGTAAGCGAAACTCTAATAGTATCTCCAATTCCTTGATAAAGAATAATTCCTAAGCCTATAGCCGACTTAATGTTTCCGCTATAAATTGTTCCAGATTCAGTAATTCCAACATGAAGCGGATAGTTAGTTTTTTCAGCAATAATTTCATGTGCCTTTGCGCACATAAGCACATCTGAACTCTTAATAGATATAACTAAATTATCATATCCAAGGTCTTCTATTATATGAACTTTATCTAATGCGCTAAGTGCTAAACCTTCAGCACTAACGCCATTAAATTTTTCTACTAATTCTTTTTCAAGTGATCCTGAATTAACGCCAACTCTAATAGGAATATTTCTTTCTTTAGCTAAGTCTACTACCGCTTTAATATTTTCTTTGCTTCCTATATTTCCAGGATTAATTCGAATTTTATCTGCGCCATTTTCAATAGCTAAAATAGCAAGTTTGTAATCAAAATGAATATCTGCAACTATCGGAATATGAATTTGCTTTTTTATTTCGCTAAAAGCTTTTGCAGCTTCTGGCGTATTAGCTGTGCATCTTACAATATCGCATCCAGCTTTTTCTAATTCTAAAATCTGCTTAACGGTTGCATCTACATCAGCCGTCTTAGTATTGGTCATAGACTGAATCGCAATAGGATTTCCGCCACCAATTAAAACGCCTCCGATATTTATTACCTTTGTATCTTTTCTTGTATACATAATTACCACCTAGAAAAACTTAGTTACATCATTAACTAAAACTACAATTGCTAATAAAATAATTAGAACCGCTCCTACTGTTGTAATAATTCCTTCGTATTTTTTAGGGATAGGTTTTCTTCTAATAGCTTCAATAATTAAAAGTAAAAACTTTCCGCCATCTAACGCCGGTATAGGAAGAAGATTAACAACGCCTAAGTTAGCACTTAATAAAATAACAATACCTAAAATATTAATAAGCGTTGCTAAAAATCCTGCTGGTGCGGAAACTTCGTACGTAGTATTTACGATATCAACAATACCTACCGGGCCGCTAAGCATGTCTAGCGAACCTTTGCCCGAGAACAAATATCCAATACTCTTAAATACAGAAACTATTTGGTATTTAAGTTCAGCAAAACTATATTTTATAGTCTCACCTACATTAGCTTTTTCATTTGCAAGGTTGTAAGTAAATCCCGTTGTAAAAGCTTTTTGTTTTTTAGGAGTAATAGATGCACTTATATCATTTCCGCCTCTATGCGAATAAGTAATTTCAATCGCATCTTTTCCAACCTTGTTACTTGTAAAGTACTCGCTAAGTTCTACACCAGAATTTATCTTTGTTCCATTTATGCTAGTAATTATATCTCCAGCACTTACGCCCGCTTCTTCTAAAGATGAGCCTTCTACAACTTCCGTAATCTTTGCAGGTTCCTCTGTAGCATAGTAAGAAAGTCCCATAATATAGTATGTGTATTCTTCTGGAGTAATGCTTATTTTTTTCTTCTTACCATCTCTTTTAACAGTAAGATTTATTTCATCTGAACTTGAATCAATCGGATGAATAAATTCTTCTAAATAAATTTCTCGTCCAAAGTCTATAGCTGTTCCATTATAGTTTGTTATAATGTCGCCTTCTTTAAGTCCTGCTTTATAAGCAGGGCTTCCTTCCTCAACTAATGTGACCTTAGCCGGGTCATATCCCGCCGTTCCTACAACTATTACTGCTAAAACAAACGCTAAGAAAAAGTTAAATACTGGGCCTGCAAGAATTACGCTCATCCTAGCCCAAACACTCTTTTTATCAAAAGATCTTTCGTCATCATTTTCTTCTGAGTCATCTTCTAAGGCTCCCAGCATAATACATGAGCCACCAAAAGGAATCGCTTTCCAAGAAAATCTCGTTCCGCTTTTAGTTACCTTGCTTACAATTCTAGGTCCAAAACCAATAGAAAATTCTTTAACAAATATTCCGTTTTTCTTCGCTAAAATAAAATGTCCGAATTCATGGACAAGAACAAGAATTCCCAATATTAAGATGGATAGAACAATGCTGATAAAACTCATATGGATTCTTTATTTATTCATTATGGATTCACCTAAACGGATAATTTCATCCAAAGTTGGATTCACAATCAGTTGATGATCCTTCATTTCTTTTTCTATCATATTTGAAATGTCCAGATAGGATATTTCTCTATCAATAAACTTTCTCACTGCCCGTTCATTCGCTGCATTAAACACCGTAGGCATGCTTTCTCCGATGTTAATTGCGTCATAAGCAAGTTTCAGCGCTTTAAAGGTGTCCAGGTCCGGCTTTTCAAAAGTGATTTGTCCCAGTTCAAAAAAATCCACTCTCTTTCCAGGAAGAAATCTTCTTTCCGGATACAGCAATGCATACTGAATCGGTATTTTCATATCCGGGGTTCCCAGCTGGGCAATAATCGCTCCATCCTTATACTGAACGGCGGAATGGATAATGCTCTGAGGCTGGATTACAACCTGAATCTGTTCCGGTTTCACATCAAATAACCATTTTGCCTCCATTACCTCCAGACCTTTATTTGCTAAGGTGGAAGAATCAATGGTTACTTTCTGTCCCATAGACCAATTCGGATGCTTTAGAGCATCTTCTAATTTAATCGACTTCAACATATCTTTTGAATAGCCGCGGAAAGGACCACCCGAAGCCGTTAAAATGATTTTATCTATAGAATTTTCCGGTTCGCCTTGCAGGCTCTGGAAAATCGCGCTATGCTCAGAGTCTACCGGATAAATGTTAATATTCTGTTTCTTTGCTTCTGCCATAATGAGACTTCCGGCACAGACCAAAGTTTCTTTATTTGCCAAAGCAATATCTTTTCCTGCTTTGATTGCAGCCATAGTAGGACGAATCCCTACCATACCGACAATAGCCGTTACAAGAATGTCACTCTCTTCACAGACGGCCACATCAATCAGGCCTTCCATGCCACTGACTACTTTAAAACGATGTTCATCAAAATCCGCAGGAGCAATCGCCTTTAATTCCTTATAAAGGCCTTCTACATTATTTTCGTCATAAACGCAAACAAGTTTTGGAGCGAACTCCAATATTTGCTTTGCTAAAAGTTTTATGTTGTTATTTCCGCTAATGGCAGCGACTTGCAAATCACTATGCAAGCGTACGATTTCCAAGGTCTGGGTTCCTATGGACCCGGTAGAACCTAAAATTGAAATTGTTTTCATTTGTTAACCTATTATGTAAAGATATAACGTTACTAAATAAATAATCGGAGCAACCATAATTACACTATCAAATCGGTCCAAAACTCCGCCATGTCCCGGAATGAGTTTTCCATAGTCTTTAATACCTACTTTTCTCTTAATTGCAGAAGCCGCTAAATCTCCAATCTGTCCGGCCGCCGCTCCAAACAGAGAAATAATCGGGAAAATAAATACAGAATGATTTACATCTGGAATATACGGTAAAATGATAATGGCATACACCAAAGCCATAATCGCAGAGCCAACAACACCTGCAATTGCCCCTTCTACAGACTTCTTCGGACTTAGATTCGGAACTAATGGAGTCTTGCCAAACTTCATACCAATCAGATAAGCAAAAATATCACTGCCCCATGCAGAAATCAGAATCAACCAGACCAAATAAGCACCTGATGGAGGATGGATTCTTAAAAGATAAATAAAGGACAATGCGATTCCAACATAAGCTACTTCAAAGAAGCCGGCAAATACCTGTTCCAAACGATATCTTGGATAAGTAAAAACAAACACTGCAAGGTCTATTACTAATAATATTCCAAATAAACCCAAAACGAAATTAATGGAGCCCAGAGTTATCAGCAGTACATAATACAAAATGGTTACAATGTATCCTGCCCAAGCAAAAACTCCCCAATGAAGTTCCAATGCTCTATTTAATTCATATAAACCTATAAGAGAAGCCATCAGTAAAAAGCCCCATAAAAAGTAACTTCCCAAAACAAGGCAGGTAATTAATACTGCACCACCAATCACTCCACTGAGAACTCTTACCCAAAAGGATTTATTTGTTAATAATTTTTTATTATTATGATCGTCCGCCATTTTTCCAATCCACCTGATTTATTTTATTTTTCCATATCTACGGTCTCGTCCAGAATATTTTTCAATCGCTTTCAACAGTTCGTTTTTATCAAAATCAGGCCATGGAACATCGGTAAAATAAAACTCTGTATAAGCTAACTGCCACATAAGGAAATTCGAAAGCCGCTCTTCACCACTGGTCCGGATTAATAAATCCGGATCCGGAAAATCTGCAGTGTCCAAATGTTTCGAAATCTCTTCTTCATCAATTTCTTCCAGGCACAGTCTGCCTTCTTTTACATCTTTTGCTAACTGTTTTACGCTTCGGGTCAGCTCATCTCTTGAACCATAATTAATGGCAACAATAAAAGTAATTCCCGTGTTGTCTTTCGTTTTTTCTTCCAGATTATTTATTGCATCAATAATATCCTGGTCCAGCTTGCTTCGTTCTCCTATCACGCGACATCGAACATTATTGCGTTTGCATTTTTCAACTGCACTGATAAGGTAATCCCGGAATAGATTCATGATTATCTGAACTTCTTCCAATGGTCTCGCCCAGTTTTCGGTAGAAAAAGCATATACGGTAAGATACTTTATTCCTAAACTGTCCGCATCTTCCAATGTTTGCTCCAGGACTTTTGCCCCCTGGGCATGACCATAGGTTCTCGGCATGTGTCTCTTCTTCGCCCACCTGCCATTTCCATCCATAATAATCGCTACATGCTCCGGTATTTTTAAATCTTCCACGTTCATGAAACACTATCCTGCTAATAACAAATACTCGATGAAAATCAAACGGTCATTAATTCTTTTGACTTTGCATCAACCTTCTTATCGATTTCTGCAATATATTTGTCTGTAAGTTTCTGCATTTCATCTTCAAGATCTTTGCCTTCATCTTCAGAAACCTCACCAGCTTTTGCAATCTTCTTAAAATTATCAATGCCATCCCGACGGATATTACGGATAGCTACCTTAGATTCCTCACCTTTTTTCTTAACATCTTTTACTAAATCTTTACGACGTTCTTCTGTAAGATCCGGGAATACGAGGCGGATATTCTTTCCATCGTTTGTTGGATTAATACCAAGGTCGGAAGCGTTAATTGCTCTTTCAATTTCTTTAACCATTTTTGCTTCCCATGGGGAAATAACAATACTCTTCGGATCTGGTACAGAAATGTTTCCAACCTGCTGAAGCGGGGTAGGCGTTCCATAATAATCAACCATAATTCTGTCTAATACGTGAGGATTTGCTCTTCCTGCACGAATACTTGCATACTCTTCCTCAAGATTATCCAGGGTTTTTAACATTTTCTCTTCATATTTTTCCAATCTTTCGTTCATTTTTACTTCTCCTTCTATCTTATTTTTATCGTTACTTTTGTATCCATCCGGGAATCCGGTCATTTATTCATTTACAATTACATCTGTACCATGGAACAGATCATCTGTTAAGGCATTAACGATGGAATTTTCTTCCTGAAGAGCAAAGATACGCATCGGAATCTGGTGCTCATCCAATAACGCAGAAGCCGTCAGATCAATAACTCCTAATTTACGTTCTACTACTTCATGGATAGAAATTTTATCATATTTTTTTGCATTTGGATTCTTTGCCGGGTCACTATCATATACACCATCAACATTTTTAGCAGCCAGAATTACTTCTGCATCCATCTCCATTGCTCTTAAAACAACACCAGTATCCGTTGAGAAATATGGATGTCCGGTTCCGCCGGCAAAGAAACATACTCTTCCTTCCGCAAAATACTCATTTGCTTTGTCTTTACTGAAAAGTTCCGTAAAAGTAGAACAAAGCCACGGAGTAAAAATAGCCGTTTTAATACCTGCTGCGCGGAAATGCTCTGAAACATAGATGCAGTTCATAACTGTTGCCAGCATACCGATGGAGTCAGACTTTGGCCGGTCAATTTGCAGATTACTCTTGCCTCTCCAAATATTGCCACCACCGATAACAATACCTACATTACAGCCACCATCAATGATTTCTTTCACCTGAGCAGCAATACGGGTGATTTCTGCTTCGTTATATCCCCCTCCGTCTGCCGCCAAGGCCTCACCACTTAATTTGAGCATGATTCTCTTATACTTTTTCATATTGTTAACCTCGTATGTATATTTTCCTTTATTTTTTCCCGAATAACCGGTTCTATATTAATCAAACGGACTAAAAGCTATTTCCGGTGTATTCGGGGTGATTTTCGAAAAACCGTATCCTTCTTCAATCAGTACGGGAAGGTACTCTCTTAAAGCCTCAACCGTCGTGGTCTTTGCCGAAGAATCATGCATTAAAACAACCATTGCCTCATCTTCTTTTCCACGGACCTGTTCAAAAATATTATTCTTAATTTCTTCTTTATCGACCGTAACGCCTGCGGCATCTCCGGAAGATATGTTCCAATCAAAGTGCTTCAATCCCACACTATTCAAATATTCAATACAACTGCTGATAGAAACGTTATGTACTTCATTATTTGTACCACCAGGAAAACGATATAGGAATATTTTATGACCAGTAACCTCCTCTAGGAAATTCCGGCAGGTACTGACATCTTCCTTAAAAGCATCCAGATTTGCATACAGCGTATCATAGTTATGGTTGGCCGAATGAACGCCGATTTCATGTCCTCGATTTAAAATTTCCTTATATTGTTCTTCCGCTCCATTGATTGCTAAAACGAAAAACGTGGCTTTTACTCCATATTGATCAAGAATATCGAGAATTTCATTCGTGTTTTCACTCGGTCCATCATCAAACGTCAAATACAATGTCTTTCCATTTTTACTTTCGATTATTACATCCTTTGGTGTTTCCGCCTCCGTTTCCGTTTCTTTTTCTGTTACTTTTTCATTTACTTCTTCTGTTTCGGATTTTATTTCTGTTACAATCTGCTCATTTTTATCATCTGAAAGATGAGAATTTTTCTTTTTCCCTACAGTCAAGGCTAAAACAGCAACTATCGCGGCAACAACGAAAAAACATATTCCCAACACCATCAGTTTCTTAAAAAGAACTTTCTTTCTTCTTTTCACATACCGGCTGTTATACTGCACAGTTTCTTTTTCCTTTATTCATTCAAGCAATTTTGTGTTTAAGTTTTACAGAAAGTTTATTCAAAATTGTTCTTTGAATACTTTAAACATGCCTTCCCGCATCATATCATCAAATAACTGATAAAAATCATTTTTGCTGATTACATAATCATTTGCCAACCACCAACGAACGGAAACCAGATTATTATAGGCAAAAAGATTTGCAAAAAGAGAGGCCTTAAAGAATTTTTCGCTATCGGTTTGGATTTCCGGATGCTGCTCAATTTTTCTTTTTAGAATATTCTCTGCAATCACTTCGATCATTTCATCAAATATGTTGCGATCAATCTGAGCGGTCCAAAGGATTTCATATATTTCTTTTTTAGAAATGATGAAATCTACCGTTTCCCGAAATGGCATCTTATACAAATCTTCATTTATGGTTTCCGGCTCTGCATCAATAAAAATAACATTGTTTGCAACACGGAATTCTTCCAGAATTCTGGAAAGATAATTATCTAAAAGCTCATATT
>JAZRXA010000032.1:0-27042 GCA_045599965.1 Lachnospiraceae bacterium | reverse complement strand
AACATCTTAGCAACCTCGCTTGAGAGACGGCCAAGTGTTTTTCCTGTAGCATCGATAACATACCATTTTCTCTCGACTTGCTCAGGATTAGCCATAAATGTTTTCATCGATTTTCCTCCTAAATGTTTTCTATTTGGCTAATGCCAAATACCTATATACATTTTACTTCCGGAGATTCCTAAACCTTATTTGCCTGTGGTTCTTCTATAGGAATAAGAATCTACCGTCACAATCGGATATTATATAGTAGTAATTTTTAAGTGTCAATAGATTTTAGCTAGTAAATACTACGTTTAGTTTGCGCTTTGGCTCTCGCCTTCATCCGCAGCATCTACAAATTTAACGTATTTTTCAAGAGCTGTCATAGCAATATCATATTTAACTTCAAGTGTTGTATAAAGTTTAACCCAATATTCGCCTTGAGCTTCTTTAACTTGATCTACTGTATAAGTATCGCCAATACCTTGTTGATAAATATATCTTTGTAAATAAGCGTTAACTTGTTCGTCTGTAACCTTTAAATGTTCTTTCTTAAAGATTTCTTCAATAGGCATCATAAGTGCAAGATATTGTTCTGCTTGAGCCTCTGCATAAGCTTGTGCGCTTTCAGCTCCATACATTTTAGCTAATGAATCTTCATCATAGCCGTAGTAAGCAGCTTCTTCAGCGATTTTTGATGATAAGAATTCTAATAATTCCTTTTTCGATTTTTCGTTATAAGATTTAATTTCTTGTTTTGATTGGATATCCTCAAACATTGCTGAGTGAAGTTGGATTTTATAAACAAAATCTTTCATAGCTGCCTTAAACTCATCAGCTGTTGAGAATTTACCCTCTAAGAACTTACTTCCGTTTTCTTTAACCCACTCATCAGTAAGTTCAGGTTTAACCTTTACGCTTTTATAATTAATAGTTACATCAAATACAGCAGGTTTTCCAGCTAATTCAGCAGTGTCATAATTTTCTGGGAATGTAACATTAACAACTACTGATGAACCAATAGCTTGTCCAATTAATTGTTCTTCGAAAGTATCTATAAAAGTTCCTGAACCAATTACTAAATCATAACCTTGACCTGTTCCACCATCAAAAGCTACGCCAGTTTCTGCAAGTTTTCCAGCATAATCAATATTTACAGTGTCGCCATCTTCAACAACGCCTTCTTTAACTTGTTGTGTTGTTGATTGTAATTCTAAAAGTTCATCTATATAGGAATTTACAAGTTCATCGGAAGTTTCAACTGCCTGTTTAGCAACTTCTATATTATTATAATCTGGAAGTGTTATTTCACCTGTTTTAAGGAAATTAAACCAGCCAAGTCTGAATCCAAAGAAAACAACGCAAGCAATAACTACTACTGCGCATACAACAATAACAATAATATTTGTTGAATCTAATTTCTTTTTAGCTTTCTTTTCTGGTTTTTCTTCAGAAGTTTCATCTTCAGATGTTTCCTCTGCTGGGGTTTCCTCTTCAGATGTTTCTTCATTAGAAGTTTCTTCTGCAGGAGCCTCCTCTACTGTAGCTTCTTCTGTTGGAGCCTCCTCTACTGAAGCTTCTTCTACTGAAGCTTCCTCTGCTGGAACTTCCTCTACTGTAGCTTCTTCTACTGAAGCTTCTTCTACTGGAGCTTCCTCTGCAGGAGCTTCTTCTACTGGAGCTTCCTCTACTTTTTCTTCAGTAGCTTCTGCTACAACTTCTGTAGTTTCTTCTGGCGCATTAGCCTCTGTGGCTTTTTCGTCATTAACTACTTCTAATTCTTTATTTTCTTCCATGTCATAACCTCATTTCTTAATGATATGCGTATTCTTTATTCTATCATAGGCCAATTATTTTATAAAGTTAAAAGTTCTTTAAGACCTTGTCCTATATTGATTTTTGTGTTAATATTCAAAGCACATGCGGATGTGGCGGAACTGGCAGACGCGCTAGACTTAGGATCTAGTGGGCAACCGTGCAGGTTCGATTCCTGTCATCCGCATTAAAAAGATTTATCGTTAAGATAAATCTTTTTTAATACTCTTTTTATTCTGTTCTAAGTGCAATAACAGGATCTTGTTTTGCGGCTTTTCTAGAAGGTATAAATCCACCTATAAGCGTAATAACAATACTTATGATTACTAGAATAATTGCTGCTGGAATTGGGAGCACTGCTCCTAGATTTTCTACATCCGTAAGCGAACGAATTATTGCATTTATCGGTATAATTGCAAGCAAAGATATTCCAACACCTATAATTCCTGAAAAGCAACCAATAATAAATGTTTCTGCATTAAATACTTGCGATACATTTGCCTTTGATGCACCTAAAGCTCTTAAAACACCAATCTCTTTTGTTCTTTCTAAGACTGAAATATTCGTAATAATTCCAATCATGATACATGAAACGAAAAGTGAAATTGCAACGAACGCGATAAGTACATATGAAATTGCATTAACTATTGTTGTTAGTGATGATGTAAGAAGTGCTACATAATCCGTGTAAATAATCCTGTCATCTTCACTAGCCTTTTCATTGTAATGATCTATTGATGCAGAGATTCCATCTTTGCCTTCAAAACTATCTGTGTAAATAGCAATCGATGAAGGTGTGCCATAATCAATCGCTCCAAAATGTTTTAAGTTGTTTTTATAATTTGTAACTCCAATATATTGATCATAGATGCTTATTAGCGATTCTAATGTTGCTTTTGTGTCAATCCAATTATCAACAACGTTTGCCATATCATTATCATCCATAGACAAATCAATGCTATCAAAAGTCTTTCCTAAATCTAGATTAAGGTCAAAGGTGTCATCAAATTCAAAATCATAAAGAATCTCTTCAATTTCTTCATCATCAATTTGTGGACCCATCCCAATACTATTTATATCTAATCCAGGATATCCATTTGTTGGGAATCCAGATGGAATTTTCCCACTTGATTCTTCGCTAGTTGATTCCTCTGGTGTTTCTGGTGTCTCTGGTATTTCTGGTGTTACTGGAATCTCCGGTATCCATTGGCCTGAACCCATAATCTTTTCTATTAACTTTCCAACATTCGCTTGCATTTGGGCAGTAATGCTTTGCATAACTTGGCCCATTGCCTCACTTATCGCTTTTGAAATACCATCGCTTAACTGGGCACTAACATCAGCCATTTGTGTATCCATAAGCGATTTCGTTCCTCCACTATAGTCAATCATCATAAGTGTTGAGAAGAACGCAGCTTTATCAGCCGGTGACATATTCTTTACATAATCTTTTGCTTTATTAGCTTTTTGAGTATCTTCTATCTTTTCTTCAACAAATTCTTGTCCAGTAATAACATTCACTTCTGGATTAGCTTTTTGGTCTTTTACTATTTCACTATTATTACAATAATTAATTACATGTTCCGTAAGAGCATGCGGATAAGCAACAACAGTATTAAGATTTTGTGTGCTTCCATCTTCTGTAGGTTTAATAATACCTACTACCTTAAGTTCTATTCCTTTTTCAACTGCTGCCTTTAATTCTTCTTCGTTATCTAAAATACTAGAGTATGTTCCATTTTCGTTTTTCTTATATTGATCACATAAAGGAAGCAAACTAAAAGTCTTGCCACAAATATTTTTGAAATTAATAGAAACGTCTTTTGCATCTTTGCCATTATTAAT
Source organism: Lachnospiraceae bacterium (assembly GCA_045599965.1). Taxonomy (GTDB): domain Bacteria; phylum Bacillota; class Clostridia; order Lachnospirales; family Lachnospiraceae; genus RGIG5612. Next base: position 23,403 of record JAZRXA010000032.1, on the reverse strand, counting down.
ATTACTTACTGCTTCTTCATATTCATCTTTAGTAATAAGACCTAATTGATAAAATTGGCTAGCAAGCATACTGTTTCTTCTGTTAATAACTAAAACAACTTCGTTATATTCATTAGGCCATCCACCGTAAACTATTTCGTAATTATCTTTTTCAATCTGACTTATAATTTCTCCGTTTGCGCCAGGCATCATCTCTGTGAAGTTTTGTGCATGATTTTCTCCTGTGCCACCCATGAGAGAATACATATTACTCATCATAAGATTTCTAGCTTCCATCATGTTTCCAAAAATCTGGTTATCTTCAGTATATTCATCCGTTGTGTCAACATCCGTGTCAACTATTTTGCCCTGCGAATCATGTGTATAAACCCTAAAGTCAACATCGTAAGTATAAAGGATTCCATTTTCACCAATATATTGCTGAATTTCACTTTTTGGGTTATCTAAATATTCCTTAAATTTCTTAAGGTTATTTTCTTTTACACTCGTAGCTACCGCCGTAGTTGCCTTTAAGTCTGAATAGTTAATATATAACTTGTTAGGGTCTCTTTCTTTTTCACGATTTTCTTTTATATCCTCTGCCATGTCTTGGCCACTATTGACCATTCCATTTAAGTCAAAACTAGTTGCGCTTATCGTAATTGGATATGATGTCATTGTTTCTTTTTGGATATCCGAGATATATTGATTTGCTCCAGTAGAAAGTGCCAAGATAAGTGCTATACCAATAATTCCGATTGAGCCGGCGAATGAAGTAAGAATAGTTCTACCCTTTTTAGTTCTTAAGTTATTAAAGCTAAGCAAAAGCGATGTTCCAAAAGTCATTCTCGCCTTCTTCTTTTTCTCGCTCTTCTTAGAAGGTTTTTGTTCTTGCACATCAGCAACTATTTGTTTTGCAGCTTCAATATCTTTTTTTACATCTTCGTCGGTATAAGGCATGCTATCATCAATAATGCGGCCATCGCGAAGTTTAACTATTCTAGATGCATATTGCTCAGCTAGTTCAGGGTTATGCGTAACCATAACAACTAATCTATCCTTAGCTACTTCCTTTAGAAGGTCCATAACCTGGATACTAGTTTCGGTATCAAGTGCACCCGTAGGCTCATCTGCAAGTAAAATATCTGGATTATTAACTAGCGCTCTGGCAAGTGCAACTCTTTGCATCTGTCCACCAGACATCTGGTTAGGTCTTTTATGAAGTTGATCGCCAAGTCCAACTTCCGTTAGTTTCTTAATAGCTCTTTCTTTACGTTCTTTTTTAGAAACTCCTGCAATCGTAAGCGCAAGCTCAACATTCGATAAAACGTTTTGATGTGGAATAAGATTGTAACTTTGGAAAACAAAACCTATAGAATGGTTTCTGTATGTATCCCAATCTCTGTCATTGTATTCTTTCGTAGATTTGCTATTAATAACAAGGTCTCCATTATCGTATCTGTCGAGACCTCCAATTATATTAAGGAGCGTAGTTTTGCCAGAACCAGACGGACCTAAAATAGCGACAAATTCATTGTCCCTAAGATTTAGGCTAACATCGTCTAAGGCCCTTTGCACTAACTCTCCCGTTCTATATTGTTTTGAAATGTTTTTTATCTGTAACATATCCTAATATTATACTATAAATAAGAAGTTTTTGTGTCCTGTTTTCTTGTTATTTAGCCCTTTTTGTGCTATTCTAATCGGTAGATTTTATACACTATTTTTAAAGGAGATATCATGAAAGTTATATTACAAGACGGAACAGTACAAGAATGTACATTTGATGACTCTGTAGGACGCGAGGCTTTTCATCATACAACCTCGCATATCTTAGCTCAGGCAGTTAAAAGACTTTATCCTACCACCAAATGTGCTATTGGTCCGGCTATAAAAGATGGCTTTTATTATGACTTTGAATTTGATTTCGATTTCACAGATGAAAATCTAGAAGCTATTGAAACTGAAATGAAGAAAATCACTAAGGAAAACCTTAAACTTACTCATTTCACAATGGATAGAAAAGAAGCGCTCGAGACTATGCAAGAACTCGGCGAAGACTATAAAATTGAATTAATAAATGACCTTCCAGAAGATACAACTTTAAGTTTCTTTAAGCAAGGTGATTATTTAGAGCTTTGTGCAGGCCCTCATGTTACGTACACTTCTGCAATTAAGGCTTTCAAACTCTTAAACGTGGCTGGTGCTTATTGGCGTGGCAATGAGAAAAATAAGATGCTCACACGTATTTATGGAACATCTTTCCCTAACAAAGATTTATTAGACGAATATTTATTCAAGATTGAAGAAGCTAAGAAGCGTGACCATAGAAAGATTGGTAAAGAATTAGGCCTATTTACTCTTTTAGATGAAGGTCCTGGTTTCCCATTCTTCCTTCCAAAAGGAATGGTTCTTAAAAATCTTCTTCTCGATTATTGGAGACATATCCATACACGCGAAGGTTATGTAGAAATTTCTACGCCTATTATGCTTAATAGAGGCCTTTGGGAAACATCTGGCCACTGGTTCCATTATCAAGAAAACATGTACACGACAGTTATTGATGATGTTGATTTTGCAATCAAACCTATGAACTGTCCTGGTGGCATGCTTGTTTACAAATTAGAGCCTCACTCATATAGAGACTTGCCTTTACGAATGGCTGAAATCGGACTTGTTCACCGCCATGAAAAAAGTGGTCAATTACATGGTCTTATGAGAGTTCGTTGTTTTAACCAAGACGATGCTCATATCTTTATGACACCTGAGCAAATCCCTTATGAGATTAAAGGCGTTGTTCGTCTTATCGACGAAGTATATACAAAGTTTGGATTTAAATATCATGTAGAGCTCTCTACTCGCCCAGAAAATTCTATGGGAACTGAAGAAGAATGGGAGATGGCTACAAACGGTCTTAAGAATGCTCTTGATGATTTAGGTCTTGCTTATGTTATTAATGAAGGCGATGGTGCTTTCTATGGCCCTAAGATTGACTTCCATCTAGAAGACTCTATCGGCAGAACATGGCAATGCGGAACTATCCAATTAGATTTCCAACTTCCACAACGTTTTGAAGCTGAGTATGTTGGAGCTGATGGACAACCTCATAGACCAATAATGATTCACCGTGTATGCTTCGGATCAATTGAACGTTTTATCGGTATCTTAACTGAGCACTTTGCTGGAAAATTCCCATTCTGGCTCAGCCCTGTACAAATTAAGATTTTACCTATCTCAGAAAAATATACAGGCTATGCAGAAGAACTCGAAGCTAAGCTTAAAAAAGACGGCTATAGAACTGATGTTGATGAACGTGCTGAAAAGATTGGTTATAAGATCAGAGAAGCCAGAAATGAAAGAGTTCCTTACATCTTAGTTGTTGGTGAAAAAGAAGAAGAGGCTGGCACAGCTTCTGTTCGTCGCCGCGACGATGGTGAAAACCAAGACCTTGGTGCTCTAACATATGAAGAATTAATAGCTGTTTTAGAAAAAGAAGAAAAAGCTTACTAAAAATATTTTACGATAAAAAAGCAGTCAGTATCAAACTGACTGCTTTTTTTATTGCTAAGAGTTTTTTCTTTGTTTTATTGCTGCCTGCGCCGCTGCTAATCTTGCAATAGGAACTCTGAAAGGTGAACATGAAACATAATCAAGTCCTAATTGATTACAATATTCTACTGATGTAGGATCGCCACCGTGCTCACCACAAATACCAACATGAAGCCTACTGTTTTCGCCTTTTCCAAGCTTAATTGTCATATCCATAAGTTTTCCTACACCACTTCTATCTAGCCTTGCAAATGGATCATTTTCAAAAATCTTAGTATCATAATATGCGCCCAGGAATTTTCCGGCATCATCACGCGAAAATCCGAATGTCATCTGGGTTAAATCGTTTGTTCCAAAGCAGAAGAAGTCTGCTTCTTTTGCAATCTCGTCAGCTGTAAGCGCTGCTCTAGGAATTTCTATCATAGTTCCAACTTCATAATCAAGACTACTATTTGCTGCCTTAATTTCCTCGTCAGCTGTTTTAACTACAAAGTCTTTAACATACTTAAATTCCTTAACATCTCCAATAAGAGGAATCATAATTTCCGGAACTACTCTCCATCCTTTGTGCATATTTTGCACCTTAATTGCCGCTCTAATAACTGCCTTCGTTTGCATAACAGCAATTTCTGGATAAGTAACTGTTAATCTACATCCTCTATGACCCATCATTGGGTTCGTTTCATGAAGAGCTGTAATTATATCTTTGATTTTTTCAACACTCTTTCCTTGTGCTTTAGCAAGAAGTTCGATTTCTCTTTCTTCTGTTGGAACGAACTCATGAAGAGGTGGATCTAAAAAACGAATTGTTACAGGAGTTCCTTCGAGAGCTTCATAGATTTGCTCGAAATCACTTTGCTGATATGGAAGAATTTTTTCTAACGCTTTTTCTCTTTCTTCTTTTGTATCTGCACAAATCATTTCTCTGAAAGCTGCAATTCTATCAGTTTCAAAGAACATATGCTCCGTTCTACAAAGTCCGATTCCTTCTGCGCCTAATTCTCTAGCCTTCTTAGCATCTTTAGGAGTATCGGCGTTTGTTCTAACTCTCATTGTTCTATATTGGTCAGCCCAACTCATAATTCTTCCAAAGTCGCCACTAATAGTTGCATCAACTGTAGGAATAAGTCCTTCATAAATATTTCCTGTTGAGCCATCGATTGAAATAGCGTCGCCTTCATGGAAAGTTTTTCCTGCAAGAGTAAATTGTTTGTTTTCTTCATCCATTACAATGTCGCCACAACCTGATACGCAACATGTTCCCATACCACGAGCTACAACGGCTGCGTGAGAAGTCATTCCACCACGAACGGTAAGAATTCCTTGTGAGGCTTTCATACCTGTTATATCCTCTGGTGATGTTTCAAGTCTTACTAATACAACTTTCTCTCCTCTTGCTTTCCAACTTTCTGCATCATCAGCTGTAAATACTACTTTGCCGCATGCTGCACCAGGAGAAGCTCCGAGACCTTTTCCTATAGGCGTTGCCTTTTTAAGTTCTGCTGCATCAAATTGTGGGTGAAGAAGCGTATCTAAGTTTCTAGGCTCAATCATAAGAACTGCCTCTTCAGGATTTCTCATGCCTTCATCAACCAAATCACATGCAATCTTAAGAGCTGCCTGTGCTGTTCTCTTTCCATTTCTAGTTTGAAGCATATAAAGTTTTCCATTTTCAACAGTAAACTCCATATCCTGCATATCTCTATAATGTTTTTCAAGTGTTTGACACACTTCGTTAAATTGCTCAAATGCTTCAGGGAATTTTTCTTTCATTTGTGCAATTGGCATCGGTGTGCGTACGCCAGCAACAACGTCTTCGCCCTGAGCATTTGTTAGAAATTCACCGAACAAACCTTTTTCTCCTGTTGCCGGATCTCTAGTAAATGCAACACCTGTACCAGAATTATCATTTAGATTTCCAAATACCATAGGCATAACATTAACAGCTGTGCCCCAGCTATAAGGAATATCATTATCGCGTCTATAAACATGTGCGCGTGGATTGTCCCATGAACGAAATACGGCTCTAACCGCTTCGTAAAGTTGAACCTTTGGATCTGTTGGAAACTCTTCTCCGATTTTATCTTTATATTCTGCTTTGAACTGGCTTGCTAATTCTTTAAGATCTGTTGCCGTTAAATCAACGTCAAATTCAACGCCTCTTTTTTCTTTCATTTCATCGATTAGTTGCTCAAAGTATTTTTTACCAACTTCCATAACAACATCGGAGAACATCTGGATAAATCTTCTATATGAGTCATAAACGAATCTTTCGAATTTAGGATCTGGATTAGCCTTAATCATTGCCTCAACAACTTCATCATTAAGACCCAAGTTTAGAATTGTATCCATCATTCCAGGCATTGAAGCTCTAGCACCTGAACGAACTGAAACGAGCAATGGATTTGTTAAATCGCCAAACTTCTTTCCATTAATTTCTTCCATCTTTGCAACTGCTTGCATGATTTCATCCATAATCTCGTCGTTAATAATTCTTCCGTCTTCATAATATTGAGTGCAAGCTTCTGTTGTAACTGTAAATCCTTGTGGAACTGGAAGACCAATTTTGGTCATCTCTGCAAGATTTGCGCCTTTTCCCCCAAGAAGTTCTCGCATACTTGCATCACCTTCTGAAAATAAATAAACAAATTTCCCCATAAAAATACTCCTTTTTTTTGATATACCTATATTTTATCAAACAAGCCTTTGTGTTTCTATATTTTTATTATCAACATTTAATAATCCGTACTTTTTTATTTTTTTAGATAAAAAAACAGCCTCAAAAGAGACTGTTTTTCATGAGCGTGCGGGGATTCGAACCCCGGACAACTTGATTAAAAGTCAAGTGCTCTACCACCTGAGCTACACGCCCGTATAAAATTATCAAACGCGATTATATCATATAATCTATAACAGGGCTAGCTGGATTCGAACCAGCGAGTGCAGGAGTCAAAGTCCTGTGCCTTACCGCTTGGCGATAGCCCTACAGTATCATGTTCTAAAGGGTGGGTGATGGGACTCGAACCCACGGCCTCCAGAGCCACAATCTGGCGCGCTAGCCAACTGCGCCACACCCACCATAAATCTCAAATCAGCCCTTAGCCTTTTTAAGATTAACGTGCCTGAAGGGATTCGAACCCCCGACACCCGGCTTAGAAGGCCGGTGCTCTATCCTGCTGAGCTACAGACACTTACTAATAGAAAACTTTCTATTATATAAAATATGAGCACAAGGGGTTCCGAATGCTCAATCGCAAGCGGGTGATGGGAATCGAACCCACGTATCCAGCTTGGAAGGCTGGTGTTCTACCATTGAACTACACCCGCAAAGTGTCGGGGTGACAGGATTCGAACCTGCGGCCTCTTGATCCCAAATCAAGCGCTCTAGCCAAACTGAGCCACACCCCGCAATGGATTTTTAGTTAACCTTTTTTATAAGGCGCAAGTGATATTATATATTAGCACCATTTCAATGTCAACGAAAAATCTAAATAATTTAACTGAAAATCCGCTTTTTTAATTCGTCTGCAGCAGCAGCTAAGGCTTTACCCCTATGACTTATTTTATTTTTTTCTTCTTCAGAGAGAATGCCACATGTGCAACCTAATTCTGGCACATAAAATATTGGGTCATATCCAAATCCATTCTCACCTTCTATAGAATCGGCTATACGCCCTTCTAACACGCCATTAAAGACTTTTGTTTCATTGTCTGGGAAAATAACAGCTATTGTACAAATAAAGCGTGCGCTCCTTTTATCAACTTCAAGACCTTCAAGTCTTCTTAAAATCTCTTTATTTTTAACCACCGAAGGAGTGTCATATCCCATAAACCTAGCCGAATAAATTCCTAATTCGTCTGGCATCGCGTCAACTATCAATCCAGAGTCGTCCGCCATAACAATTTCATTTGTAAAATCTTTAATCGTTTTCGCTTTTATTATCGCATTTTCTTCAAACGTTTTACCCGTTTCATCTATATCAATATCAATCCCAGCTTCAGTCATTGAAATAACGTCAATTCCTGTTCCTGCTAGGATGTCTTTAACTTCCTTAACCTTATGCTCGTTTTGCGTAGCCATTATTACTTTCATTTATTATCCGTAAACGCTTTTAAGCAAACATTACAATTAGATTCCTTTTGCGTATACTCCCATTCCTTTCCGTAAGAACTAATATAACTTCTCTTTCCTTCAAGAGTAATATTTGCGTTAGGTATATCCTCTGTTTTCATCTCGATTGCAATCGGATGCGAAGAACCTGGCGTATCTATTTCAACTATAACTGCAAAGTCCTTTCCCTTAGCAAGTGGGTATGCTTTATCAAATTGGACCGTATAATAGCCAGCCTCCTTAAAATCGCCTTCAGCAATCATTGTGTCCAAACTTATACTTGAATTTTTTTTGCCACTAACTTTAGCTTCAACTTTTGTGTCCAAATAAATCTTGTATGTTGTATTTGGCGCCGTTGCATAAAAACTTACTGCGCGTAAATCTTGATTTTCTTCTGCTTTATAAACATTTGCAAAATATGCATGGTTCTTTTCAAAACCTATTTGGCCAATCCATCCGCACAAATCATATTGATAAATATTGTCATAATTATCAGCGCTTTCTATTCTAGTATAAACCTCATTAATTGTACCAATCACAGTATCTTCATAAGAAACATAAAATATACCAGAATCGCCAAATTCGCTGCCCCAACTATTTTGACAAATAAATGCACCATCTTCTTTTACATCAACGTTAAAATTCTCAGCTGGGTAATTATCATCCCATCCAATAATAATTATTTCATGGTTCGCTTTTTCTTCTCCATTGTAGCAATAACTAAAATTGGATTCATTATAATATTTATTATCAATTGTATATTTATTAAGCAAAGCAAAGTGAATAGAACTTTCAACAGCCCCATACTTAAATATCATCTTCTTGATATTTTCATAATCTTTGCTAGCAATAACTTTCATCTCCTGGACATGTTCCGTAGCTTTTAATGTACTATCCGTTATGTCATCGCCATAAGGATCATCAGCATAATTAACTGGTCCTTTCCATGCTGCGAAATAACCTGTAGACATTGTATGCTCGCCGCCATGGCTCTTCTCAAAACCAAAATCATTATTAAAAACTAAGTGGTCTTCAGAATATTCTCTTGCCCTTTCAGGAAGCATAGAACTTTCAATTGCTGAAATAGCTGCAAACGCCCAACATGTGCCTTGGTCGCCTTGGTTTCCAGCATAATTAACTCTTCCTTTTTCGGCATAGTTATAATAACTAGGAAGTGAAGGCTCGTCAGGATTATTATTTGTTATATTAGCAACAAACTTACTACTGTCCCAATTAAAAGTATAGCCAATTCCTTTTTCAACAACTTCAATAGGAATATAGACTTTATCGCCAACAACAAACTTATTGTTGATTGAATAGGTTTTTCCATTAACATGCATATAATTTGCATCTAGTTTAACGTCTGAAGAATATTTTCCTCTATCTATATGAAGTTCTACTCCATCATAAAAATCTACAGCACAATCAAACGCTTCTCTAACACTATCTTGAGACATCATTAATTGCAAATCATCGTTCATATAGCATCCATCAAGAATTTGTTTTTCTTGTTCTTCACCATCGACAACAAGGCTCATTCCCTTTTCATTAATATAATGAGCAAGGGCAACCTTCCAAGATGATGCATATTCAACTTCTGAATTGGATTTGGCTATGTAATCGGAGTTTTTATTTAAGACGATAGCAAGAATTGCGCTAACGCCTATCACGACTCCTATAAGAATTGCAAAAAAGACTTTTTTCATCTATTTGGTTTCGGTCCTAGATATTGATAAAAATAAGTTTTTATCATACCGTTATATATCTTTCTATTTTTTGTTGCATGTCCGCCAAAATGCTTTTCAGCATCCTCATATGAGGTAATAAAATATGCTGACCATGAATCGAGAGCCTTATATTGTTTACCAAAAGTTTTATAGAGCTCAGGCAAATCTTTTTTATCTTCTAATCTTTCACCATAAGGCGGATTTGAAATAATAAATCCATATTTTTTAGGATGACTTAAGTTTTTAACATCCCTTTGCTGGAAATGAATAAGATTTTCAACTCCTGCTTCCTTTGCATTATGTCTAGCAATTTTTATTACATCAGGATCAATATCGTATCCTTGAATATCTGTTTCAACGTCTAAATTAATAAGGTCATTAGCTCTTTCAATTACGTTGTACCAAACCTTTTTATCTATAAGGTGTTCCCAGTTTTGGCACAAAAATTCTCTGCTAATTCCAGGCGCAATATTAGCTGCCATAAGAGCTGCCTCAATGCAAAACGTTCCACTTCCGCAAAACGGATCAACTAAAATCCTATCTGCCTTCCAAGGCGTAAGCTTAATTAAGGCTGCTGCCAAAGTTTCTGAAATAGGAGCTTTAGAGGCAATTTTTCTATACCCTCTTTTATGTAAAGATTCTCCAGATGTATCGATTGTTATTAAAACATTATCTTTGTGAATAAAGACTCTCAAAGGAAATTCTTCGCCATCTTCCTTAAACCACTCTATAGAATATTTTGTTTTAAGTTTTTCAACAATGGCTTTCTTAACAATGCTTTGAATATCTGATGGACTAAAAAGTTTTGAATTAACTGAGGATGCCTTCTTAACCCAAAATTTTCCGTCCTTAGGAATATATCTATCCCAATCTAAAGCTTTGGTACCTTCAAAAAGTTCATCAAAGCTTGTGGCATTAAATTCTCCAACTTTAAGTAAAACTCTTTCGCATGTCCTAAGGAACATGTTTGCAACGGCAAAGGTTTCTTCGTCGCCCTTAAAAGTAATTCGGCCGTCTTCAACACGAATTATTTCAATATCTAAATCTTGTAATTCTCTTTTTAATACAGCCTCAAGTCCAAAATGACATGGAGCAACAAATTCATACATCATCTATCTTCGCCTTAATATTCCAAAAATAAGTCCGCCTACAAGTAAAACAATAATTACAGGCCATAAAATTCTTATTATTGCAAAGCTAAATTTCACCATTAAAACAATAAGTAAAATAATAATAGCCATCACTACAATAAAAGCTATTATGCATCCAGCACCGCCCATAGAAACTACCTTGGATTTACCGCTTGTTTCATCGCCTTGCTCGTTGCTGTATGCGTTATTATTGCTTTCTTGATATTCTGCTTCGTCTTCAGCCCTTCTAATAGCGCTAGTAAGCGTTTTAGCGATTAAAGTTGGATCGCCCAGTTCTTCAATAACTTGCTCCTGGCTCTTGCCTTTCATAATTTCGCCATCAATATAAGCTGAATAATAATCTATTTGTGATTCGACTTCAGAAGGTGCCATAGCACCTGAAATCTTTAATCTTAAAACTCGTAAAAATTCTTCTTTTGACATTTTTTCTCCTGAAAATAAGATGAACTTATAGATATATTATAATAGAAAAATGGCCCTCCTATCAAGTAGAAGGGCCTACGTGCATTAGAGGATTCGAACCCCCGACCTTCTGGTCCGTAGCCAGACGCTCTATCCAGCTGAGCTAAATGCACATACAAAACACAAAGGCTATTCTACAACCGAAATTGCGCCTTTGTCAACCACGCAATTTAATAAGTGGTGCACCTTTATTTTCTATAAAATCCTTAGTAATAACAACAACTCCAATGCTGTCATCTTTAGGAATTTCATACATAATGTCCATCATAATCTCTTCAATTATTGATCTTAATCCTCTAGCTCCAACCTTTCTTTCTTGCGCTCTTTCAACTAAAGCAAGTAAGGCATCGTCTTCAAACTCAAGTTTAACTTCATCTAACTCTAAGAGTTTTTGATATTGCTTAAGAATTGCATTCTTAGGCTCTTTTAATACTTGAACAAGCATTTCTGATGTAAGATTTTGAAGAGTAAATACGATAGGAAGACGTCCTAAAAACTCAGGAATCATTCCAAATTTTCTTAAGTCTTCTGTTTCTACTTTTGATAATATATCTTCATCATTATCATATTTATCTTTAAGTTCCGCATTAAATCCAATTGATGAATTTTCGCGAAGACGCTCTTTAATTACATCTTCTAAATCTGGGAATGCACCACCGCAGATAAATAAAATATTTTTTGTATTAATTGTTGTAAGAGGAACCATAGCGTTCTTACTGCTTGCTCCAACAGGTACTTCAACCTCACTTCCTTCAAGAAGTTTAAGAAGACCTTGTTGTACGCTTTCTCCGCTTACGTCACGTCCTCTATTACTATTTTTCTTAGCAATTTTATCAATTTCATCGATATAAACGATTCCTACTTCAGCTCTTTCAACATCATTATCTGCTGCCGCTAAAAGCTTAGATAAAACGCTTTCGATATCATCTCCTATATAACCTGCTTCCGTAAGAGATGTTGCATCTGTAATAGCAAGAGGTACATCTAAAATACGCGCTAATGTTCTAACAAGGAAAGTCTTTCCTGAACCAGTAGGCCCAATCATAAGCATGTTTGACTTTTCAATTTCAATTCCATCGTCAATAGCCTCTTTATTAAACTTATCGCCAGCTAAAACTCTTTTATAATGGTTATATACAGCAACGCTTATTGCCTTTTTAGCTTTTTCTTGACCAACAACATATTCATCAAGTTTTTCTTTTAGTTTATGTGGTGCTAAAATTTTATCTGGATCAACAATCGGTCCTGTTCTTTCAGGTTTCTTCTTAACTTGTTGTTTGCGTCCAAAACCTTGTTGAAGATCAGCTAAATTAATAAAACTTATATTAGGAATTCCTTTTTTAGGAGCTTCTTGTTTTTCTTCAGGCTCTACTACATTTCCGTTCTCATCAAGAACTTCTTGTTTAGGCTCTTCCTTTTTTTCATTAGTTTGATTTGTGCCTTGCATATTAAACGGATTTAAAAATCCTCCAAGACCATTTAAGTCAAACCCAGCATTTCCAAAAGAATCCATCGTTCTTTGGAGGCAATCTACGCAAACATGCATATTGCCCGGCATCCTTAACATCTTTCCAGTACGACTTTCACTTCTATGGCAAATATAGCAAACGCTTTCTCTTTCGCCTTCACCATTATTGTTTTTGTCGTCATTATTTGTTATTTCATCTACTCTTTTTTCGTCGTCCATTAATTTTCCTTAACTGAGCATTGAAGTTAATTTAACTTTAACTTCTGTCTCTTTATAATTTTTATTATTTTTTCTCATTACGAGTAAAGTAACTTCATCATCAGGATTATGTTTTGCAAGTTGTTCTTTTAAGGCGTCCATTGTTAAAACAGAAACTTTGTCGATGCTAACAATAATGTCGCCTTCTTTAAGGCCAGCTTTTTCAGCTCCACTTCCTTTAACTGTTCCTGCAACATAAATTCCTTGTGGCATTCCATATTGTGCTGCTAAAGCTTGATCAACATCTTTTCCTTGAATTCCAAGATATCCGCCTTGAGCTTCTTCATCTTCAACTGGAACTTCGCTTTTTCCATTTAATAAGTTTTGAATCAACTCACTATTTGTAGAAATAGGAATTGCGTAGCACATGCCCTCAACAGCATTATCAATAAGTTTAGCTTCGCTAATTCCGATTACTTCGCCTTTAGCATTAAGCATGCATCCACCAGAGTTGCCGTTATTGATAGCAGCGTCAGTCTGGATAAGTTTAAGGGTGTATTCTTCTATAGTAAGTTCTCTATCTAATGCACTAACAATACCAGTAGTTACGCTCATTCCATAACCTAAAGCATTACCAATTATTATACATCCTTCACCAACATTTACATCAGTCATGCATAGCGTAGCAATCTTTATAGCGCTCATAGTTTCCTCTGAAATATCGCTTAATGGAACAGCAACGATTGCAATATCCTTTTCTTCTGATGCCGCCTTAATTGAACCATCAACCGCATTTCCATCAACGAATGTAACATATAAAGATGAACATCCTGCTACAACATGATAACTTGTAAGGATTAAAAGTTCTTTGTCATTTTTCGAAATAATTGTTCCGCTTCCTAAGCCACTATCTACTTCTTGACCTTCTGCATTTGGGTTTCCATAGATATCAAAGTCGTTACTATTATAACCATTTCTGCCATTCATTCCGAAGAAATATTCCCAAATATCATTTATATTTCTAAAGTTATTAGCGTAATTATTTACGATTGTTCTAGATGTAATACCTACAACAGAAGGCATAACTTCTTGAACTACGCCAGATACATCTGTAAGAACATATCCGTCGCTAAGTTTTATAGAGGCATCTTTACTAGAAGTATCAGTTGTGCTAATAACCGCTTCTTTAGTGGCTTTTTTCTTTTCGTTATTATTTATTATGCTTAAAGTAAGCGCAACAATGATAGCTGCAACGATTAACGCACCACCTATTATTGCTGGCACAACCCAAATTTTCTTTTCTTTAGGCATATCTTTAATTTTGCCTTTTGGGTTAGCGTTTTCATCTGGATTCCATTTTGGAATATCTGAAGTCTCATCCATCTCATCAACAATCTCTTTTTCTAATTCTTCAAGATCTTGTTCAGCGATTTCTTGTTCAGTCTTTTCAATTATTGGATCATCAACTTCAAGTTCTTCAGTTTCTAAAACATTTTCCTCTGACTCAAAAACTTCTTCTTTAGTTTCCAAAGTTTCTTCACTCTCTAAAACTTTTTCTTCTGTTTCTAAAACTTCTGTTTCGGTTTCCAAAACTTCTTCAGTTTCGTTTATTTTATTATCAAAATTTTCAGTCATGTTTAGCCTCCTTAGACTATACAATTTGATTATTTCCTTAATAAATAATAATTTTCATTTGTGTATCTTCTGTGTATCTTAAGTGTCTAAATATTAAAGCATTATTGGCTATCAATATCTTGCTGTATTCTATATTCAACATCTCTCATCGATTCGGTAGGAACATATCCATTTGTCTTATACATAAAGTCATGCATCATACTTACATTTTCTTCTAAAGTATCAGCTACTATACTATCTCCAATGTCTAAAATTGTAGTGTATTGATAATTAATATCTGGGAAAGCTCTATTTTCACCCAATTGCATATCAAAAGCTTTTCCTAAAACTTTACAAAGTTTATCTATAGTAAAGGATGTTTGAATAAATCTTTTTTCTCCGCTGTTTGCCTTAAATAACTCGTTTGCCTTAAGCATAAGATTAAACATGCCATTTTCTTTTGATTGCAAAATTAGTTCTGTAAGTGCATATCTTTGTCTTGCAGTTCTAGCATAATCATCGGTATAAGTTTTATTATCCAAAGGAGAATCAAATGAGCAATCTCTTAATCTACAAAATGCAGTTGCTTGCGCTCCTGTGAGCCAAACGTCTTCTCCAAACTGCTCTAGCGGAGTATATTCAGCCCCTCCTATAGCAGATTGCTCTGACATATAGTAATTAAGATGTTCCATCTCCGTTTCGGTAACTTTTAGTCTAATTCCGCCTAAAACATTGATAATATTTTCCAGACCCCAAAAATTAACTACTACATAATCTTCTATTGCAAGGTCAAAGTTTTCATTAAGCATATTAATGGCGCCAACAGGTCCATTTCTAAAATATGCCGAATTTGCTTTTGAATATACAGTATTGCCTTCTGAATTTCTTGTTTGTAAATATGTATCTCTATAAATAGAATTCATTTGTATCGTTCCTTCTTCATCAATATTTAATACAATAATAGAATCAGAAAAAACGCCTTTTTGTATATCTTCTAATCTTGCATCAACGCCTAACAATGCGAAAGTTGTATACCCTTTTGGTGTGCTTACTCCCTCATTAATTATTATCTGGCTTGGATCAAACTCTTTATCCCTTACGTAAGCTTCGTAGTTTTCTCCTATAATTGAATTTGCAACAACTGGCCCCAAAGGTGAGTTAAGGACTGCTTTGAAAGTTGCCGTTCTCCAACTTGGAATAAGAACAAGTAATAAACCGCCTATAATAACTGCTGCTATAATGCCTACTAAAACGCCTAGAATAATCTTAAATACTGGTTTTAGTCTGCGCTTTGGTTTTCTTCTTTTCTTAATTGGCTGTCTAGTCTGTGGATGTTTTGGTGCTCTTTTCATATGTCTTCCTATTTCATAAAATGTTTCCAAGCAAACGAATATGCCGCCATGTAAAGTTTGGTTGGCATAACTTTATAAGCAATGCGTTGGAGTTTTAATATAAATTTAAGTTCAACCTTAGGGGCTGGCAAATCTTTCCAAGGAGATTTATCAAAATAATATTTCCATAAAAACTTCTTTGGATGAACGCTATCTTTTTCCCAAGGTTTTCCTACTTGTAACTCTATATAATGATAAATAGCAATATCTTTATAAGCATTATCAATTTCTTCTTGGCTAAATAGTTTTGCTTCATGGCATGAAAACATTGTCGTTATTTCTTTATAATTAAAGAGCGTATAAAGTGTTGAAAAATTAAATTTAAGAGGAAGCGCTGCTAAATCTTTTTGCAAAACTTTTATTGCTAAAGATTGATCTGGTGCAAAGCTTAAAGTTTTCGGATCTTTTTGCATTCCCTCTATTAATCTTTGACGACAATTATTTTTTCTCCATGAATCTAACTTAAACGCCATAATTCCAGCGTTATAAGTTGTATCTTCATGAGATATTCCTACTCTACTTCTATATTTGTCATGATAAATTGCTGGCACCATAGCTAATGAGCAATCGCCAAAATCAAAGTTAACGATTTCATCTAAGGCGCCTCTTACTATCGTATCTGAGTCAACATATAAAATCGTTTTAACCTCACTTGGAAGTTCATCAAGAACAAACAATTTAAAATATGTTGCGTAATTTCCTCTAAACTTCGGCGCATTTGCTTCTTCTAAAATCTTTTGAGAAACAGATGTATCAATATAGCAAACTTTCCTTCCAAACTTGTCCGCTACTTCTTTAATCTTATCTTGGTTTTCTTTTGAAATTCCATCATCGATAATATATATATTTATATCTTTAATGTGTTTGTTATTATCTAAAAGCGATAAAAGCGAAACGCCTAAGTAAGGAGCATAATAATCATTTGATTGATACAAAATATTAAGTGGTTCGTTAACTTTATATTCTTTTCCATAATATTTTGTTTGAAGCCAATCTTTATTATTTACTCTTGCAGTTTTAAGAGTTTCTTTATTTCTATCACTTAAAAATTTATAGTTCATTTTTTGGTGAACTTTTAAGTAAGCCCATTCTTGCAAAATCTTAAAAGCAAGTTTTTGAATTTTAAATACAATACTTCTGTTTGGAATAATTGGTTCAAAATCTTTCCAAAGAGAATTCTTCAAAATTTCATTAAACTCTTTGTTAACTGGATGAGTATTTTTTGCTTCCCAAGGTCTACCTGTCATAGCTCCCATTAGATGGTGAATTGCAGGATTTTGCATAGCTTCTTTTATCTCATTAATGCTTGAATAAGAAAACTTATCAAGCTTATAAAGTTTGTAAGAATACTCTGCTCCGAAAATATAAAAGCCACTATTTAAGTTGTATCTAATAGGAAGATATGCAATATTGCCTCTAAATACTACGTTCATTAAATCTTGTTCGCAAAGCCAATACTTATTTCTTCCTTCATGTATATGGTCAATTAATTGTTGCTGACAATTATTTTCTATCCATCCTTTTTGATTAAATAAAATAATTCCAGCATTGTAATATTTATCATCTAAAGTTAGCCCAACCATAGGCTTATAAGAATTAAGTGTGCAATCATAAGTTGCTGCTAGATAATTCCCATTAAAATCTAATTCGCAAAGTTCATCTAATGGCGCACTAACAATTGTGTCGGCATCAAGTTTAAGAATTCTATCAGTATTAAGTTCTAGTTCATCCATTATGAACATTGTAAGATACACTGTATAAACATCTCTAAATGTTCCAACGCCGTAACTTTTAATTCTTTCTAAGCAATCATTAATATCAATTACTTTTAAATTTCTATTATATTCAGCACAAAGTGCCTCATATTTATCTAAGTTTTCTTTCGAAATATCATTATTAAGCATATAGATATTAATTTCATCTAAATGCTTATTAGATTCGAAAAGAGACGTCATAGAAACGCCTGCAATCGCAGCATAGTTATCATCTGTTTGATACAAAACGTTCAAAATTTTCATTCTACTTCACCTTCTATTTTGTTGTTTTGTTTCTTCAGTTTCAAAACGATAAATACTATTAAAATAATATCTTGAACTGCAAGGCCAATAATTGCCGCATAGTTAGCTCCTTGCATGCTATATACAGGAATTAAACCTATGCATGCAACGATTGTTGCTACTAGTCCAACTACTCCACTTATATTTGGCCCAATCTTATCTCTTAAAACAATTCCTAGGTTTGAAAGCAAAATTGTAAGTGCTGTCATAATTGATAAAATAACCATAGGAATTAATAGATATGAATACTGGGTTATATCTTTTCCGTAAAGAATAGAAAGTCCCCATTTGCCTATAAATATACTTATTAAAATTCCCGCAACTAAAAATCCCACAAGCATTAAAATACACTTAACCATTACTTTTACAAGATCTTTAATCTTTTTGTCATTAAGATGCGTTGCAAGTATTGTAGAAAGCGGATTTATAACAAAAGTTGCAACTACTTGAAGCACTGTAACTGGTGCTAAAACAGCCGAATATATCCCGAGTGTATCAACTCCTAAATAACCTCTTACTGCAAGTTTAGGTACGGTAAGTATTAAAGTATGAAGCACAGAATATATAGCAAATGGTATGCACTCTTTAAGTAAAATCCATGAGTTTTTGTTCTTAAATGATGGCAAAATATCTGCCACTTTTTTAGTTTGTGGTAAATCAAAAGCTAACAAAACTGTAAGAGAAATTACTAGCATAAGAGCAATAGCAATTATGATATTTTTTGTAAACCACAAAATAGCGCAAAAGATAATTAATGCTGCAATATTTCTTATGCATAAAGATTTTCCCGCAACATCTAGTCTCCATTTCTTTTGCAACTCTCCGTAGAGTGCATCGGAATATGAATAAACTAAGACGTAAAACATATAAAGAACTATTGATATCTTTTCAGTAGCACTATATCCGGAAACAAGTGTCCATATAACGCCGACTATTACAGTTAGCGCTATAGTAATAATCTTTACAGCATAATAATCTGCTGCTGTGTAAACTCCTTTTATATCGGAGACTTGGTAGGTTTTAACGCCAAAAGCTGCAATAATTAAGAATACGTTTCCGCATGAAATAGAAAGTGATAGAACTCCTGAATCTGCATAGCCTGAAAGCCTTACTACCAAGACCATCATCAGCCATTGGCAGAAGAACATTACAAAAGTTCCTATAGAATTCCATACAATATTCTTTTTTATTGAAACTTGATTTTCCATTATTTAGCTGTTAATGCTTTTTCTAATTTTATATGGTTTCCTGACTTTTTTATCTTAAAGCAAGAATTATTAACTATATCCTTTTCATCCTTAAATAAAGTTGAGAAGCGATCCTTAAATTTATCATCAACTTTGTACAAATATACATATGTGTATTCACCATCTATAAGTGCTTCTTCCCACTCTTCCTTAGACATATCCAACGACCATACATCTTTTAAAGAATAAGCACTTCCTAAGCTCCATCCCATCTCATAATCATATGAAAGTGAAACTGGTGTTGCAAGGTAATAGGAAGTTTGGTACTCAAGACCATTTGTATCTTGCGCAATAAAATATACTCTGTCTTTTTCAAAGTTCATTTGCTCAAAAGTTTTTTCTGCTTTGGAATATGCTTCTCTTTTTGTTTGGGTCTTCTCTATTGTTTTCTCGCACATAATCATATTTGAATTTATCTTTTTCCAAGGAGCAAAAAGTGCTACCAAAGCTATTGGGAAAACAATAATAATTAGTCCAATTCCTTCAAACCTATCCATCATTTCTTCTAAGATTAAGTAAATGAAGAATATTGTTCCTCCTAGCAAGAAAGTACATATATATCTATCCATTGACGCCAACGATTCGGCTTCTATAGGGATAAATAAGAATATATACATAAAGCAAAGCGCTGCTAAGAAAGCAACATATCCAACAATAAGCAAGGTGCAAAACAAAACTGTCCTTCCTTTTTCTCTTTTTCCTTTTGCCAATGCTATTGCAATAATAGCCAACCCTGCAAAAATAACTATCCACCATATATATGGCATATTAAGTTTTTCGTTTCCTGTGTTTGCTAAGAGTTCTTTAAGATAATGCGAAATTATACTAGATGCATCTTGGGTCTTCTCATTTGTAATCTCAACATAATCAAATACTTGAAGCATATGATTTTTTGCTGTAAAAAGTTTCCATGATGCATATGAAGCAATGCTAATTACTATATAAAATATATAGCCAAACCATCCTCCTTTATTCTTCCACATCTGTGCAAATTCTTTTCTTCTAAATGCCAAAATATCAATAAGAATAAGAAGGAAAACTGCTAATGCAAAAACCTCGCTGCTCGGTTTTATTAAGATAAGAACAGCGCTACCGAGTCCTAGTCCTATATAATTTGAAACACATTGTTCATGTGTAAAGTATTCATACAAAAGATACGCAAATGTTATAGATAATGCTGCGTCTGTTAAAAGTGTATTGTAAGGAGTAATCGCAAAACTAAATAACCAAGGAATTGAAACAATAAGTGGAATCATGCAAATTCCAATAAGAATTCTTTTCCATGTAACTTTTCTAAAGATTGGAAGTAATAAAGCAAATGTGTAAATATTCATAGCACAAAGTGCATCGCTTTCGCTAAATGTACCCTTAAGTGCTGTAAAGAAATAGCAAAAGATACTTATTGCAGGTTGATAACCCGCTCCATGAGTTGTGCTTCCTTTTATATTTGCGAAGCCATCAAATATCATAAAGTTTTTAACTGTAAGTCCCCAGTGAGTAAATTCATCAAACTTAGTAAGAAGTCTACCATTTGTCATGTATAAACTGAAAATAACAGCAAGTAAGAAAACGAAGAATCCTACCGTAAAAATGCACCCCATTAATTTTTTAAATTGCTTTTTTGCTATTGCAGCAATTATTCCTATAAGAAACATAATAACAGTAAAAGCGCCGAAGGCATAAACGCCCCACTTCATTTTTCCTACTAGACCAAATCCATATATAATTAATATAGATGTAAAGACAGCTATTGGAAGAGTGACTTCGATTTTTCTCTTCATCAATGCTGAATAAGCAATTGCCATTAATATTAAGCTTAATACAAGTAGCACAAATAATCGCATGTGTTTCCCTTATCTATTTACTTAATGAGTAAATGCTAAAATTTATTCCTTCAAAAGTTTTTTCATCAACCTTTGTAAGTGTTCCCATTTTATAATTGACTTGATAAAAATCAGTCCAATAAGTCATATCAATGTCTGCATAAGCAACTAAATATATGTTATCTTTTTCTACAATTTCTTTTTCAAGATCTTTTATCTTAAACTTAGGCCAATTGCTTTCTAAATTTGCCATTCTTGCACACCATCCGCCTGGCCAAACCAAATTCATAAAAGAATTATCCATATTCTTCATATCATATCCAAGTGTATTAAATGTTTGTGTATCATATATGTATAAATTTTCTGGATGTTCTTCGCACCAAGCCTCAAGTTCTTCCCTTACATGTCCCGACTCAATTGAACCGTTAACATATTTTTGAACTTTTTTATAATTAAGGCCTATTCCTAAAAGCAAAGCTATTATTACAATTGACGATGTAGCACTCTTAGCAAAAATCTTTAATGTGTTTCTATCTATTGATGGAAGGTGCTCATTTATTTCATCGACATTATCAATAATGAGGCCTATCATAGTAACTAAATTTGCAACCCAGATGCCATAAGTTACACGTTCAACTGGCTTGTTCATATATATCATATAACACCACGGAATAAGCGTTGCTATAAAAGCCAAAACCAAAAACAATAATGTACGTTTATTCTTAAATATTATTGATAGCACTAACAACAAAACAAATAACGCAATGGCAAAAATACTTATTGGCTGGTATTTTTTTGCAAAAATATTTTTTGGTAGTTCTTTTAATGTCTTTACTACTCTCTTTCCAAATGGCAATTTTTTGTTAAATTGTGATTTTTGATAGTTTGCTACTTGCGCAAGCATATCCTCGCTCGTGCCATCTAAAAATTCTAGATAATACTGCTCGTACATATATTGTCTTGTTTTATCAACACCTACACTTTTATAAATTTCTTTGTTTGCTTCATATTCTGGCAACCCATAAAAATCATAGATTGTCGTTCTGGCATCATTAAATTCTAAAAATTCTTCCCATGCATCGGATTTATATTGTGTATTGTGAATAATCTCAATTTCACCAATACCGATAAATAAAATTATTGGAAAAACTATCCATCTAATAATGTTCTTTTTTGTAAAAATCGGGTTTGCTTTTATGAATTTATATATAAATGCTACTACTGCCAGCGGCATAAGCATAAACACTGTTCGAGAACGAAGTCCATACGCTGTAAATAAAAGCAAAAACGCCACTATATAATTTAATGCTATGTTTATTTTTGTACTTTCATACTTAATAGTTAAAAAGTAAAAAATTGCTGTGCCTACTAAAACTCCAGCACACATAGAATAGTGAATCATTGTTATTTGCTTTGCTAGGCAAAACCAAAAACAAAGCATAAATATACAAGATAAAATAATTTTATTGCTTAACTTTTTTAAGCTATTAAAAATTCTAAAATTAACTAAAAATACGCAAATAATAAAACACGAAATTAGTAATGCAAAGTGCCAATTAACCGCTGGAAAAATCTTAAACAATCCAACTAAAATCGCTGCTAACGGATATTTTATATAAACCACATGCGCGTCAGGGCTTCCTGTAAAAGTTCCCATTAAAACATTTCCAATAAAAGCATCATCATTTACGCCGTAGGTATATGAATAAAGAAGTCCTGCAACAATTGCAAAGACAGCTGTTAGTACTGCTGCAATCAAAAAGTTTATTGCTGCTTTCTTTTTGCTTTCATTTTTATTCATTATCGGCAATCTTTCTTTTCTTTTTCTTCTAAACTTGAATTTAATTTTTCTTCGAGGTAAGCCACCTTTTGGATTAGATCTCTTGTTTTTTTATTGTTCAAAAATATTGTTACAGTTAGCGAATATATAATTAACATAAGGAATAATGTTGCGAAGAAGAAAATCATATTTACAGGATTGTAAATTCCAAGAACATCCGAAATCCAATTCATGAATTTTGGAATTGCTGCAAAAATAATTATAAGCACAAATACAATAAGCCAAGGAAGTGAAATCTTAAATCCAAGTTTTCCTTTTTTAATTAAAACAAATGTTAAAACAATTGCTAGTACTGTTACTGCTATTACTAAAATTTGAAGTTTTAGTGTCATTGTTTTCTCCTTCCTATTGACTCTATAATTATTCCTGCCGTAACCTTAATCATGTAGAACAACGACTTAAATGGATTACTTAAAGAGGATTTTCCGCCTTGTCTTGCATGCATAACCACAGGCACTTCTAAAACTTTATATCCCATTTTCAAAATAGTCGTTGTGCTTTCAGGTTCTGGATAATCCCATGGATAAAGAGTTGCAAATTGCTTTATTGTTCTTTTATTACAAAGCCTAAGGCCTGATGTGGGATCAGTTATCGTTTGCTTTGTGCATATTCTTATAAGCCATGTAAAATATTTAATTGCATTTCTTCTAAGCCATGTTGACTGAAAACCTTCTTTTTCAATAAACCTAGAGCCTATTACCATATCAGCATCTTCTGCTATCAGCTTTTCTTCCATAAGAGGAAGTGAGGCCGCTCCATGCTGTCCATCTCCATCTAATTGAACCG
>JAZRXA010000031.1:0-1090 GCA_045599965.1 Lachnospiraceae bacterium | reverse complement strand
GCATCGCCGACTTCCCTACTGATGTTCGGTCCCTTTCGCCCCGGTCAACCAACGCCGGGGTCCGGCTATCTCTATGTGTCCCTGTGCTTAACAATTTCGGCGGCTACGGAATTTCAACCGTATGTGCATCGACTACGCCTTACGGCCTCGCCTTAGCTCCCGGCTTACCTTGGGCGGACGAACCTTCCCCAAGAAACCTTAGATTTTCGGCCATTATGATTCCCACATAATTCTCGCTACTCATTCCGGCATTCTCACTTGTGTACAGTCCACACGTGCTTCCGCTCATGCTTCCCTCCGTACACAACGCTCCCCTACCAAGTCTTGCGACTTCCCAAGCTTCGGTTATATGCTTAGCCCCGTTATATTTTCCGCGCAAAGTCACTCGACCAGTGAGCTATTACGCACTCTTTTAATGAGTGGCTGCCTCTAAGCCAACATCCTGGTTGTTTTCGCAACTTCACATCGTTTTCCACTTAGCATATATTTGGGACCTTAGCTGTGGGTCTGGGCTGTTTCCCTTTTGACGATGAAACTTATCTCACACCGTCTGACTGCCAGCCATCAATTCTCCGGCATTCGTAGTTTGATAGAGTTCAGTAACCTCATCGGCCCCTAGCTCATTCAGTGCTCTACCTCCGGTAATCTAAGCTAACGCTAGCCCTAAAGCTATTTCGGGGAGAACCAGCTATCTCCGAGTTCGATTGGAATTTCTCCGCTATCCACAAGTCATCGCCGATCATTGCAACGAGCGTGCGTTCGGTCCTCCATTGAGTTTTACCTCAACTTCAACCTGCTCATGGATAGGTCACACGGTTTCAGGTCTATTGCACACAACTTTACGCCCTATTAAGACTCGGTTTCCCTGCGCCTCCGGGACTTAATACCTTAAGCTCGGTGCGTACAATAACTCGCCGGACCATTCTACAAAAGGTACGAGATCACACTTTAACGTGCTCTCTCTGCTTGTAAGCACAAGGTTTCAGGTACTGTTTCACTCCCCTCCCGGGGTGCTTTTCACCTTTCCCTCACGGTACTGCTTCTCTATCGGTCATCAGGTAGTATTTAGGCTTGGATGGTGGTCCACCCG
>JAZRXA010000030.1:0-10404 GCA_045599965.1 Lachnospiraceae bacterium | reverse complement strand
TGCTTTTTTCTTTGAATTTTCCAATAAATCATAATATTGATATTTATTTTTTCCTCTATTTATTATATAATAGCGTTGTATTTTGTGTACATTTATGAATACATGTTTTTTTGTGTGTAAAGGAGATAAAAAATGGGTTTTGTTAATTATGAAGTAAACGGAGAAATTGCAACAGTGACAATTAATAGGCCAGAGGCTCTTAACGCTCTTAATTCAAATGTTTTGGATGAATTAGAGCAGGTTTTTGATGCTATTGATTTAGAAACAGTTCGTTGCGTTGTTTTAACAGGCGCAGGCGAGAAGAGTTTCGTAGCTGGTGCTGATATCGGCGAAATGAGCACACTTACTGAAGAAGAAGGTGTTGCTTTCGGTAAAAAAGGTAATGACGTATTTAGAAAGATTGAGACTTTCCCACTTCCTGTTATTGCAGCTGTTAACGGCTTTGCTCTTGGTGGTGGAAATGAACTTGCTCTTTCATGCGATATAAGAATTTGTTCTGAAAACGCTATGTTTGGTCAACCTGAAGTTGGTCTTGGAATCACTCCTGGTTTTGGCGGAACACAGCGTCTTGCTAGAGTTATTAATCCTGGCAAAGCTAAAGAACTTATTTATTCAGCTAAGAATATTAAAGCTCCTGAAGCTTTAGCTCTTGGTCTTGTTAACGCAGTTTATCCACAAGAAGATCTTTTACCTCAAGCTTATAAGCTTGCTGGCAAGATTGCTGCAAACGCTCCTATAGCTGTTCGCGCATGTAAGAAGGCTATTAACGATGGTCTTCAAGTTGATATGGATGAGGCTATTGTTATCGAAGAAAAATTATTCGGTTCATGTTTCGCATCACAAGATCAAAAAGATGGTATGGCTGCTTTCTTAAATAAAACAAAAGTTGAGAAATTCAATAATAAATAAAGTTTATAAAAATATTTAACATACATTTAGGAGGAGAATCATGATAGTTGGTATTATCGGTGCTGGAACAATGGGTTCTGGTATTGCCCAAGCATTTGCAAGCTGTGAAGGTTATGAAGTAAGACTTACAGACATTAACGATGAGTTTGCTGCTAACGGCAAAAAGAAAATTGAAAAAGGCCTTGCTGGCCGTGTTGCAAAAGGCAAAATGGAACAAGCTGATGCTGACGCTATTTTAGCTAAAATTACTACAGGTACAAAAGATATTTGTACTGATTGCGATTTAGTAGTTGAAGCTGCTATTGAAAATATGGAAATTAAAAAACAAACTTTCAAAGAGCTTCAAGATATCGTTCCTAAGACATGTCTTTTCGCTACTAACACATCTTCACTTTCAATTACTGAAATTGGTGCAGGCTTAGACAGACCTGTTACAGGTATGCATTTCTTTAACCCAGCTCCAGTTCTTAAATTAGTTGAAGTTATCGCTGGCGTTAACACACCTAAGGAAGTTGTTGATCAAATCATCAGCATTGCTGAGCAAATTGGCAAAGTTCCTGTTCAGGTTGCAGAAGGGCCTGGATTCGTTGTTAACAGAGTTCTTATTCCAATGATTAACGAAGGTATTGGTATTTACGCTGATGGCCTTGCTTCAGTTGAAGGTATTGATACAGCAATGAAACTTGGTGCTAACCATCCAATGGGACCTTTAGCACTTGGTGACTTAGTTGGTCTTGATGTAGTTCTTGCTATCATGAACGTTTTATATACAGAAACAGGCGATCCTAAATATCGTCCTCATCCACTTCTTAAGAAGATGGTTCGTGGCGGTCTTTTAGGACAAAAAACTGGTAAAGGATTCTACGATTATAGTAAATAATATATTAGGAGGAAAAAAATGGATTTCACTTTAAAGAAAGAGCATGAGATGGCTAGACAGCTCTTCAAAGATTTCGCTTTGAATGAAGTTAAACCTTATGCTCAAGAAACAGATGAAACTGAAACATTCCCGAGAGAAGTAGTTGATAAACTTGCTAAATACGGAATGTTAGGAATACCTGTACCTAAGGATTTCGGTGGACAAGGTTGTGATGTTTTAACTTACGTTATGTGCGTTGAAGAACTTGCAAAAGTTTGTGGTACAACAAGCGTTATCGTTAGTGCTCATACATCTCTTTGCGTTGACCCAATTCTTACTTATGGTACTGATGAGCAAAAAGCTAAATACGTTCCTAAGCTTGCTAAGGGCGAATGGCTTGGTGCTTTCGGTTTAACTGAACCGGGCGCTGGTACAGATGCTCAAGGTCAACAAACTAAAGCTGTTCTCGATGAGAACACACATGAGTGGGTTATTAACGGTTCTAAGTGCTTTATCACAAATGGTAAAGAAGCTGACGTTTATATCCTTATCGCTGTTACAGGCACAATCGAAAAACATGGAAGAACTCAGAAAGAAATTTCTGCTTTCATAGTTGAAAAAGATACACCTGGATTTACATTCGGAACAAAAGAAAAGAAGATGGGTATTAGAGGTTCATCTACATATGAACTTATCTTCCAAGATTGTAGAATTCCAGAAGGAAACTTACTTGGCAAAAAAGGCAAAGGTTTCCAAATTGCTATGCATACTCTTGATGGTGGTCGTATTGGTATCGCAGCTCAAGCTTTAGGTCTTGCTGAAGGTGCTTTAGACGCTACTGTTCAATATGTAAAAGAAAGAAAACAGTTTGGTAGATCAATTGGTCAATTCCAAAATACTCAGTTCCAATTAGCTGATATGGCAACTAAAGTAAAGGCAGCTCAAATGATGGTTTACAGAGCAGCTCTTAAGAAACAACAGTTTGCTGAAGATGGAAAGACAAGCTACTCAGTAGAAGCTGCTATGGCTAAGCTTTATGCTGCTGAAGTTGCAATGGAAGTTACTACTAAGGCTGTTCAACTTCATGGTGGTTATGGTTACATTCGTGAATACGACGTTGAGCGTATGATGCGTGATGCAAAGATTACTGAAATCTATGAAGGAACTAGTGAAGTTCAGAGAATGGTTATTTCAGGCAATTTACTGAACTAAGAAAGGAGCATGGATATGAAAATAGTTGTTTGTATTAAACAGGTTCCTGACACAAAAGGTGGCGTTCAGTTTAACCCTGATGGAACCTTAAACAGAGGAGCAATGCTTGCTATCATGAACCCTGATGACAAAGCAGGTCTTGAAGCAGCTTTGCAATTAAAAGATCAATATGGCGCAGAAGTTAGCGTTGTTACTATGGGACTTCCAAAAGCTACAGATGTTTTAATGGAAGCACTTGCTATGGGTGCTGACAAAGCAGTTCTTATTACTGACAGAGTTTTAGGTGGTGCCGACACATGGGCTACATCTTCTACAATTGCTGCTGGTATTAGAAACTTAGAATATGATTTAATCATCACAGGCCGTCAGGCTATCGATGGTGATACAGCTCAAGTTGGTCCTCAGATTTCTGAGCACTTAGATATTCCTGTAATCAGCTATGCACAGGATATCAAAGTTGAAGGCGACTATGTAATCGTTGAGCGTCAATATGATGATAGATATCATGTTGTTAAAGCTAAAATGCCTTGCCTTATTACTGCACTTGGCGATTTAGCTGAACCTCGTTACATGACTCCTGGTGGAATCTTTGATGCTGTTAAAGCTGAGATTACTACTTGGGGAAGAGCTGACCTTAAAGACTTAGACGATGCTAATATCGGTCTTGCAGGTTCTCCTACAAAGATTGCTAAAGCATCTGATAAAGTTCGTAAAGGCGCTGGTGAAAAAGTTGAACTCGATCCTAAAGAGTCCGTTGCATATCTTATGGGCAAATTAGACGAGAAACATGCTATTTAAGAGAAGAAAGGAGCGAATAATTATGAATACAGCAGATTATAAAGGCGTATATATCTTTGCTGAGCAAGTTGACGGAAAACTTTCTGGTATCGCTTTCGAACTTCTCGGTAAAGCAAATGAATTAGCAAAAGATTTAAATACATATGTTGCTGCAGTTGTTATCGGTTCTGGCATTAAAGGACTTGCTGATGAACTTGCAGAATATGGTGCACAAAAAGTTATCGTTATTGATGATCCTGAGTGTAAAGATTACAGAACTGAGCCATATGCTCATGCTTTGGCTTCAGCTATCAACGAATACAAACCTGAAATCATGTTAGTTGGTGCTACACCAATCGGACGTGACCTTGGCCCTAGAGTTTCAGCTAGAGTTGCAACAGGTTTAACAGCTGACTGTACAAGTCTTGATATTGGTGATTTCCCACTTCAACCTATTCCTGGAAAAGAAGATGAACAACTTCATGGTCAACTTCTTATGACTCGTCCAGCTTTCGGTGGAAATACAATCGCTACTATCGCTTGTCCTTATAACAGACCACAGATGGCAACAGTTCGTCCTGGTGTTATGCAACGTCAAGCTAAACAAGAAGGTGCTAAAGCAGAAGTTATCGAATATAACCCTGGCTTCACACCAAACAACAAATATGTTGAAATCTTAGAAGTAGTTAAGAACGTAAGCGAAACAGTTGATATTATGGATGCAAAAATCTTAGTATCAGGTGGACGTGGAATGGGGGGCCCTGAAAACTTCCAACTTTTAAGAGATCTTGCTGATGCTCTTGGCGGTGAAGTTGCTTGTAGCCGTGCTGTTGTAGATTCAGGCTGGATGCCTAAAGACATGCAAGTTGGTCAAACAGGTAAGACTGTTCGTCCACAAATTTATGTTGCTTGTGGTATCAGCGGAGCTATCCAACACGTTGCAGGTATGGAAGAGGCTGACCTTATCATTGCAATTAACAAGGACGAGACAGCACCTATTTTCGATGTTGCTGACTACGGTTTAGTAGGTGACTTATTCAAAATTGTTCCTGAATTAACAGCTGCAATTAAAGAATATAAAGCATCAAAGAAATAATAAAGAATAAGGCGGTTGTTTCGGCAACCGCCTGTTTTATTTAGTTTTATTGTTAAGTTTTTTTTAAGAATATTTTTTACTAACGAAGGAGAACAAAAATGAGTAAAAAAAGAGTAGCAATAAACGGATTCGGACGCATTGGTAGATTAGCATTCAGAAGACTGTTTAATGATAAAGAAGTAGAAGTAGTAGCTATAAATTGTTCACATCCTACAGAAGAGATAGCACATCTTCTTAAGTACGATTCAACTCAAGGCCGTTTTGAAGCAGCCGATAAAGTTAAAGCATCTAAGAACTTCCTTACAATTGGAAAACAAAAAGTTCAAATTGTAAGAGAGCGTGATGCTAGCAAACTTCCTTGGAAGGACTTAAATATCGATATAGTTATCGAATGTACTGGTGCAAATAATTCAAAAGAAAAATCAATGGCACATATTAATGCTGGAGCTAAAAAAGTTGTTATTTCTGCACCTGCAGGCGATATTCCTACAATAGTATTTGGTGTTAACGAAAAGACATTAAAGAAGACAGATAAAATTATTTCTGGCGCTTCATGTACAACTAACTGCTTAGCACCTATGGCTTATAACTTAAATAAGCTTGTTCCTATTGAAAAAGGTCTTATGACTACAATTCATGCTTACACAGGCGATCAAGAACCTCTTGATGCTTTCCATAAAAAAGGCGATTTAAGACGTGCAAGAAGTTGCGCAATTAACATAGTTCCTAACACAACTGGTGCTGCAAAAGCTATCGGCCTTGTTATTCCTGAACTTAAAGGAAAACTTGATGGCGCTGCACAAAGAGTTCCAACTCCAACAGGTTCACTTACAGAACTTACATGCGTAGTTAAAGGCAAAGTTACTGCTGAAGAAATTAACGCATTCATGAAGAAGAACAAAAATGATTCTTACTTCTATACAGAAGATCCAATCGTATCTTCTGATATTATTGGAATGAGCGCTGGTTCAATGTTTGATGCAACTCAAACAAAGGTTATGGAATTAGGTAAAAAATCTTTTGTTAAAGTTGTTGCATGGTATGACAACGAATATTCATACACTTGCCAACTTTGCAGAACGGTTAAATATTTAGCAAAGAAATTCTAATAAGGAGAAATTAGTATGCTTAATAAAGTAACAATTGATGATATTAATTTTAAGGGTAAAAATGTTTTACTTAGACTGGACTTAAATGTTCCTATGAAGGACGGAAAAATTACTGACGATACGAGAATCGTTGCAGCTCTTCCTACTATAAAAAAACTTGTTAGTGATGGTGGAAGAATTTTTGCATGTTCGCATTTAGGTAAACCTAAAGGAAAAGTTAATGAAGACTTAACACTGGCCCCTGTAGCTGTTCGTCTTAGTGAGCTTTTAGGTCAAGAAGTTTTGTTCTTAAAAGATAATGAAGTTGTTGGTGAGCATGCGAAATGGTTTAAGACTCATATAGAGGATGGCCAAGTTGTTCTTCTTGAAAATACAAGATTTCGTCCTGAAGAAGAAGCTAATGATGAAGGTTTTTCAAAAGAGCTTGCTTCTTTATGTGATGTTTATGTTAATGATGCATTCGGTACAGCCCATAGAGCACATGCTTCGACTGCAGGAGTGGCTAGTTTCGTAAAAGAAAATGCTGTTGGATACCTTATGCAAAAGGAACTTGATTATTTAGGAAATGCAGTTGAAAGTCCTGTTAGACCTTTTGCTGCAATCCTGGGTGGATCTAAGGTTTCTTCAAAAATTACAGTTATTGATAACTTACTTGAAAAAGTTGACATCTTGCTTATCGGTGGGGGTATGGCTTATACCTTTGCTAAAGCTCAAGGCGGAAGTATTGGTAAGAGCTTAGTTGAAGAAGAATATCTTGATTATGCAAAAGACATGATTAAGAAAGCTGCTGATAAAAACGTTAAGTTAGTTTTGCCAGTAGATTCTGTTATTGCTAGTGAAATTTCTAACGACGTTCCTTTTGAAACAGTTGAAGTTATGAATATTCCTGATGATCAGATGGGCGTTGATATAGGTGAAAAAACTATCGAGGCATTCAAAGATGCACTAAAAGATGCTAAGACAGTAATTTGGAATGGTCCTATGGGAGTTTTCGAAGTTCCTAATTTTGCTACAGGTACAAAAGAGATTGCTAAACTCCTTAGCGAAATGGACGCTACAACTATTATTGGTGGTGGCGATAGCGCAGCCGCTGTAAATCAACTTGGCTTTGGTGACAAGATGACACATATTAGTACTGGTGGTGGAGCTTCACTAGAATTCTTAGAAGGCAAAGTTATGCCTGGCGTAGATGCAATTAATGATAAATAAGTTTTAGAGGAAGTAAAAATGAGAAGAAAAGTTGTTGCAGGAAATTGGAAAATGAATATGACTCCTATCGAGGCAAAGGAGCTTGTTAAGACATTGAAACCAAAAGTTTTCAATAAGAATGTTGATGTAATTTTTTGCGTTCCATTTGTAGACATTCAAGTTGCTATTGAAGAAGTAATGGGAAGTGATATTGCTATTGGCGCACAAAATATGTTCTTCGAAGAAAAGGGCGCTTATACAGGAGAAATTTCTCCTAACATGCTTTATGAACTTGGTGTTGAATATGTAATTATTGGTCACTCAGAGCGTAGACAAATTTTTGGCGAGAGTGATGAGTGCGTTAATAAAAAAGTATTAAAAGCTTTTGAACATGACCTTACACCTATTGTTTGCTGTGGTGAAACTTTAGAGCAAAGAGAAGCGGGTGAGACATTAGATTTTGTTAAGGGTCAAATCACTAAAGCTTTTGAAGGCGTTGATATAGAAGATGCTGTTAATGCTATTATAGCTTACGAACCTATTTGGGCTATCGGCACA
Organism: Lachnospiraceae bacterium; assembly: GCA_045599965.1. GTDB lineage: Bacteria > Bacillota > Clostridia > Lachnospirales > Lachnospiraceae > RGIG5612. The sequence continues at coordinate 2,696 of JAZRXA010000030.1, read as the reverse complement.
GGTAAGGTTGCTACTGCAGAGCAAGCTGAGGAAGTTTGCCTTGCAATAAGAGATACAATTTGTGATTTGTATGGTGAAGATGTTGCTTGCGAAATTCGTATTCTTTATGGCGGAAGTGTTAATGGTAGTAACGCTGCTGAAATCTTTGCTATGGAAGATATTGATGGTGGATTAGTTGGCGGAGCTTCTCTTAAAGAAGATTTCGCAAAGATAGTTAATTACGATAGATAATGATTGGTTATATTAAAGGCGTTGTTGCGCAGATAAATGAAAATAATATTATTTTAGATAATAACGGTATTGGTTATTTAATTAATATGCCAGTATCTTCTTTATTTAAGTTAGGTGAAGGTATGGAAGTAACAATCTATACTTTTATGGCTTTTGGAAAAGAAGATGTTCAGCTTTGCGGGTTTACTTCGAAGGATGATTTAGAAATGTTTAGGAATCTTTTGAAAGTAAGCGGAATCGGACCTAAAGGAGCTATGAATATTTTATCTAGCGTTGACGTAGAAACCTTAAAGATGGCAATTGTTTCTGGAGATGATAAACTTATTGCTTCGTCTAAAGGAATTAGTGCTAAGACTGCACAAAAAATTATCCTTGAACTTAAAGGAAAAGTAAATAAGGACATGCTTAGCAATGGCTTAGACTTGGGCAATAAAATTTCACAAAATAGCAGTATTATTGACGAAGCAATTAATACTGTAGTTGCGACAGGATTTGATCGCACAGCATGTATGAAGGCAGTTTCAAAAATTGAAATTACAGATAGCATGAGCGTTGATGATTTAATCGATGCAATATTTGCAAATATTAATATTTAATTATGAGTAAAGATGCAATTAATACTAATGTAATACCAGAAGAGATTGAGGTTGAAAATAACTTAAGACCTCTTAATTTTGATACTTACATAGGTCAAGAAAAGATTAAAGAAAATCTTAAGATTTATATTCAAGCTGCTAAAGAAAGAGAAGAGCCTATTGATCATGTTTTGCTTTATGGAGCTCCAGGTCTAGGAAAAACTACTTTAGCTGGAATTATTGCAAATGAGATGGGCACATCTATGAAAATAGTTGCAGGTCCTTCTATCGAGTATCCAGGAGAAATCTTAGCAATAATAAAACAACTTCCAAAAGGAGGAGTTTTATTTATTGATGAAATTCATAGATTATCAAAACCTGTTGAAGAAGCACTTTATTCGGTAATGGAAGACTTTGCTTTTGATGCAGTTATCGAAAATGGAGAACAAACAACAGTTAGAAGAATTAACGTTGATAGATTCACTTTAATAGGAGCAACGACAAGAGCGGGACTTTTATCAGCACCACTTCGCGATAGATTTGGAATAATTCATAGAATGGAATTTTATGAGCCAGAAGAGTTAGCACAAATAGTTACGAACTCAGCAAAGAAATTAAATATTGATAAGATAGATAAAACAGGCGCATTAGAGATAGGAAATTGTTCTAGAGGCACACCTAGAATCGCTAATAGAATTTTAAGAAGAGTTAGAGACTATGCGCAAGTTAAATATGAAGGCAAGATAACAAAAGAAGTAGTAGATGAGGCGCTTACACTTTTAGATATAGATCAAAAAGGTTTAGACCTTACAGATAGAGCAATACTTCTTACAATGATAAATAAATTTAATGGTGGACCAGTGGGACTAGATACACTAGCTGCAGCAATCGGAGACGACTCAGGCACAATAGAAGATGTATATGAGCCATACCTCGTAAAGAGCGGTTTCCTAAATCGAACACCACGAGGCCGCGTCGTAACCGACCTCGCCTACACCCACCTACATAAGAATAAGCCAAACGATAATTAGTGAGCAGATAAGAAAAAAATCCGTTCTTTGCGATTTATGAGTGAGGCTTTAGTGAAACTTAGCGAAGACGAAGGGAGGGCGCGCACGGATGGGCACCGTGCGCAATAAGGCCCGACCAAGTCGAGCGTTAGTTTCAGTTAGACGAACGGGTGATGAGCAAAAACGAATTTTCTTTTCATGCAGGGTGCGAGCTTTAAAAATAAAAATGGCCTCGGCATGATGTGCCGAGGCCAGTGCCTGTTTTCATTTGTTATCTTATTCTTCTTTTGGTACTGGTGCCCATGCGCATTGGCTTAAATTGATTGTGAAAGCCGCACGAACGGCGTTTGAGTTGTTACAGAAGTTGTAGTGGAGGCTACCGTAGTTGCCGAATACGATCCAAGCATTATAGTTGTCGAAAGTATAAGCCGAGCGCAGCCAGCAATATTTTCCACCTTGTTGGCCAGGCTTGTCAAAGAACATCTTGTTTACAGCCTGAGGATTTATGTTGCTTGTTCCAAGATAATTAATTACATCTTCTACTTCAAGCGCATATACATTTCTTGTTCCTTCTACAGGTGCACTATATCCTGGATTTGTTATGTAATAAGGGGTTGGGTTATCAAATCTATATGTTCCTGACCAATAGTCTCCACTTGCCGGTTGTGAAGTTGTCCATCCATATGCTTTCTGCTCTATTGTTTGTGGTACTATTGCTTTTTTAATATCAGAGCTTAAAGTATTATAAAATGTTGTATTTAATGCTGTGTCAAGATTACTTCCTTCATACTGTTGTAAAGTTTTAGTATCCGTATCTCCACCAGGTCCTGTAAAGGTGGTTGTTTTACCAGGTGATGTATTATACTGTATATTCGAAGTC
>JAZRXA010000029.1:0-51845 GCA_045599965.1 Lachnospiraceae bacterium | reverse complement strand
ATTATAAACCTGTATATATAATTACTAGAATGCACTATAGAATACGTGATTGTTGACAATATATAAAAGCTATAATTAAAAATAGGTTATACATAACCTATTTTTTACACATTATTATTAAATTTACTTAAATTTTAGGTTATATATAACACTTTTTTGTTATAATTAAAATACAAAAATGAAATTGTATCATGGATCTGACAAGGTCATTCAAAAACCCCTATTCAATTATGGTAAGCCATACAACGATTATGGATTAGGTTTTTATATGACAAAAGATAAACAAATAGCTAAACTATGGGCTAGTAAACACAAAGGCAATGGATATATTAATGAATATGAATTAGATATAAAAGGCCTTTCCGTACTAGATCTCAGCGAACCAAGCGAAGATTCTGTATTAAAATGGATCACAATTCTAGTTAATCATCGTTTTAGAGAAAGTGAACTAAACAAATATAACAGTACTATAGAAGAACTAAAGAAAAGATATTATGTTGATTTAGAACAGTACGACATAATCATTGGATATAGAGCTGATGATTCGTACTTTAACTATTCACGTGATTTCCTAGCAAACGAACTATCATACGAAACACTTACAAAAGCTATGTTTATTGGTAATCTAGGGAAACAATATGTTTTAAAAAGCCAAAAGGCATTTAATCACATTAATCTTATTTCTTTTGAATCTATTGAACACTCCAAAGATTACAGCGATTTTCTATCCAGAGGTTTAAACGAATATCATTCTATTAAAAATAGCGACTCAATCAACAATACATATATTAGGGATATACTAAGGAAAAAAATATAATGACTACTATAATTGATTTGAAAGAATTTAGAGAACGTTTTGTTACCTATGTGTCATATTTATATGTTAGGAATAACATATCTTTTTCCAACATTAGCGATAAAATAGTTTATTCAGAAACATTCCGCTTTTTAGATGATAATAATGTGTCATCTTTTTTACAAATGCCTTATGAAGATTTTGTTTATGTTCTATTTAATGACCATGCCAAATATTATGAAAGCAAAATTCCTGTTGAATTATTATGGGCTTTGGATCAATATATCACAGTTGGTTTAAATCTATTTATCCCAATTAGAAGATTGTTTTTACTGTGTCCAATAAGTGAAATGATAGAGCTATTCCCTGTATATCATGAAATGAATGAAATTCAATTAGTTGATTATTTTAAAAATAAAATAATCAACCGCAATATTTTTAAATCACTAAAAAAGAAGGTTAATATTACTTATCATGAACTTTCTGTTTTAACAGGGATAAATTTAATTACATTAAAAAACTTTGATAAAGATAATAATTTTTTATATAACACTTCTTTTAGCAATATTAATGCCCTACAAAAACTGCTTCAGATAGATTCTTCGATTTTGAATAAAGAATCAAATCTTTTAATTATTGATAGACATGTTTTAGAAAATAGTATGGTAAAAAACAATATGATAAATTTCCTAAACAATTACTATAAATCAGAAGTTGTTATTATAAACTATCAACCAATATTTCAAATTAAGGTTAATAATAAAACAATTTATCCTGCAGACTATATTTTTGAACAAGCATATAGATACGCAACAAAAACATATTTAGAAAACAGCAATAACTTGTTGTTTTAAGAATATAATTCATATTAAAAGGGGCAGTCAAGAATCACAACAGCGCCTTTTTATTATGCTTTAGTAAATAAATTATTCGCCTTTTTCTAATGCTAGAGTTCTAGTTGTGATATCACATACTTCTCTTGGTCCATAGTATTGGATAGCTCCAGGATATGTATATGCTGTTTCAACAGCCCAAGCTTCTCTATTAGCAGCAAAGAATTTGAATGGCTTGCCATCAAGTTCAACTAATGCTTTCTTGATAACTGGTTTATCTTCACCGTTTCTTCTTTCCATATTCATCATCTTAGTGATAGGCATACCACCAGCAACCCATTCTTCAGCAGGTTTAGAGATGTTAGATACTTTTGATAAGTAACCAGTGTAACCATATTGGATTAACATGAATGCGTTATATCCTAATGAGTAACAATAGTCAGCATCGAAGTTTGAGGGGAATGCACATCTTCCTTCATAACCGAAGAAGTGATGTTGTGCACCGAACTTGCCGTGGTAAGTACCAGCTTTCTTTCTTCTAGCTAATTCTTCTTTAACCATTTCTGAGAATAGTTTTTCTGATTCAATTAATGATACTTGAACGTTACCGTGTGGGTCTCTTTCTAAGAATAATTGTTGTTGAATACCTTGAGGTAAGATATCGAATACTTTAAATGATTCTTCTGTTAAACCAGCTTTTATGAAGTTGTATTTTGCAGTCCAATCAGGTAAAGCATTGAATTCTTCAGTCTTATTACCAGCTAATAATTCATTGATTTCAGCGATAAGGTGTGAGAATTCTGGAACAAATTCAACAATACCTTCAGGGATGATAGCAACACCGAAGTTGTTACCATTATTTGATCTAGTTTCAACAGAATCAGCGATGTAATTAGTGATTTGAGCTAAAGACATTTTCTTAGCTGCAACTTCTTCACCAATTAAGCAGATGTTTGGTTGAGTTTCTAATGCACATTCTAAAGCTACGTGAGATGCAGATCTACCCATAACTTTAACAAAGTGCCAATATTTTTTAGCTGAGTTAGCGTCTCTTTCAATGTTACCGATTAATTCAGAATAAGTCTTTGTTGCTGTATCGAAACCAAATGATGCTTCGATATCTTCATTCTTAAGGTCACCATCGATAGTCTTTGGACAACCAATAACTTGAATACCAGTGTTGTTTGCTGCCATATATTCAGCTAGTGTAGCAGCATTTGTATTTGAGTCGTCACCACCAATGATAACAACTGCAGTTAATCCGTTTTTCTTTGCATTTTCTGCAACGATAGCGAATTGTTCTTTTGTTTCTAATTTAGTTCTACCTGAACCAATGATATCGAAACCACCAGTGTTTCTATATGCATCAATAAATGCATCATCAAATTCAACGTAGTCATTCTTTAATAGTCCATCTGGTCCACCTTTGAAACCTAATAGAACATTTTCTTTATTTGTTGCTTTTAAAGCATCATATAAACCACTGATTACGTTATGTCCACCTGGAGCCTGTCCACCTGATAAGATAACACCTACTACCTGTTTTTTAGCAACTGAAGTATTTGTACCTTTTTCAAATGTGATTTCCTTTTTACCATAAGTATTAGGGAATAATGCTTTGATCTTTTCCTGATCAGCAACGCTTTGTGTTTCTTTTCCTTCTTTTACTGAGATTTCAGAAATACCATTTCTAAGCATTCCAGGAAGCTTTGGCTGGTATTCGTATCTAGCTTTTTGAAGTGGTGATAAATTTGCCATTTTGTTTACCTCTTTATTTTTACGTTTTTATTTTACTATAAACTAGTTGATTATTATATGTGTGATGATTAACAAAACTATAATCTTACAGGGATAGTAAATCCTTCACCTTTTACTGTTGTGACATCACTCACTATCACAAAGGCGGAGTCATCGTATTTATTCACAATATCGATAACTTTTTGCGCCTGTTCATCCTTTGTAATGCATAAGATTACTTTTCTATCTTTTTTAGTATAACCGCCACTACCATCTAATAATGTAGTTCCTCTATCAAGACTTGCATGTATTTCACTTATTATTTCTTCATATTTATCCGAAATGATTTTTATTTCTTTACCTTTTGTACCACCTATTTCTAATGCTTTTTCAACACCGATATTTGTAAAGTATACAGATATTAATCCTAACAATACATTTCCAAGATTATATTCAATTAAACCTAATAGAACTGTTAAACCATCTACAACTAGTATTCCTTTAGCGACATTTATTCCAAAATACTTATTCATCATTAATGGAGGAACATCCATTCCACCAGTTGAACCACCTTGTCTTAATACAAGTCCAACACCAATTCCACCCAATAGGCCACCATATAAGCATGCGAGTAGAGGTTCTACTTCAACAGGTTTTAACATCCTAGAAAATAATATTAGTAATGGAGAATAAACAACTGTCGAAAGAATTGTCCTTATTGAAAAATCTTTTCCTAAAGATATTGCTCCTATCACAAACAAGACTACAGATGATCCCGCTGCAATCATATCTTTTGTAAGCATCGGAAGTATAGGATGTAAGATTATCGCTATACCTGCAATACCTCCTGTAAGAATGTTATAAGGAATGATAAAAAGTGCTGTCGATAAAGCAAGTAATCCAGTTCCAATTATTGTAAATATTATTCTAATTAATCTTTCTTTCATACATCTATTTTACTATAACCCTGAAAATACTATTTTATTCATTTTGTATAATAAACTTATGGATATAAAAAATGATGCTCATACAATTATTAATGAATCCATTTTAAAAGTTTTGCCTGACGAAGCAGTATATAAAGCCTTAAAAGATAAAACATTTGATGATGGAAGAATATACTTGATAGCTATAGGTAAAGCTGCTTTTCAAATGGCAAAAGCTGCATCAGACATTCTTGATGATAAATTATATAAAGGTGTAGTAATTACCAAATATCACCATATCAAAGGAACAATAAATAATATTGAATGTTATGAAGCAGGTCATCCAATTCCAGATGAAAATACATTTATAGCTACTAAAAAAGCTATTTCTTTAGTAAATAATCTTAATAAAAACGATACTGTTATATTCCTTATTTCTGGAGGTGGTTCCGCATTATTTGAAGATCCTCTTGTAAGTAAAGATGAGTTAGAAGACATAACTAATCAGTTATTAAAATGTGGTGCAGATATAAACGAAATAAATACTATAAGAAAAAGACTTTCTAAAGTAAAAGGTGGAAAATTCGCTAATATTTGTAAACCTGCAAAAATATACTCTATAGTTTTAAGCGATATTATAAAAGATCCTCTAGATATGATTGCATCAGGTCCTGCATATCCTGATAGCACTACTTGTATAGATGCAATAAATATCGTTAATAAATACAATTTGAATATATCTGAAGATGTAAGAAAGTGTTTAAACATTGAAACTGTAAAACAAATAGATAATGTTGAAACTGTTGTAACAGGATCTGTAAAAAATCTATGCATAGAAGCTAAAAAGATATGTGAAAGATTAGGATATCAAACAATCATACTTACTGATGAATTAAATTGTTTTGCAAAAGATGCAGGTTATAAACTTGGAAATATTGCGATAGATAATCAAGACACAAAAAAATCTCTAGCTTTTATCATGGGTGGTGAAACTGTTGTTGAAGTAAAAGGCAATGGACTTGGTGGAAGAAATCAAGAACTTGCATTGTCTAGTGCTTTACTAATAAAAGATTGTATTGATACATGTATATTCTCTATTGGATCTGATGGAACAGATGGTCCAACTGATGCAGCAGGAGGATATGTCGATAATCAGACATATGACATATTAAAAGAAAAAGGAATATCAATAAACGATATTCTTGAAAATAACGATTCATACAATTGCTTAAAAATGTGTGATGGATTAATATTCACCGGTCCTACAGGAACTAACGTGAATGATATTTCTATATTGTTAATTAAAAGATAAGAAAAGAAGGTTTAAAAACCTTCTTTGTTTTTACATGTTTTTGTATCCCATTACTACCATCCATATATACATGCATGTTTTTGGTAGCATCAGCATCCCAATCATTGGACTAACATTTGACCATAATACCACCGGAAAATAAAACATAAAGCTTAATGTAATAGCTAACCACATATTCTTAAATCCATTATCTTTTCTTTGTTTAAAGTATAAGATGACCATAATTAAGCCAATTACCGCAAACGGAATATTTCTATATATTCCCCATGCAAGTGATCCTTCATTTGTCCAATCGTTTTGAGGGAATAAACACAACGCAATTCTAACTATTGATAAAACAATCATTGCGTTTTTTAATACATCATTTTTATAGTTATATCTAGATGAGTAAATGTAATACATAATCAGATAGAAAATCGTCATAGTGATTGATGTAATCATCGTCCCTATGCCCATAGAAACATGATAATCACCACTTTGATTTATTGCTTGTAATACTCTTGTTACTAAATGAAACGAATCTCCAAAAACTAAAACAAGACACATTATTCCATACCATAATCTGTTCTTGTTGTGTTTTGATGTTGAAACTATTTTGTATCCCATAATTAGTGTAAACACCATATAGAAGATACAGAATATTGCTTCCATTATTTTGCCCATAATATTAATCTTCTCCTATTATTTGACTTAATAATTATATCAGTACTTATTCTGCATAATTAATTATTACATCTCATCTAATTATCTCTATATTTCGTCATTCCATTTACCTAAAATAACAAAACATATTATTCAAACAGTGTTTGAATGCTTATATACGATAAATAAAAAAGCTCTCTTTCGAGAGCTTGATTAGCGAATTATAATAATTCGATTGTAGCTAAAGGTGCAGCGTCACCTTTTCTTACACCAGTCTTAACGACTCTAGTGTAGCCACCGTTTCTTTCTTTGTTTCTAGGTGCAACTTCGTCAAATAATACTTGAACAGCAGTCTTACCATCTTTGCCTGTTACATTTCTTAAGTAAGCAGCAACATTTCTTCTTGATGCTAAGTCACCTTTTTTAGCTTTAGTAACTAATCCATCAACAACGCTTCTTAATTCAAGAGCTTTCTTTTCAGTAGTTTCAATCTTGCCCTTAAGGATTAAGTCAGTTGCCATAGTCTTAAGAAGAGCTTCTCTATGTTCGGCAGTTCTACCTAATTTACGATTCCACATAAATATCTTTCTCCTTAATCAACACGCTTGAAGCTTAAGTTAAGAGCTTGTAATTTTTCTTTAACTTCTTTTAAAGATTTCTTACCAAGATTTCTTACTTTAGCCATTTCGTCTTCTGTTTTCTTTGTTAATTCTTCAACGCTTTGAATACCAGCTCTCTTTAAGCAGTTGTAAGATCTAACTGTTAAATCTAAATCATCAATAGACATATTTACGATTCTCTTACCGCCATCATTTACATGATCCATCATTAATGAACCCATGCCTGAGATTTCAGCATCGATTTCAGCAAATAAATCTAAGTGAGAGATTAAGATTTTAGCAGCTAATGCGAATGAATCTTTTGGATTGATTGAACCATCAGTCCAGATTTCCATTGTTAATTCATCATATTTAGCTGATTGGCCAACACGAGTTGGTTCTACAGTGTAATTAGCTTTTACAACTGGTGTATAAATAGCATCAGTGTAAATAGTGCCAATTGCTTGAGATGAACCTTGGTATAATAGCTTATTTTCATCAGCTGAAACATAGCCTCTACCTTGTCTAGCCATTAATTCAATATTAAGTTCGCCACCCTTGTCTAGATGAGCAATTTCTAGCTCAGGGTTAAGGATTTCAACGCCAGCTGGGCAAATGATGTCTTTTGCGCATACTGTGCATGGTCCTTTAGCAGCGATTCTTAATGTATAAATTTCATCATCATTAATATCTAAGATTAATTTCTTGATATTTAAGATGATTAATGTAACGTCTTCTTTAACGCCTTTAATAGATGAGAATTCATGGAATACTCCATCTACTTTAATTGAATATACTGCACCACCTGGTAAAGATGATAGCATTGTTCTTCTTAAGGCATTTCCTAAAGTTGTACCGAAACCTCTTTCTAATGGAGAGATTACAAATTTACCATAATTGTCAGATTCAACATATTCAGTAACTTTAAATTTAGGACGTTCAAATTTGTTCATATGTTTCCTCCTCTATTATCCTCTAGGTTTCTTTGGTGGACGACAACCGTTGTGTGGGATTGGTGTAACGTCGTTGATAGCAGTGATTTCTAATCCTGCAGTAGCAAGAGCTCTGATAGCTGCTTCTCTACCTGGACCTGGTCCTTTAACGTTAACTTCTACCTTCTTCATGCCATGGTCCATAGCTGTCTTACCAGCTGCTTCTGATACTAATTGTGCAGCATAAGGTGTAGACTTTCTTGAACCTTTATAGCCTAATGCACCAGCACTTGACCAAGAAACTACGTTTCCTGCTTCATCAGTGATAGTAACGATTGTATTGTTGAATGTTGAGTGGACATGTGCAACGCCACTTGCAATATTCTTTCTAACACGTTTCTTACGTGCTACTGTTTTATTTGCTTTTTGTGCCATTGTTTATCCTCCTTACTTCTTCTTGTTTGCTACTGTTCTTCTAGGACCTTTTCTAGTTCTAGCATTAGTCTTTGTTCTTTGACCTCTTACAGGCAAACCTTTTCTATGACGGATACCTCTATAGCATCCTACTTCCATAAGTCTCTTGATGTTTAATTGAGTTTCTCTTCTTAAATCGCCTTCAAGCTTGTAGCTATCTAATGACTTTCTTAAAGAGTTAACTTGTTCATCAGTTAGATCTTTTACACGGATATCTTCGCTGATATTATTTTCAGCTAATACTTTTTTTGCAGTTGTTGGACCTACACCATAGATGTATGTCAATGCGACAACCACACGTTTTTCACGTGGGATGTCAACGCCAGCTATACGTGCCATTATGTTTTTCCTCCCTTATTAACCTTGTCTTTGTTTGTGCTTAGGGTTTTCACAAATAACCATTACGCGACCTTTGCGTTTAATAACTCGACACTTATCGCACATTGGTTTTACAGATGGTCTTACTTTCATGTTTTCCCTCCTAGACTATTTTTGTCTAAATGTAATACGCCCACGTGTTAAATCATAGGGTGAAATTTCTACTGTCACTTTATCACCTGGTAAGATGCGAATGTAATGCATGCGGATTTTACCAGAAACGTGAGCCAGGATTTCGTGACCGTTTTGTAGTTTCACTTTAAATTGGGCATTAGGTAATGTATCAGTTACAATGCCTTCAATTTCGATGACGTCTTGTTTTGCCAAGTTAGTCCTCCTTCGTCAAGATTCTATAGCCATCTTCTGTAACGGCTACAGTGTGTTCGTAGTGTGCTGCCCATGAGTGATCGAAACTTTTCACACCCCATCCGTCCTTTAGAGTATAGCACTTATCAGATCCCATGAATACCATTGGTTCAACAGCGAAGCACATTCCTTTTTTAATTAAAGGACCTACGCCTTTTCTACCAACGTTTGGAATATACGGATCTTCGTGAACACTTCTTCCAATTCCGTGACCTGTATAATCTTCAGGGATACCATAACCAAATTGTCTAACATATGTTTCAATTGCGTTTGAGATATCACCAATGTGATTTCCAGGTTTGACTTGTTGTAAACCGATGTATAGTGACTCTTCGGTTACTTCACATAGCTTTTTAACTTCAGGAGATACATTTCCTACATAGTAGGTCCATCCTGAATCACCATGGTAACCTTTGTAATTAGCACCAACATCTACTGTAATGATATCACCATCTTTTAAAATTGTTTTATGATCAGGAATTCCATGAACTAGCATATCATTTACTGATGTACAAGTTGCGCATGGAAATCCCTGATAATTTTTAAATGATGGTGTAGCTCCATTTTCTCTTATGACTTTTTCAGCAATCTGATCAATTTCATAAGTGGAGATACCAGGTTTAATTACCTCTTTCATTTTCTTATGTACTAATGCGACGATTCTGCCAGCTTCAGCCATTAATTCAATTTCACGAGGAGATTTTATAGAAATCATTATTTTAAACCTTCCAAGACTTTATCAATTAATTCCATTGAGTCTTCAGTTGTTTTGGAAGCATCAATTTCATTAACGATATCCATCTTTTTGTAATACTCAAGAATTGGTTGAGCATTTTTATGATATTCGCCAAGTCTTATTTTTAAAGATTCAGCATTATCATCTTTTCTTAATATGAGCTTACTAGAACATTTATCACAAACTCCTTCAACCTTGGAAGGCTTGTAATAAATGTTATAGATCTCTTTGCAGTTAGGACATGATCTTCTTCCGGTAATTCTCTTTAATAGAATTTCTTCATCAACATTTAAGTTGATAACTGCATCTACTTTTTTGTTAAGCGAACTTAGAATGTCACTTAGATCAATAGCTTGCGCCAATGTTCTAGGATAACCATCTAATAAGAATCCTTTTTCAATATCCTTTTTAGATAATCTTTCAATAATCAAATCATGAATTATTGAATCTGGAACCAGGTTGCCCTGATCCATATATTCTTTTGCTTTTTTACCAACAGGTGTCTCTTCCTTAATGGCATTTCTAAGCATATCTCCAGTAGAGATATGTACTACTTCGTATTTTTCAACGATTAGATTTGACATAGAGCCTTTTCCAGCTCCGGGAGCACCCATAATTAGAAGATTCATATTAATCCTACTTTCCTACGAAACTCTTGTATTGTTTGTTTGTTAATTGCGATTTTAACTGTTTAACAGTTTCCATTGCAGTACCAACAACAATGATGATACCTGTACCACCTACTGCAGCACGTGATGATAAGCCTGTTAGAGCTGATACAACGTATGGAAGTAAAGCGATAAATGTTAACAATAACGCACCAAGAACTGTAATTCTATTTAATACTTTAGATACATATTCTCTAGTTTCGCTTCCTGGTCTTACTCCAGGAATATATTGTCCACCCTTCGCTAAATCATCAGCCATCTTTTGAGGATCAACCTGAAGATTAGTATAGAAGAATGTAAATAAGATAATTAATAAACCATAGAAGCATAGGAATACTGGACTAGTAAAGTCACAGATCTTAGCTAACCAATGGTAAGCATCCTGATTTACCCAAGATGCGATAATCTGAGGTCCTTGAATCAATGCTGAAGCAAAGATTACTGGGATAACAGAAGCAGAGTTTATCTTTAATGGTAAATGATTTAAATCACCTTTAGTTTTGTTTAATGCTCTAGAAGAAGATTGTTGCATAGGAATTCTTCTTTCAGCTGTTTGCATAACTACAACTAATACAATGATTGCGATAAACATTACTAGATATGCGATGAATCCACCGATACCTAAACTGCTTGTTGCATTTTCTCCTATGAATGTATAGTATACAGATCTTAAATTGCTAGGCATATCTGCTACGATACCTGAGAAGATAATGATTGAAGTACCATTACCAATACCTTTTTGAGTAATCTGGTCTGCTAACCAAAGTAAGAACATTGTACCAGCAGTAAAGATTACAGCAATATATAAGTATGATACAAATCCAGGGTTATTTACAAAATTATAAGCACTATACTGTCTGTCTAGATACTGAACAATGAAGTAACCTTGAACCATAGCAAGAACAACAGCAACATATCTTGTGATACGGTCCATCTGTTGTCTGCCTTTTTTACCTGACTTTTGCATTTCTGTTAAAGCAGGAATAATATCCATAGCTAATAATTCAATAATGATACTAGCAGTGATGTATGGACCAACACCTAACGAGAAGATAGACATTTGTTCAATAGAACCACCACCTAGGATATTCATCATATTTAATAGGGAGTTAGCCCCTAAAGAAATTGATGCTGAGTTAATTCCTGGAGCAGGAATTGCTGATCCAAGACGATAAATGAATAGGATTGCTAGAGTAAAGAAAATTCTTTTTCTAATATCCTTATTTTTGAAGAAGTCTACAAATGTGCTGAACATTTTATAGGACCTCTACTTTTCCGCCCGCCTTTTCAATTGCAGCTTGCGCAGACTTTGAAATCTTGTTGCAAGTAACGTTTACTTTCTTTTCAAGCTTACCGTTGCCTAGAACTTTAACACCATCAAGAGTTTTCTTAACGATGCCAGCTTGTTTTAATAATTCAGGAGTAACTGTAGTTCCATCTTCAAATCTGTTAAGATCTGTTAAGTTAACTAAAGCGTATTCCTTACGGTTCACATTAGTGAAGCCTCTTTTTGGCATTGATTTATAGAAAGGAGTTTGACCACCTTCGAAACCAATTCTAACGCCACCGCCTGAACGAGCGTTTTGGCCTTTATGACCTTTTCCGGAAGTTTTTCCTAGGCCAGAACCTAAACCTCTACCTAAACGCTTAGAAGTTTTTCTTGCGCCTGGGTTATATTTCATTTCATGTAAATTCATATCTTATAACCTCCTAACGTACATCTTCAACCTTGATACCACGTAATTTAGCTACTGAATTAACAGTCTTTAATTCAGTTAAAGCCTTCATAGTAGCATGTACTTGGTTGATAGGAGTACGTGAGCCAATGCACTTAGAAATTACGTCTGTAGCACCAGCTAATTCTAAGATGGCACGAACAACACCACCAGCAACGATACCAGTACCTTCAGCTGCAGGTCTTAGCATAACTTCACCAGCACCGTATACACCAGTTGTTGCATGTGGGATAGTTCTATATCCATCTACAAGTGGAATTCTTCTTACATTCTTTCTTGCTGCTTCAGATGCTTTTCTGATAGCTTCTGGAACTTCAGCTGCTTTACCAATTCCGTAACCAACTCTACCTTTCTTATCACCGCAAACTACGATGGCAGCGAATCTCATTCTTCTACCACCTTTTACAGTTTTAGAAATTCTGTTGATTTGAACTGTCTTTTCTTCGAATTCTTTAACCTCTGGACGGTTAAATTTTCTTGGTCTTCTGTTTTCTCTCTTGTTATCTTTATTAGTATTTTCCATAAGTTAACTCCTTAGAATTTAAGGCCAGCTTCTCTGGCAGCTTCAGCTAAAGCTTTAACACGACCATGATATACATAGCCACCACGGTCGAATACAACTGTTTCGATACCGTTAGCTAAAGCTCTTTTTGCGATTTCAGTTCCTACAGTAACAGCAGCTTCCACATTACCACCGTTAGCAAGTTTTAATTCTACTGATGAACAAGAAACTAATGTTGCACCTTTTGCATCATCAATGATTTGAACATGGATGTTTGCGTTTGAGCGGAATACGCTTAAACGTGGGCAAGTAGCAGTACCAACAACTTTGTTTCTGATACGTTCATGACGTCTTTGACGAGATTTATTTTTATCTTGTTTAGAATACATGTTATTTTTTCTCCTTTCCCACTATTATGCAGCAGTCTTGCCCTCTTTATGAGCAATATGTTCACCTTGATATCTAATACCTTTACCTTTATATGGTTCAGGTCTACGATATTTTCTGATTTGAGCAGCTACTTCGCCAACTCTTTGTTTGTCGATACCTGATACAACGATCTTAGTTGCTTCAGGAGTTTCAACAGTGATACCTTCTTCAACAGGATAATTGATTTCATGAGAATAACCTAAGCTCATGTTTAATACATTACCCTTCATAGAAGCTTTATAACCAATACCTACGATTTCAAGAACTTTCTTGTAACCTTCAGATACACCAACGATCATGTTGTTGATTAAAGCTCTAGTAGTACCATGTAATTGCTTTGTATGTTTTTCTTCATTAGCTCTGACGCAATTAACTTCAGTGCCTTCCACTTTTACAGTGATAAGTGGACTAAATTGACGTGATAAAGTTCCCTTAGGACCCTTTACAGTCACCTCATTCTTGTCAGAAACGCTGATTTCAACGCCTGCAGGAATGGTAATCGTTTTATTCCCGATACGTGACATTTATTTTTTCTCCTTAATTATTACCAAACATAGGCAACAACTTCGCCACCAAGATTTTGTTTTCTTGCATCGCGGTCAGTCATTAAACCTTTTGATGTTGAAATGATTGCTGTTCCTAAACCATTTAATACTCTAGGAACATCGTTAGCCTGAGCATAAACTCTTAAGCCAGGTTTTGAAATTCTCTTTAGACCAGTAATAACTTTTTGTTTTTCTGGACCATATTTTAATGTGATAACGATTGTCTTGTCTTTAGCAGTTTCGCCTTCAACAGAATAGTCAACAATGTAACCTTCTTGTTTTAAGATACGGGCAATCTCAACTTTAACTTTTGAACAAGGAACGTTAACTGATTCATGTTCTGCAGTTAAACCGTTTCTGATTCTTGTAAGCATATCAGCAATAGGATCGCTCATTGCCATAACTAATTCCTCCTTCTAAAATGTACTTTTTACCATGATGCCTTGCGAACACCAGGGATTTGTCCCTTATATGCAAGCTCTCTAAAGCAGATTCTGCAGATACCATATTTTCTTAAGTATCCATGAGGACGACCACAGATTCTACATCTGTTGTATTCCTGTGTTGAAAATCTAGCTTTACGTTGCTGTTTAACTTTCATAGCTGTTTTAGCCATAGTATCCTCCTTTTACTTTGCAAATGGCATATTGAACAATGTCAATAATTCGCGTGCTTCCTCATCTGTCTGAGCTGTTGTTACGATGATAACGTCCATACCTCTTACCTTATCAATCTTGTCATACTCGATTTCTGGGAAAATTAATTGTTCCTTAATACCAAGAGCGTAGTTACCTCTACCATCGAATGCGTCTGGGTTTACACCTCTAAAGTCACGTACACGAGGGAGAGCTAAGTTAATAAGTCTGTCAAGGAAGTTGTACATCTTCTCGCCTCTTAAAGTTGTCTTACATCCGATTTGCATGCCTTCACGAACTTTAAAGTTAGCAACTGACTTTTTAGCCTTAGTAGTAACAGCTTTCTGACCTGTGACAATTTGCATGTCGCCGATTGCAGCTTCAAGAGCTTTTGCATTTTCTTTAGCTTCGCCAACGCCCATGTTAACAACTATCTTGTCAATCTTTGGTACTTGCATTACATTTTTGTATCCAAACTTCTTCATCATAGCATCTACGATTTCAGAATTATACATTTCTTTAAGTCTGTTCAACTCTTTGGACCTCCTTCCCTTTCTTAATCGATCGTTGCGTTTGTTGCTTTAGCATAACGAACCTTTTTGCCGTTTTCCTCGCGGAAACCAACTCTAGTTGCTTTGCCACCTACAACAAGCATAACGTTAGAAATATTAATAGGTCCTTCCTGTGAAATGATACCGCCTTCTTGGTGTTGTGAATTAGGTTTAGTATGTTTCTTAATCATGTTTACACCTTCAACAGTAACAGTACCATTTACTGGATTAACAGCAAGTACCTTGCCTTCTTTACCTTTTTCTTTACCAGCGATAACTTTTACATTATCACCTTTTTTGATTTTTAATGTTGCCATCATGCACCTCCTAGAGTACTTCAGGAGCAAGAGAAACAATCTTCATAAATTGTTTATCTCTGAGCTCTCTGGCTACCGGTCCGAAGATACGTGTTCCAGCAGGAGTTTTATCTTCTTTGATGATTACGGCAGCATTCTCGTCAAATTTAATGTAAGATCCGTCTTTACGACGAGCGCCTTTCTTGGTACGTACTACAACTGCTTTTACAACGTCACCCTTTTTAACTGTTCCACCAGGGTTAGCGTCCTTAACTGTAGCAACGATGATATCACCGATATTGGCATATCTTCTAGTAGAACCACCAAGAACTCTTATGCAAAGTATTTCTTTAGCGCCTGTGTTGTCAGCAACTTTAAGTCTACTTTCTTGTTGTATCATAACAATTCTCCTTTCTACTATTTAGCCTTCTCGATAATTTCTACAAGGCGCCATCTCTTGTCTTTTGAGAGTGGTCTTGTTTCCATTACTTTTACTGTATCGCCAATGTTGCACTCGTTGTTTTCGTCATGTGCCTTTAACTTATAAGTTCTTTTAATAATCTTTTTGTATAAAGGATGTTTAACGTTATCTACAACAGCTACAACTATTGTCTTGTCCATTTTGTTACTTAATACTTTTCCCGTACGGGTTTTTCTTAAATTTCTTTCCACGCTTTTACCCTCCTTTATTACTCGGCAGCGCTAGTCTTTTGTGTAATCACAGTTTGTATTCTAGCGATGTTTCTTCTAACTTCTTTAATTCTGCCTGTATTTTCCAGCTGGTTTGTTGCGTTCTGGAATCTTAAGTTGAAAAGCTCTTTCTTTGCTGCTACTAATTCTTCATTAAGTTCTGCAGCTGATTTAGTTCTTAAATCTTCTAAATATTTATTAGTTTTCACTTGATTCACCGCCTTCCAAATCTGCCTTTGAAACGATCTTACACTTGATAGGAAGCTTATGTGTTGCAAGTCTTAAAGCTTCTCTAGCTAAGTTTTCCGGTACACCGGCGATCTCAAACATTACACGGCCTGGTTTTACTACTGCTACCCAGTACTCAAGAGCACCTTTACCTGAACCCATACGTGTTTCAGCAGGTTTTGCTGTAACAGGTTTGTCAGGGAAAATTTTAATCCATACGCGGCCACCACGTTTTACGTATCTAGTCATCGCAACACGGGCTGCCTCGATTTGGTTAGATGTAATCCAGCCTGGTTCCTGAGCTACAATACCAAACTCACCATAAGAAATAGTATTGCCTCTCATAGCTTTTCCTCTCATAGAACCACGGAACTGTTTACGATGTTTTGTTCTTTTTGGCATTAACATTATTTATCGCTCCCTTCCTTTGTGTTCTTTGTTGGAAGTACTTCGCCTTTGTAAATCCAAACCTTTACACCAACTTTTCCATAAGTTGTATCTGCTTCTGCGAAACCATATTCGATATCAGCACGAAGAGTTTGAAGAGGAATAGTTCCTTCTGAGTAAAACTCTGTACGAGCCATATCAGCACCGCCAAGACGGCCGGAGCATGAAGCTTTGATACCAAGTGCGCCAGCCTTAAGTGAACGGCTCATTGCGCTCTTCATAGCACGTCTGAAAGATACACGGTTCTCAAGTTGTTGAGCGATATTTTCAGCTACGAGTTGAGCATCTTTGTCAGCTCTCTTAACTTCGATAATATCTAAAACTGCATCTTTGCCGATTAATTTCTTAACCTGTGCTTTAACTTTTTCGATTTCACCGCCGCCTTTGCCGATGATTACACCTGGCTTTGCAGCATGAACTTTAATTTTGATTAATTTGTCAGAAGCTCTTTCGATTTCAATCTTTGAGATTCCGGCATTGTATAATTTGTTTTTAAGGAATTTTCTAATCTGGTAATCTTCAACTAAGTTGTCTGCAAAGTCCTTCTCTGCATACCACATTGAATCCCAGCCATTGATAACTCCTACTCTCAATCCATGAGGATTAACTTTTTGTCCCATATGCCCTCCTATCTTTCGTCAAGCACAACTGTGATGTGGCTTAGTCTCTTCTCGATTCTATAAGCTCTACCTTGTGCTCTCGGTCTAATTCTTTTCATTGTTGGGCCCTTATTTGCATAACATTCTGCAATATAAAGGTCTTCAGGATTCATACCATTATTGTTTTGAGCGTTAGCAATAGCACTCTTTAATAATTTCTCAATAATGGAAGCTCCATATCTAGGATTGTAAGCAAGGATTCCAAGGGCTTCGTTTACATTCTTACCTCTGATAGCATCAAGTACGTAGCATGCTTTTTGAACAGAGATGCGGGCAAATGAAAGCTTAGCAGATGGTCTTGTGTCCTTGTTTGCATTTCTTTCTCTTTTAATTTGTGATCTATGTCCCTTTGCCATGGATTAAACCTCCTTTCGAAATTTCGCTTATTTAGACTTCTTTTCGTCTTTGCCATGTCCTCTGTAAGTTCTAGTTGCTACGAACTCGCCGAGTTTGTGTCCAACCATATCTTCTGTAACATATACAGGAACATGTTTTCTGCCATCATGAACAGCAATTGTATGACCTACAAAACTTGGGAAGATTGTAGAACGACGTGACCATGTTTTGATAACGCTTTTGTCATCGCCTGCGTTCAATTTTTCTATCTTCTTAAGCAAACTTTCGTCTGCAAAAGGGCCTTTTTTTAATGATCTTGCCATAGGTATCCTCCTTACTTCATGTTACGGCCGTCTCTACGACGGATGATGAGTTTATTAGACGCTTTGTGTTTGTTACGTGTCTTAAGACCAAGAGCTGGCTTGCCCCAAGGTGTACAAGGACCTGGACGGCCGATGCCAGTCTTACCTTCACCACCACCATGTGGGTGGTCGTTAGGGTTCATAACGCTACCACGTACTGTTGGTCTGATACCCATGTTTCTCTTACGACCTGCTTTACCGATATTTACAAGGTCATGCTCGATGTTACCAACTTGACCGATTGTAGCTCTGCAAATAATCGGAACCATTCTCATTTCGCCTGAAGGAAGACGAAGTGTTGCGTACTTACCTTCTTTAGCCATGAGTTGAGCTGAGTTACCAGCACTACGAACTAATTGTCCGCCCTTGCCAGGGTAAAGCTCAATGTTGTGAATTTCAGTACCAATTGGAATATTCTCAAGTGGAAGGCAGTTGCCAACCTTAACTTCAGCTTCAGCGCCAGACATAACTGTCATGCCGTCTGTTAAACCAAGAGGTGCTAAGATATAAGCTTTCTCTCCATCAGCATAGCTAAGAAGAGCAATATTAGCTGTTCTGTTTGGATCATATTCGATGCCAATAACTTTAGCAGGAATACCATCTTTGTTTCTCTTAAAGTCAATAATTCTGTACTGTCTTCTAGTACCGCCACCTTGATGTCTTACAGTGATTTTACCTTGATTGTTACGACCAGCATTTTTCTTATTTACTGCAAGTAAAGATTTCTCTGGTGTTTGTTTTGTAACATCCTTTTTATCAAGGGCTGTCATCTGTCTTCTTGAAGGTGTATATGGGTTAAATGTTTTAATGCCCATTTTTTTCTCCTTTCAATACGTTTATTGTCGCGCTCGCCATGCGCATAATTTTATAGGCCTTCAAAGATCTCGATATCTTTGCTATCAGCTGTGAGCTGAACGATTGCCTTCTTAGTTTCAGGTGTCTTACCTGTGATACGACCACGAGTTCTTGTCTTAGGGTGGCCATTCATAGTATTAACCTTTTTAACCTTTGTGCCTTCGAACATTTTTTCAACAGCTTCTTTGATTTGAGCCTTGTTTGCATCAACATGAACTAAGAAAGTGTATTTCTTTTCAGCTACCTGATTCATGCTCTTTTCAGAAATAACTGGGCGTTTGATAATATCATAATATTTTAAATCTGCCATTATTTATACACCTCCTCGATAGTTGCTAAAGCAGCCTTATCTAAAACAAGATTGTCGTATTTAAGAATATCAAATACGTTGATTGTGTTTGTAAGGTCAACCTTAACGTTTGCAATGTTTCTTGTAGAGCAAATAACATTTTGGTCATTGTCGTTAAGAACAACTAATGCCTTGTTAAGATTTAAGCTCTTAAAGAAATCAGCCATAGTCTTTGTTTTGATTTCATCAACTTTGAGTTCATCAATAACAAAAATCTTCTTATCATTAACTCTTGAAGTAAGAGCGCTCTTAAGAGCAATTCTCTTTTCCTTCTTATTTAACTTCTTATCATAATCACGTGGCTTAGGTGCGAATACGATTCCGCCGCCTGTCCATTGAGCCGCACGGATAGAACCTTGACGAGCATGTCCAGTTCCTTTTTGTCTCCATGGCTTTCTTCCGCCACCAGATACTTCTGAGCGAGTCTTTGCACTTTGTGTGCCTTGACGTTTGTTAGCTAATTGAGCAACAACTGCTAAATGAACAAGGTGCTCATTTATCTCAACACCAAAGATTTCATCTTTGAGTTCGATATCGCCAACTGTTTCGCCTTTCATATTATAAACAGATACTTTTGACATCTGACTTTCCTCCTTTCTTAAGTCTCGTTATGCTTGAAGAGCTTTAACAGCTTCTTTTACAACTACTAAAGCCTTCTTTGGTCCAGGAACTGCGCCCTTAACTAAAAGAAGATTATCTTCAGCATCAACTCTAACTACTTCAAGGTTTTGGATGGTAACTCTTTTTGCTCCCATTTGTCCTGGCATATGTTTTCCTTTGAATACTCTTGAAGGATCAGATGCAGAACCGTTAGAACCTGCGTGACGGTGATATTTAGAACCGTGCTTCATAGGTCCTCTGTGCTGACCAAATCTCTTGATAGCACCTTGGAAGCCTTTACCTTTTGAAATTGCAGTAACGTCAATCTTGTCGCCTGCTGCAAAGATGTCTGCCTTGATTTCATCTTTAACATTGTAATCAGCAGCATTCTCTAACTTAAGTTCTCTAACGAATCTCTTGTAAGGAATATCTGCTTTGTCGAATTTGCCTCTGTCAGGAGAGTTTACTAATGTGTCTCTCTTGTCTACGAAGCCAACTTGTACGGCACTATAGCCGTCAGTTTCTTCTGTTTTAACCTGTGTTACGACACATGGTCCAGCAAGAAGAACTGTAACCGGTGTAAGAACGCCATCTTCATTGAAGATTTGAGTCATACCGATTTTTGTTGCTAAAATCGCTTTCTTCATATTATTAACCTCCTGTTAAACTATAGCGGAACGCCAATCGTATTAAGCGATAATCGTCGTTGACGTTCATTCTAGAACAGTCGTGTTCTACTGCTCTTATTGTCTCTCCTTATATATAGAAGAAACTTTTTCCTTCCGGAACATGAACTACTGCTCGATCATTTTAATGTTAGCGAAAACACCTGCTGGCATATCAAGCTTAGATAAAGCTTCCATTGTCTTAGGTGTAGGCGCGATAACATCGATTAATCTTTTGTGAGTTCTTTGCTCGAACTGCTCACGAGAATCTTTGTATTTATGTACAGCTCTTAAAATAGTAACAACTTCCTTTTTTGTAGGAAGTGGAACTGGACCAGATACTGTAGATCCATTTTTCTTAACAGTTTCGATAATTTTTGCAGCTGATTGATCAATAAGTTGATGATCATAAGCCTTAAGTGTAATTCTCATTACTTGATTAGCCATTAAATTGCCTCCTAAAAATTGATTTTTTGACTTTGTACACTCTTCCGTGTGTGTCGCGCTTTTCGCATATAAAAATTGGCGCAATTAGCCAATTTCAATGTAATCCGTATGCCATTCCCGCTCGCAAGTCATGCTCCGCCTTCGGGGCTTTCGCTAATGATCATTTAGCTTAGCCGACATACTCTTGTTGCGCTACGTACACGTTGTTTCTGCCTCAATTGACAGACCATAATGTACAGATGACGATTCGCCGGATTTACCGACATCGCTCCACGGAATTACCTGCTTTTCATGCAGCAACTTCTCGCTTCATAGCTATTATCGTCACAGCTCGACTATCATACATTAATGTCAACACAATTGCAAGCACTTTTTTAAAAAGTTTTTTCTTTATTGAAACGCGAAGCTGACGGCGTCAGCGCTATGTGCAGGCGCACGCCGTCCTTCGCTATTTACGGCGGCTAACGCTCATCCGCCAAAAAACTTATGCTCGCCTGCCGCCTTGATAAGTGAAAAAGACAAAAAACCATACAACTCCTAGAAAAACATATACTGACTTATGGTGTATACTCCTACAACTTGTCTTATATCTACCTTGTTGTATGGTTGAAGGTTTAAAATAATGCCAAATATTAGCATTTTTTTGAGAAAAAACCATAAGTCACCCCTCCAAAACAGCTAAGTTGTATGGTTTTTTGTCTAAACGAAACATGCAAAAACTTTAATGATTAAGGTGGCGCTCGAAAGAACATGTGCTGTTGGTCAAAATTAGCCACCGCAAGTAGCGAAGGTGCGGCGCGGGCCCTACTTAGCCCTGGCGCCGCTAGCTTCGCGTTTCATAATTTTACAATGAATCAATTATGCAAAAAGGGTTCAAGATACTTAGAGAAGATATAATTTAATTAAGTTATAAACAATTTGAGAATCTATGATTGTGCCTTCCTTTTCATCTGAAGTAAAAATAAGAGTGACCCCTGGGATAAATCCTGCTTTGATATAGGCTTCGATTTTTTTCATGTTTTGCCTAACATATTCTTTATTGTCAAGTTTGCCTAAATGCTCCCATATTATATGTTTCCCACTTGCTGTGAAAATTTCAAAGTCTGGATGATAAGCAACTCCATCTATAAAAATTGTACTTTCATATCTATATGGAACCTTGCTTGTAAAAAGTGCGTTGGCGATAATGCCCTCGGACTTGCTGCGAACATAATGTCCTTGCGCTGTTGGCACAGTTAAGTTTTCCTTGTGAGGAGCATTAGATTGATCATATGGCAAATCGGCCCATTCTCTAATATCAATTTTTGTTTTATAAATTTTTGATGCTACCTTTTTTGAAATTCCTGGATGGTCGATTAAATATTTCGCCGGAGTAGAAATTTTTGGATTTCTAACAGCTAAGTATGCCTTTAAGGCTTCAATCTCGTTATTTGCATATTTCTTAAAATGCTTAAGATATGTTTTTTCAGCAAGCTTATTAATCAGTTCATTTTGTTCTTCGCTTAAGTACTTTTGCTTTTTATTAGCATAATAATAATATTCGAACCTACCATCTTTATCATGAACTACTAATGAGCCTTCAGGTGATTTAGCGAGAGATTTGTTGCAATGTTTAAGGTTAGTTTCTAAATGCTGCAAATATTCTGCAGCTTGTTCATAAAAGTCCATACTTTTCCTCCTTATTAAATTTGTTATTCTGAAAGTTGCAAGAAATTTGCAAAGAAAATAGATTTTTCAGAACATTCAGTGATGCTACAAATAATTAGTGTTGCGAATCACTGTAAAAATTATTATAAACATGTTTCGCAATGAATTCAATGTTTACATTTAAACACTTTTTTAAAAAGTTTTTTCTTTATCAAAACGCGAAGCTGGCGGCGTTAGCTTTAAACTTAATTGACAAATATGCCAGATTAAGAGAAGATAAAAAAGGATTTATAGATAACAAAAGTATGACACTAAAAGTGGGGAGAAAAATATGAAGAAGATATTATGCATTTTTATGACAGCCTTGATTATATTCTGTCTTGCAGGATGTGGATCTAAGGGAAAAAATACAGGTGGTAAAGCTGAAAAGGGATTAACGATTACACCAACAGCTGCGTCTCAGCTAAAGATGGTAAATTATTCGGATCCGCAAGGAAGGTTTACGGTGCAAATTCCAGAAGGCTATAAGGTCTCCACGGCAGTCTTGCCGGATATGATGTTTGGAATAAACGTTTATAAACCTGAAGAAGAATCTAGTCCAAAGTATCATGCATTTATGATTTTAAAATTTGAATTGATGTACACGCCGGAAATGAAAGCTTTTGAAGTAAACAATTTCGGTAGCTTTAAAATTTATGATATGCTCACAGAAGCGGTTGCAATTGATGCTCCTAAGATTTCTGCGATGTATTCAAAGTTTAATGAAATCATGGCTTATAATGCAAAATATGAAATGGGTTATGACACTTTCTATGTGCCAAAATTAAATAATTTCACACCGATTGAGGAGTTTCCTCTTAACAGTTCTATGGCAAAGGTAGCATATGACGATAAAATTGTAAGAGCAACATTTAATGACGTTTTTGACGGTAGCCTCCAGCAGGGTCTTTTCTCAGGAACGCTAACGTCAAGCGCAATGGGTCAAGGAACTTACTCCGCATACAATATAATGGGTATTTGTGCGCCGGATGCAGAGTTCATAGAGTACCAACCTATTTTAAACAGCATACTTTCAAGTATTTCATTCTCAGATAATTTTGTGGGACAGATTATGAACGCTACGCAAGAAAGTTATGCTACGGCTCGCCAGATAGGTGCGGAGCTAGCTGCTGCATCTCAAGCTTATAACGATGCATGGTTTGCAAGACAAGAAAGTTATGACATTATATCTCAGAAGCAATCTGATGCAACTCTAGGATATGAAAGGGTTTACAACACAGATACTGGAGAAATCTACAAGGCTAAAAACGGTTTTACTGATGTTTATGACGGCTCGTTATATCAGCCAATTACAGACGATATGTACACTGCGCCGATTGCAGGATATATAGAATAAATAGAAATTTTCTGCATGTGTAGCTAGGGCATCCGGCAAAGAAGCACATTTTAATGCACAGTTTTGTAGTTGAGGGTTATATAAAAATCTAGTTCGGATGAAAGGTAGGCTTTGTAGTTTTCCATAGTAAGAAGACCTGTGCCCTCTTTCATCCAATCTAGGATTTGATCATTAACATTTGCTGTGTAATGCTTTGGCTCGATGTAGTTATCTAGATTAGTTGTAAGGTCAGTAAAAGTGTTGAACGAGAAAAGCTTAATGTTATCATGCTTAAGCATCTCTTCAATAGCGACCTGCTCTGTTTCGATTTGCTTATAAATAGAGCCGTCGTCAACTAAGTCTCTCCACCAAACAGCGCTGTATGGCGTAAAGAAATAATAGAAAGTAACGCCAGGGTTGCCCGCAGCTAAAGAAGTTACGTTTTGCTGAACATTAGCTGTAACCTTTGCCCTTGCAGCATCAGATAAATATGACTCTTTCGAAGTGTCTGGATTTTCAATCCCGTTCGGACAAACAACGTCAAAACCAGAATCAAACTTATCACCCCAATTTTGATACTCGTCAAAAGAAGTAATTCCCGGCTTAAAGTCTTTAGCGCCGCGGCCAAGAAGCATCGGCAAAGTGTAATTGAAAAAGGCCTCGCGGTTAAGCAGATATTTAATATCGTTGAGCGGCGCAGCATCGTATAGATATTGCGGATATGTCTCTGGGTCAGCGGCCGTACTGTCTTTATCAAGCATAAGCATGTTCATGTCGAGGCCGCGTACCACCATCTTCAAATTAGGACTATTAATAAGTGCAAGGCAAACTTGCTCATTAATTTCGCTATATGTTCCGCCAGAAAGAGGCACCTTAATCGAGTTCGTGCCAAAAAGTTTATCCAGCTGCGAAGTCTTAAAGTTTTGCGTCATCGATGTTCCCGTAATAATAGCGTCGTAGTCAAAGCACTTTAAGATTCCATTGTTTTGGCTACGCTCGTTATCAATTTTGTAAAAATATTCATCCGTCTTCGGCGCGCGATAATGGAAGTATGGATCGACAGCCGCATTTAATAAACCGATAACAACCGCCGGAACAATTACTATCGCAAGGAAGCATATGAACATTACTTTAAGTTTTTTGTTTTTCATAATTTAAAAATACATATATACAAAGCTTGAGCCTGTGCCTAGGCAAAGCAAACTTATCAAAAGCGCGAGCGCCGCATGGTGATCAACAATAGCTATGCAATTAAAACACGCTCTAATATTATCTATTGCTTTATTGGCAAAAATCTTTTTCTCATATATTTTTTTATCCAAACAATAACCAATGCAATAAGTATCTGTATTAAAATACTTATTATCATTATTGCCATGCTATTTGGCGAAAAAAGCATGCCCAATAGTTTATTGATTTTTGAGTTTAACAACGTATGAATAATTAATATCCACATGCTGTTTTCTCCTAAGATACTTAAAATCTTTGATATTTTGAAACTTCCCTGTGCTATCAAAGAAGAAAATAAATACACCGTCAATATTCCACTCATCGCTCCTATTATAACAATTCCATATTTTCCATAATTTCTGATTGCTATTTCCATGCTTCCAGCATATATCATATATGCCCATATTGGTGAAACAAAAAAGTATATAATGTAATTTCTACTCATCTTGCTTAGTAGATTATATTTATAAAAAATTTGCCCAATATGATAAAAAATCAATACATAAAGTGCAATATCCACACTCCATGGTAACCAAAAGCCTGTTTTACCAAGTAGAACTCCGATACATGAAATGAGTAAAATTACAACAGACAATTCCCATTCTTTTTTTATTATCTTGCTTAGTACCGCATATAATATTCTAACTATTATTAAAAGCAAAATGAAATATACAGGTCCTACCGATTCAACATTTATAAGTATTTTTTCGCTAAACGACATACCTAACAAATACTTTTTTACTAGATTCACAAAATAACTCGGTGACCAATTTTGAATATTAATAAAAATATCTAGTACTGCGAACACAAGGTACGGTAAAAATAATGTTTTAAAAGTTCTCTTCACAGTTACTAATAACTTTTCTTCTTTTTTGTAAAAATACCCTGAAATAAAAACAAACGCCACCATATGACATGAATAAATAATCATTCTTAATGTCTCATTAATATCAAAATGGCCAACTAACATAAGAATTATAAACAGACCTCTTTCAATATCAACCGTTAAATTTCTCTGGTTTGAGGCTGTTTTATCTATTCTGCATAAACAAGCGGACTTGTGGTTTTTCCATTTTTTTCTACCCCAATCAACGAGTGCCCCAATCACAATAGCAAAAAGCATTTGTAATATGGCATTTATTAAACCTCTCCATCCATCAGCATGGCCAATCGAACTCTCTATAGGAATAATTAATTCAGCTATTTTCCAAGTATATGAATTACCAGATTCTAACAACACAATATGTGCGCATAAAATATATAGGGATA
This sequence comes from Lachnospiraceae bacterium, assembly GCA_045599965.1. GTDB lineage: Bacteria > Bacillota > Clostridia > Lachnospirales > Lachnospiraceae > RGIG5612. The sequence continues at coordinate 25,593 of JAZRXA010000029.1, read as the reverse complement.
TTTTTCCCATATAATTTATCAGTCGACTCCAATTCATATGAATAGACATAAAATAAACTATAATACTACCACAAATACCTACAAGTATAGATATAACTATATCAGCAGCATTAGCAGTCACAAAACTGACACCGCTAAAACCTAAAAGGTACCCCCCCCAAAAAATAATCATGGCCCCTACATAGTATGTCCACTTTAGTCTTTCCAAAACATTTTGATTTTTTATTTCATATCCAATCCAAATAAAAAATACAGCCATCATACCAGACTGTATGCTAAATGGTAACCAAATAAACTTTGCAGTCACAAATCCAATTAGCCCAACTATTATACTTGCCGCTCCGCGTTTTAATATATCATCATATTTATTCAAAATAATTTGGAAAAAAATTATAGCAAAAAACAACCCTGGTAAAAACCAAATTGCACCTATTCTGGTTCCAAGTTCAATATTTCCAAAATTCGTTATAGTACCTGAAGCAAAAAAGCTCCTCACTATGTCATTCGAAACACTTTTCGTTATAGTCTCTATTGAGATGTCATTACTTATGATACACTTATTACATACATCTAATAACAATATCACCAAGCACGTAATAAAATATGGAATCATTAACCTAGAAAATTTTTTATTTATATATTCTTTATTAAGTGAATTCTTTTTCAATGTATAACCGCTTAGTATAAAGAAAACAACCAAATGGAATCCATACACAAAACTAAAATCAAGTGGTCCAACCGAAAATCCGGACAGATGCCCCACCATAATGCAAATTATCGCTATTCCCTTTGCATTATCAATCCACTTTTCTCTCATTACCTTTCTCCTTGTCGTAATTAAAAATACATATATACAAAGCTTGAGCCTGTGCCGAGGCAAAGCAAACTTATCAAAAGCGCGAGCGCCGCAAAAATAAGCGTCGGCCAATTTATTTTATCTTGTGTGCGGTAATTATTCTTCGGCACGAAGCAAACAAAAAGCGCGAGCGCCGTCATAATAATCATCGCAGCGAGATTTCCAAGCGGGCTTATATGAAGCGTGCTCGTAATAATCGAACTTTCTGGAATTGTAAAAAGTTCGATGAACTTGCTTCTTAGGGTCATGTTTCGGAAGGAAAACATCTTTCCAATAATACTGCCCCACTCGCCAATAGAGTTAGCACGGAATAAAAGCCAAAGTAAATTAACAACTATGAATGTAAAGAATGCGCGAATTACTTTCAAAACAGTAATGCGGTTTTCGCCTTCAATGCTGACTCCATCGCTAGTCTTAAATTTCATTTTTCCAGCGTCAACAACTCTATCAAAAATGCAAAGCAGTCCATGAATTAATCCCCAAAGAATAAAGGTCCAGTTCGCACCATGCCATATACCACTTATTAAAAAGACAAGCATAATATTTATGTAAGTGCGTCTCTTTCCTTTTTGGTTTCCGCCGAGAGGAATATAAATATATTTAGTAAGGAAAGTCGTAAGCGAGATATGCCAACGTTTCCAAAAGTCACGAATCGAGAAAGCCTTGTAAGGCGAATCGAAGTTGATTGGCAGTTTAATATTAAGCATCTTCGAAATGCCAACAGCCATATCCGAATAACCACTAAAATCGAAATAAATTTCAAGCGTGTAAAAAAGTGTGGCAAGCATCCACTCTAAGGAAGTTGCGTTTTCTTGCCAAACGAAAACAAAATCTACCGCCCTTGCGAACATGTCCGCAAAAATAAGTTTCTTAAAAAGGCCAAAGCTAAAAAGTTTAAGTCCGCAAACGATGTTTTCCCAATTAACTTTTTTCAAAGTCGCATCGTTTAGCTGCGAGATGAAGTCTTTTGGCTCGGTAAGAGGTCCCATTAAAATTTTAGGGAAATACAAAATATAAACTAAGTAGTCGAGAATATTTATATCGACAATTTCGCCGCGGTAAACGTTCACCGTAAACATGATTTGCTGGAACGTAAAGAAGCTAATGCCAAGCGGAAGAATAAGATTTTCTAAGGTGAACTTGCTTCCGAAAAGCCCGGCGATGCTGCCCGCAAAGAAATTAAAATATTTGAAAATAAATAAAATCAGAACGTTAAAAACTATGCTGATAATAAGGATCGCTTTTTTGTAGTCTTCTACCCTTTGCAAAAGAAGGCTAAAAACTATGTTGGCTAGAATGCTGATGGCGAAAACCGCCGCGCTTTTAACTCCGCCGTATGCGAAGAAAACGCCGCTAGCTACTGCAAGAAAAATCTTGCCTGTAAGAGCACTAACTTTATTCAGTAAAAAATATCCGATAACAACTAGTGGCAAAAACACTAGTATGAACAGATAGGAATTAAAAACCATTACTCTCCTACTATTTTTTAGACTGTTTATTTAATGACTCATAGTCAAAATTCATATAGAAATTTAATTCCTCATCTAAATATTCTTCATAGTTATCTTTTGTTATTCTACATTTATCTTCTTTCATGCATTGCAAAATATAACTATTAACCCATTCGCCATAATGAGCAGAATCTCTATAATTGTCGATGTTCGCAGTTATATTATATTGTGTATTAAATGAATATAATTTTATGTTTGAGCACTTTAACATTTCTTCAATCGCAATTCGTTCTGCTTCAACCTGTCTATACAGCAATCCATTATTTAATAAATCGCGCCAATAAATCGCACTATATGGCGTTAAAAAGTAGAAAAATGTTATATCTGGATTCTCACTTGCTAAACTTGTAACGTTTTGTTTTATATTTTCCATTATCATTGTTTTTAATTCTGCTGTAAGTAACTCTTGCTTTGCGCTATTCGGAGCTATTACCCCATCTGGGCAAACAATATCCACTCCAAAATCTGGATATGCATACATACAATTCGAATATTCATCAAATGTAGTAATGCCTGTATTAAAATCTTCTCCAGTTGTATCTAATAACATTGGATATGTTCGTCCCCAAAAAACATCTCTATTTAGTAAATATTTGATATCATTTATTTTATTTTCATCATAAAGATATGTTGGATAAGTTCCAAGATCGGTTCTTATTGCATTTTTTTCTTGTATAATCATTGTTTCATCGATACTTCTTACAACTATCTTGACTTTTGGATTTTTTTGTATAGCTAATTTAATAGCATCATTTATTTCTTTGAATGTTCCTCCATCAAACGGTACCTTTATTGCTTTTGTGTTAAATAATTGATTCATCTCAGAAGTTTTAAAATTTTCTGTCATAGATGTTCCTGTTATAATCGCATCATAGTCAAATTTTTTTATTATTCCAGGATTTTGACTGCGTTGATTACTTAGAGAATAAAAATATTTATCTGTATATGGTTTATGATATTGAAAAAATGGATCTACATATGCATCAAGACAAATAATTGTGGCTAAAACTATCACCACGACACTTATAAAACATATTATCCATTTTTTACTTTTCTTATCTGACATTGTCTTCCCCAAATATTTTTTATTAAAAATTAAAATACACAAACACAGATTCTGTGCTTAGGCAAAGCACGCTCAAAACGAAAGCAATAATCGCAAGCGTAAGACTTCCCCCCCCATTTTTATTTTGAGACTTATAATTATTTTCTGGTACTAAACATATAACAAACGCTAATAAAACCATAAATAGCATTCCAACTTTTCCCCCAGTTTGAGAAAGATGAAGTGTGCTAGTAATTATATTTAATTCCGGCATTGTAAATCGTCCTAAGATATCATCACTAATATCTAAAGTATTAAATAACAATATTTGTTTTCCTATATGTAGCCATTGCCTTATTGAATCACTTCTAAACAATAACCATAAAACATTCACTATTCCAAATGATATTATCCATCTAACAACAGGAAAGATTTTCCAGTCTTTCTTTTCAATAATTCTATCAATAATACAACACAATCCATGAAGCAGTCCCCAAAGAATAAATGTCCAGTTTGCGCCGTGCCATATACCACTTATTAAAAAGACAAGCATTATATTTATATATGTCCTTGTTGTTCCTTTTCTATTACCTCCAAGTGGAATATAAATGTATTTAGTCAAAAATGTTGTTAATGAAATATGCCAACGTTTCCAAAATTCTTTAATCGAAAATGCTTTATATGGTGAATCAAAATTAATTGGCAATTGAATATTTAGCATCTTTGAAATGCCAACTGCCATATCGCTGTATCCTGAAAAGTCAAAATAAATCTCAAATGTATAGAAAAGTGTTATTAAAATACAATCTAACGATGAAAGCGTATAAACATTAGAAAAAGCCCAATTTACTGCTCCAGCAAAAGTATCTGCGATAATTAGTTTTTTAAACAATCCAAAACTGAATACTTTTATTCCATTTGCGATATTGGTCCAATTAACCTTTTTTAATTCAACATTATTAAGTTGTTCAATAAACTCTTTCGGCTCTGTAAGTGGCCCCATTAATACTTTTGGAAAATATAAAATATAAAGCAAATAATCCAAAACATTAATCTTTTCTATTTCATCATGATAAACATTAACTACGTACATGATTTGTTGAAATGTAAAAAAGCTAATGCCCAATGGAAGAATTAAATTTTTCAGTGTAAAGTCTTGTCCAACAATACTGCCAATGCTCCCGACAAAAAAATTAAAGTATTTAAAGATAAATAGGATTGCTACATTAAAGATAATATCAATTACAAGAATTGCTTTTTTATTTTCAACTTTTCTTTTAATAAGAATACATAGAAAGATATTTATTAAAATACTAATCGCAAAAACAATCGCACTTTGCCAACCACCGTAAACAAAGAAAAATGCACTTGCAACAGCTAAAAATATTTTTCCCACAAGTACATTAATTTTATTCAACAAAAAGTAACCAATTAATACTATTGGCAAAAACAAAAATATGAATACATATGAATTAAATACCATAACTATCTTCCTTGGATAATCACCGCATTATTTTTTTGAAACGGAAACTTTTCCTTCACCCATTCTTTTATTTCTTTGTTATCTCTATCTAAAATAATAATATATTTTGATTCAATGTTGTCAAGTTCTTCATGCGTCGGATCTTTTAGCGATGCTACCTCGGTTGAAAGGAATGAGCATCTTCCGAGCATGTAGATGTAGCCCTTGTCTTCATCACTGCGCAAGAAAGTATAAGAGCTGCCCTCTTCAATTTCGTAATCATCCTTTAGCTTTTCGACATTCTTTTTTTCCGTCATTGGATAGTCTAAGTATTGAACTGCAAATTTAAACTTGCCGGTGCAAATCTTTACAAAGAATATCGGAAGTGCAATCGCAATCACGATAGCGACGATAGATAAAAGTTTTTTAACCTCCACCGCAGAGATAAGTTCTATAGTCATAATTAGCGCGATAAAAAGCATCGCGATAAGAATTGTTTTTGTGTAACGTTTTATGCTCGCAAGCTCTAAAGCTTCGCTAAGAGGCATAGTAAAGAAATACATGCCAAGCTGACCAATCTCGTAAAGAACAAACAAAACTATGCTCGCAATAAAAAGATGGAGCCAAGTTTTTCGGTACTCTTTATATAGGAAGAAAACAAAAACGCCGATTACTAAAAGTAGCGCAATCGTAATATATAAATCTTTAAAGGTGAGCGAATATTTAATGAATGCGCTCGTTATATTTTTAATGTCAGCTGCCGACTTTGTGCCTAGGACATTAATAAAGTTTTTGATTGTCATCGCATGCACCGAAGTCGATGCATCATTAAAGGCTACGCTGCAATGAATATGCCATGCAGCAAAGCTAGCAATCGGCATAAGAGTCGCAACTAGTCGCGGCAAGAAATCTTTCGACTTAATACCTCTATAGATAAGCCAGATGATGGCAAGAATTACAAAGAAGATTCCAGAATTTTTTATTTGAATCACCCAAGTCAAATATAGCCCGGCTGCGATAGAAAGAAGCCATTTGTCCCTCGTCGCCAGCGAAGTAAAATCTTTGCAGTGCATGAAGATAAAAAGCAAAGCATTCATGCCGACAATAGCAATAAGCGTATCCACGGAAAGGTCGGTTACATAGATGTTGTAAACTAAAAATAAATTTGTAAAGCTCAGCGCTGCGATAAGCGAAACGATTTTGTTTTTCTTTGCAAAGCTAAGGACCGGCATAACGCTTGCAACAATCATATAGATTTGTGCAAGAAGTTGCAGTGGCTCGCTTTTGCTAATAAAGCCCGCGAAATAGTAAATATAAAGTGAGCTGCCGAGCGGATATTCTTTATAGAAAATTACGGCGTCGCTCGCGTTCGGGAATCGGTTAGTTGTAAACATTTGCTTAACGACTATGCCCCAGTGCGAGAAGTTGTCCCATGTGGTGTACATTTTTCCAACACAAAAGATTGTCATAGCCACTAGCGTTACCACAAGGAATAAAAAGCCGATGTTCATATAATTTTTTAGGAACTTAATATTTTTATCAATGATGGCTTGGGCAACAAAGTAAACAATGCCTAGAGCCCAGATAATAATTGCGACAATTTTTAGGATGTGCGAAAGCCCCGCAAGAAAAAGAATTGTCACTTGCAACGCGATAGTTAAGCTTGGCAAAAAGTAGACGCTAACTTTCGTGCGGCGTCTTAAAAATTCGAACGTGCCAATATTCGAAACAATAAAAGCAAAAAGCTTAACAATCGTGATAGCCATAAAAGTATTTTATCACGAAAGATGGCAAAAATCTCTATTGTCCATGCGGAAATTATAGATAAACTCTTTCGACTCTTTTGCCGATATCGCAGACAATTTCGTACCCGATAGTGCCAAAAATGTTTGCCATATCGTCGGCGTTAAATTCATCGTTTAAAAGAATAACTTCGTCGTAGGCTCTAGCCTCAGGAATGTTTGTGACGTCAACCATAAATTGGTCCATGCAAACACGGCCAACTATCGGCGCCTTCTTGCCATGAATCAAAACAAAACCCTTATTAGAAAGTGCGCGGTTATATCCATCAGCGTAGCCAGTAGGAATAGTTGCAATGCTCATATCTTTATCAGCGATAAAGCTTCTTCCGTATCCGATAGTTTCGCCAAGACGCACAGGCTTAATCATTGAAATTACAGACTTCCATGTCATAGCCGGCTTAATACCCTCCGGCAAAGTATTTTCATAGTCTGGCTTTAAGCCATATAAAACAATGCCAAGTCTAGAAAAAGCGCTAGCCGCTTTATGATATAAACTACCTGCAGAATTAAGAAGGTGGTTTTCTTTAAGGTTTAAGTCCTCTACCGCGAGGCAAACCTTCTCGAACTTTTCGATTTGGCCTTTTGTGAATTCATCTTGATCAGGAGTATCTGCAACGCAAAGATGCGTAAAAATGCCTGTTAGATTAAGACATCTTGCAGCAACCTTAATAGCGTTCTTACAGCTTTCAAGCTCATCTGCATCAAGCCCAATACGATTCATCCCGGTATCGATTGCATAGTGCGCCTTTATTTTTAGTCCCGTCGCAATTATGTCATTTGTATACTCACTAGAAAGAAGCGCCTGGGTAATATCATATTCTAAAACAAGGCTAAGATTTTCGATTGGGGTGTAGCCCAAAATTAATATCAAACCCTCGATGCCATTTTTCCTAAGCTCAATAGCTTCGTTAATATTTGAAACCGCAAAGCTCCTTACGCCCTCGGCTTGCAAGGCAGTAGCAACTTTGGCCGCACCATGACCATAAGCATCCGCTTTTACAACTGCCATAACTTCGCAAGGCGTATTTGCTTTGCAAATCTGATAATTCTTTTTTATCTGCTCAAGGTCGATTTCGACCCATGAGCGCTTTAATACATTATTAGGCATCCAACTCTCCTTATAGAGTGTTCAAACTATTTCGTAAAATCGATTTTCATCTTTGGCGCGCTTGCGAGTTTATTAAAAAGTCTGCCAAAGATCAGATTGTAAACTTTATAAATTACCCAGCAGAAAAGATAAATAACGGCCGGGCTAATAAGCATGTGCAAAACGAGCAAGGCCGGGCTGCCTTTCGCAAAAAATTCGATAAAGATATATTTAAGTAAGTAGGTATGGATTAAGAAGCATGTAAAGGCCGCTTTCGCTAGTGAGTTAATCCAACCTTTATAGCCGATGTCGCTTCTTTCAAAAATCAAGAACAAAACGATTGCCTCGGCAATAACGAGCGGGCTGTTGTAGTTCCAAAAGATTGCGTTTACGTATGAAAGCGCTGTGTTAATTGCTATCAAAACTAAAAGCGCGATAACTAGTGTGCTCTTCTTTATATTGATTTTGTCTTTGAAAATTTTAAGCGCCGCGCCGATTAAATACATAAGAACAAAGTTTACGATAGTGTAGCCGGCTACGTTGCCGTCCCTAGTAATGGTGCTAATGCCCTGCCACTTCATGTGCGTAAACGTTGCGAAGATATCCCCGGCGAAAGTCCAGACAGAAAAAACGATTATACATATAAGAAGGAAAATCATTTTCGTTTTGTCCGAGAACTTCTTAAAGCCCGCGTTAATAAGCGGCGATACAAGATAAAGTGCTAAGTAAATAATTACAAAATAGTTGTTTGGCACAAATGAAAAGCCGAAGTCTTTCCATGTAAACGTTCCATATATAAGTGCGTCAGCCGTGTACGCGATAACCTTAAATAAAATCAGTTGGAAAATCAGCTCAATAACTTTCGAGATGTTGCGGTTATCCGAGTCGATTAGAAAATATCCGGAGATTAAAATAAAAACGTTCACGCCACAAATTGCAAAAGCCTCAAAGATCATGCAGATGGCGTGGTTTACCGGCAAGCCAGAAGTAAGCGCAAAGCCAAAGCCCATCGTGTCGTTGTTGTAGTGCAAAAGCACGACGCCCATGATGGCGATAATTCTCAAAAGCTCGATATTTGATTGGCGAGTTATTTTTGCAGTCATATGACTATCTCTCCTAACCTTTACCCAATCTCGGATTTTGCAGGCTGGGACATAAGCTCCTTCATAACCTCGCGAGGTTCTTCATTATTATAAAGAATTCTATCGAGTCCTTCAACAATCGACATCTTAACCCCGTGAGCGTTCGCCAACTCTAGCGCTGGCTTCAATGCGTTAAGTCCCTCGACAACCATGCCGACTTCCTTCTTAGCCTCATCTACGCTGAGCCCCTGGCCGATAAGATTTCCGGCTCTGTTGTTACGAGAATGTTTGCTCATCGAAGTAACAATCAAATCGCCAATTCCAGAAAGGCCATAAAAAGTTTGCGCCTCGCAACCCATCTTCTTACCCAATCTCGCGATTTCATTTATTCCACGAGTCATAATCGCAGCTTGCATGTTGTCGCCAAAACCAAGGCCGTTCGCAACGCCACAAACAAGCGCAATAATATTTTTGAAAGCGCCACCAATCTCAACTCCAAGAATATCGAAGTTGGTAAACGCTTTAATGCATGTTCCTTGGAAAATATGAGCAACCTTGTTCGCACACTCAAGGTCTTCGCAAGCCGATACTATAGTGGTCGGTTGATTAATAGCAACCTCCTCTGCATGCGTCGGCCCAGACAAAGCAACAACGCTATTGCCCGGCAAAACTGAGCTTATAATCTGGCTCATAGTGTAATGCGTTTTTTCTTCGATGCCTTTGCTGACGGTTGCAATAATTGTATCTTTGCAAATCGCATCCTTTATTGATTCGCATGTTTCGCGAACAAAAATCGACGGCACAGCAATAATCACGATTTCCGAATCATGAATATCGCTAGGCTCACATGTAAAATTAATTTGATCTGATAATATCGCGCCCGGAAGATTCGGGTTCGCGTGCGTTTGCTCAAGCGATTCAATCTCGCTAGAAAACTTAGAATATAAATTTACATCGTAACCATTATTTGCGATTACATTTGCAAGCGCGCAACCCCAAGTGCCCGCACCAATAATAGAAATCTTCATGCTGTCTCCTATTGCCTCGTTTATCATTATTTATTGTAAAAATATTATATCGTATTTGGAACTAATGCTCTATAAAAAATCATTTCACTGTGTTTTACATTGATTTCGGATGGGAAGGCTTGTTTCTGAAAAATTTTACTGGATGGGAAGGCTTGTTTCCGAAAAATTATACTGGATGGGAAACCCTGTTTCTGTGCAAAAGTGGATGGCTCCCCACCACCTAAAAGCACTTTTGCAATTTAGGCTAGGTTTACCATCCAGTAAAATACATAAATGAGGTTTACCATCCAGTAAAAATTAGCGGCGGAGCCATCAACTCTATTTTTTATATCAACTTCAATTCCACTAATTATTTTGCTTCTGGAACGTATCCATTTAGAACGGCATTTTCCATTGTTATGGCACCATCCTTAACAAGCTTTGCAAGCAAACTTTGCTGACCCTGTGTTACACCGGCTTTTACTCCGGCTTCGTGCCCCTCTTTTACACCGGCTTCATGCCCTTCATCGTACGCATCCATTCGTATTGTATTATCATATTTTTCTTGATCAAACTCTCTGATTAAACTTCCTAGCACGAAATCCCTCCTTTCCCTGAGGTACTCTTTCAGTATGCCACTATCAATGCAATAATCAATAATGTCGTTTGTATGTTTGTTGACGTCCTCATCTTTTAATGGATTTTTGTGAACAACATCAACAAATCTTGAGTACTCTTCAAGAATTGTGCAGTTTTCCATTAACTCCTTGTTATGTCCAAAATTTATATTAACAAATGTCACTGATAAGTCAAGGTCAGGGGTTACAGTTTTGTTGCCATACAAATCACTTAATCTCATTACCTTCATATCTTTTTCATCTTTAAGCCCATTGTAAAAAATATAAAATTTTGGAGTTGGGATTATCACTTTTTTCTGGCCGTATATACTTCTTTTGTTTTTATTGACAATCACCTGATATTCCTCGGCAAGATAGCATAAAAGTCTTAATGGCATGTTTGGATTCACTGTGCTTTGATGCTCATACAGACTTATAACATTGGCAAAAATAAAAGCTAGGTCATTATAGTTTGTAACAAACAAAGAATCCTTGATTGTAACGATATCAATTGTTGATTCATCTTCATAGGCCGAGCCATTAAAGAAGTTGAAAAGCTCTAGCAATGCCTTCTTGTTTCGTTCGAATAAATCGATGAATACCACATCCTTGTTATTTCTTGTCATATTTAATTCCATGTTACACCTTTCCGGCAGTACAGTTTAGATTTAGTACATAAATAGCACCAGTCTGTTCTGCCTAATAAAATATATGTTTTGAATTGTTGGCAGAAACTGCCAGAAGGAGCGGATGCTCCGTTGAATCTGCTATGCAGATTTAAATCGCACGAGTGTGCTTTAATAATATACAACAAAAAATCAACCTATGCAATAAAGTAAATGTCGAAAACCTCAGATCAACTTAAATTAATCATTAAGCGATAGCTTTTATTTAAAATCAAACTAATTGTTAATTTATTCATGCATCGAAAGTATTTTTACTGGATGGTAAACCCTGTTTCTATGCAAAAGTGGATGGCTCCCCACCACCTAAAAGCACTTTTGCAATTTAAGCTAGGTTTACCATCCAGTAAAACATACAAATGAGGTTTACCATCCAGTAAAAATTAGCGGTGGAGATGTGGATAATCAAAGATAATCCACAACCCCACCGCTTCTGCTACTATCTCCCTTTGCGGTCGCTTTTGCGACCGCTTCGCCGGTGCAAGCACCGGCTCCATATATAAAATAAATCTTTGTTAAGTAAAGAAAAAAATAAATCCTCTTGCAATGTTAATAAATATTCGGTAGAATTCAATCAATAATCTTCTCGCATCTCTGCGAAGAAATTCACATTAATTATTCAAAATATATGCACATCGCATCAAGAAAGGCGTTTCTATGTCTCTACCTATAATTACTCCAATTATTTATCCATCATCAATAGAGTTTTGGAAAAGTGGCTTGCCAACATTTTATGATTACGCATTTAACAATCGGCCCCTCACTAATCTTCCGCCAGAATACCACGTGTCCTCTATCGCAGCGCAAGACGCGGCCGAGCGGCTTTCATTATGGTTTCCTCTGTCGCTAATTTCTAATACTGTAAACACAGGACACTCCGGAAAGTTTTATACCACGCGTTCGCAAAAAACTCCTCTGCCGCAAAATAGTTTCTTTAAAATCCCAAATCACGAAATTTATGTTGCCTGTCCAGAACTAACTTTTCTTCAGGCAGCACGGCACCTTGATTTGCTAGAACTTGTCTTGCTCGGATTTGATCTTTGCGCGCAATATTACTCTGACAAAAATGCAAAATATGGGCAAGCAACTCGCACGATTCCAACTACAGCTGAACAAATAATCGAATACGCAATGGGATCTAATCATATGCACGGAAGCACGCAGGCAATACGCGCTGCAAAATATGTTTTAAGTGACTCAAACTCACCAATGGAAACGCGCCTTGCGATTTTGCTGAAACTTCCAATAAGACTCGGCGGTTATGGATTGCAAAATTTAGAAATGAATAGCGCAATTAAACTATCCAAGCGGGGAGGCGCGCTGATGGGCGTGGCAGAAATCCGCGGAGATTTGGTTTGGCGCAAAAAACAACTTGCCGTCGAGTACAACAGCAAATCCGTTCACAACAACGACGCCGCCTTTTACAATGATTCTAATCGCGCAACAGCCCTTAGAGACTCAGGGTGGAAGTACATCGGCGTTACCCCGGATAATATCAAGAATTTTTCGTCGATGGAAAACCTCGCAAGAATAATTCGAGGTCAACTAGGCCTCCCTGAAAAAGATGAACTTCTTTCAGCGTATGAGTACGAACGCCAACTCGCCTACAATAAACTTTTTAAAGATAATTAGGCATGTTTCGGATGGTAAGTCTTGTTTCTGAAAAATTAAACTGGATGGTAAACCTTGTTTTTGTGCAAAAGTGGATGGCACCCCACCACCTTGAAACACTTTTCTAATATAAGCTAGGTTTGCCATCCAGTAAAATGCACAAAGGAAGTTTATCATCCACTTTATTTCCTTATACATAGAGCCGGCTCGCCGGCGAAGCAGACGCTAATGCGTCTGCAATGAGAGATCGTCGTAGTAGAAGCAGTGGGGCTTGTGGGTAATCGACATGAATGCGAAGAAGTGGAAACGACGTGGGCAACTAAGTTGTCCATATCGTTTCCACTTCAAAGCGTCGATTATCCACAAACCCACTGCTTAAAAGGAAGTAGCGAACTACTTCCTTTAATCTTTATTTCTTCCCGCTTTTCTCCGCAACACCTTCTAACCACTTAATGTGCTCGGAAAGCTTATTGATGAGTTCCTGCTTATTAGCATTCTCTTGCTTTAAGTATTCAACTTCGCTAATACGTCTTTCAAGCCCGTGCTTGTAGTGGTCTATTTCGTGGTTTTTATTTTCAACGATAAGTTTATAACCTTCGATAGTTTCATAGTAATATTGCTCCTGCTCGCTTTCTTCATTAGGTTCAGGAGTTTCTTTGCCAAAACCTAAAAGCACAGAAATAAGTGGCTGAATAGAACTATACTTAAATTCGGTATAGTTGCCCGACATGATTCGGTCAATTGTACCAATCGGAACATTCGACATTTCTGAAAGTTTTGCATTTGAAAGTTTAAGAGTTTCTTTACGGTTTTTGCACCACTTAATTAACTCCACCGGATTAAGAATTACTGTGTTTAGCATGTCTTTGTTGTTCATTTTTTCGCCCTCACAAACGAAGTGCTCGCACTTCGTATCTGGTAGTTGCACTTATCAAATAAGTTGATAAATTTAAGTTATCAAGAAGTAATAAAAGTTTACAACTTGTAACACACGCGTGCAACAACTTTATTTGAAAGGAGAAAAACAATGAACAGCACATTAAAAAAATTATTAAATGAACAAATAAATATGGAACTCTACTCCGCATATATTTACCACTACATGGATTTAAAATTTAGATCACTCGGGTTAGATGGATTTGCATGGTGGTATGAACTTCAAGCAAAAGAGGAAGTAAGTCACGCAGCAAGAATTGAAAGATTCCTTCTCGATAGTGATGAATGTCCAGAGATGAAAACAATTCATACATACGAAGATTTACCAGTTGAACCAATAGAAATGCTTAAGTTAGCGCTAGAACATGAAAAGAAAGTAACATCCAGCATTCACGCTATATGCCTCGAGGCACTTAAGCAAAGAGACTTATCAGTAATGCAATTTCTAGATTGGTTCGTAAATGAACAAGTTGAAGAAGAGCGAAACGCTAAAGACAATCTGGTTTGCTATGACAACTATGTGAATGGAAGAACAGGTCTTATGGACGCCGATAAACACATGGGCAAACGCGTTGCTTAGCAAACCAGTTTAATAAAAATTGAAAGGAGAAAAATTATGAATATTAAATTTTACAAATGTAAACACTGTGGACAAATAATTGCAATGGTAGAGCCAACTGGAGTTCCAGTTATCTGCTGCGGAGAACCAATGGAAGAGATGGTCGCAAATACAACTGATGCATCAATCGAAAAACATGTCCCGGAATGCAAGGTTGAGAACGGCAACATCCATGTTGATGTGGGCGAAGTCGCTCATCCAATGACAGCCGACCACTACATCAAATGGATCTTAGTTGAGACAGACCAAGGCAGCTACCTAAAGGTTCTCAAACCAGAAGATAAGCCTTTTGCATGTTTCACGCTCGGAAAGCACGAGAAGCCATGTTGCACATATGACTACTGCAACATCCATGGCCTCTGGAAGCACTAAAACAACATAGATAGTTAAAGTGCCCGAATGTGTTGAAGAGACAACTCAGAAAGTTGAAACTACAACCTAGGCGAAGAAAAATTACATAGAATCCTCCCCTTTTATATATAGCGGAAGCAGCTCGCAAGAGCTGCTTCTTGGTTTGCAACCACCATTTTCGTGAGTTCAGGAAAATGGTATTCTACGTTTTGCCGATGTCAGCAATACGTTATTTCACACTTTATTGCCCTTTTATTTTCTCAGCCTATACTACGAGATCCTAAACTAGCTCTAAATATTTATTTAACATCTCTATTTCTAATTCAGTAATCAATTTTATAAAATCTGTATAATCCCCCGTAACATGTGCCTTATCTAATACTGTGTAATATTCTAATCTCTTATCTTTTTTTATAATAACTGGAACATATCCACTATTCATTAATGATAAATTCATAACTAATCTTGATGTTCTGCCGTTCCCATCAATAAATGGATGTATTTTAACTAATTCTCCGTGTAATAACGTAGCTTTAACAATTGGATGATATCTGTCCCATTTTTTATAGTTTAATATTAATTTCTCCATTAGCTCAGGGACAATTAAATAATCCGGCGGAATATGATTAGCACCTTTTATTCTTACATTTTCATTTCTATATTTACCTGCATTACTATCATCTATTTTTTTCAATACCAACTGATGAATATTTTTAATATTCCATTCGTTAATAGGCTCTTCATCTTTAATAAGGTCATCTAAAAATAATATTGCTTGTTCATGATTAATTACTTCTAAATGTTCTTTTAAGGATTTCCCACCTACTGTTATTCCTTCTAATACAACTTGCGTTTCTCTTAAAGTTAACGTGTTTCCTTCAATACCATTGCTATTATAAGTCCATTCTAAATTAATAGATTCTTTTAAGGATTTTAATGTTTCTTTTGGTAAAGGCCTTTTCAAATTTAATAATTCATTAAGTTCGTCTAATTCATTAAAAAAATCTTCTTTCAAATCTATTTTAAACTTCGTATTATCTAATTTAATGCTTCTTTTGTCTGCTGGTTTATTTGCATTAATAGGAATATTCCAATTATTACCTACTTTAACTGCTCCCTCAATCCTTCCGTCTTGTAATAATTTTCTTATTCTTCTTTCGCTAATATTCCATTTTTCAACAGCATCTTTGGTGGTCATAAATTCCATACTTATATCCTCTCTTTATATGTATTATACCGTTATCGGTATAATTGTCAATATGAGTAATAAATATTTTGGTTAAACAATAGCTCCGGGTCCGGTTTTCCGAGCCCTATGTATTGTTTAGCAGTTATCTTTGTTTTATAACCAACTGTCTAGTGTTTTTTTCGGATGGGAAGTCTCATAAGTGAGTTTTGATGGATGTGAAAGCCTTACTAAATGATAAAATCCCTTCGAGGTGTAGGGTTGTCATCCACTTTTATACAGAAACGAGGTTTCCCATCCACCAGCAATGTATTACAACATTGTTCCCAGCTACTGCACTAGCAACAGATACAAATTATTCAATTATCTACAAAACAGAACCAGCTGATGTAATAACAGCAGCAACATATTTAATTATTCATTGTATTCCTGCTTATACAGTGCATACGCACCAAGAGTATACCCATCGTTTATCTTCTTATCTTTAATCATTTTTTCTAAATCTTCTAATGACACTTTCAATAAATCTTTTATTCCTTCATGTCCAACATTCGCTTCTGACGATTCTATATCAACTAGGAAAATTGTGACTTCTTTACTTGTAATTCCACTATCAGGCGAAATCTTACCAAGTTCTATCGGTTCGCCCTTAATCACAGCCTTTATTTCTTCACGAAGTTCTTGTTTTACACAATCTTCTAAACTTTGTCCTTTGTTAGCAAATCCTCGAGGAAAACTATATTGATTTTTTCTTAGCGCATGACGATATTGATCTAATAAAATAAATTTTCCATCTTGCCTTGCAATTGCAACAACCCCCGCTTCTGGCGTTGTAGGCGCCAAGCGTTCATATGGATAAATATATTCATTGTTCTTATCATCTATTCCAATAATTGGATCAACAACCATAACACTATATTTGCTTTCATACGGAATACCAAACTTATAGTTGTATAACTCTTCTCCCCTCATCATTGCTTGAATATTGTCGTGTTCCAATTCAGCAATTGTATATGCATTTGATTTATCCTTTGAATCTTCAGTTTCCCCTTCTATGAGTTTTTGATTGTTTGCTTTCCATTTTCTATATCGCTTTAATTCTTTTGTTTCATAATAATCAATTGGATTAGATGTTGCAGCGTCCTCAACCATCAATATCTCAACACTCTTATTTGAGTAAACAGCAAGTTTTTTTGCATGAAGACATACATCTTTTACCCATTTTACGAATCCTTCAACAGCTTCGGATAATTGTAAGAATCCTGGAATGATTTTTGATAAAAGCCATGTGATGCACTCACCGAGTGCCAAGAATAATATCGAAACAAGTATTGATGCTACTAAAGTAGAAAAATTAAATCCGATTTCTTCCAACTGACTCAATCCAAAATTAATTCCAATTGCAATACCTATACATACAATAAATGTCAAAAGTCTCTTAAGCAATTGAATAAACATGTTTACTTTATATGTTCTGTTTTGCTCATTTAATTTATACTCATACCTTGGTATTTTATTTTCAGGGATTGAATAAATCCTTTTGCTTCGGTTTTTCTTGTGACTGTTAATTAACGCATATGTTCTAACTGCTTGTTCAAAATCAGGGATTTTACTTTTAATTTTATTTTTTTTACTATAAATTCTCCATTCATATGGGACAAAATCATTACTCTCGCCTTGCAAAAAATCGCCATTTCCCAAATGCTGGCGAAGCCTGTTAAAAAAATCTTCCTTAAAAGTTTTATATTCACTATTTTCAGCATCTATCTCATTAAAATCATAATGCTTAGAAATATCGCAGATGCTTGCCTCACAAGTATAGTTATAGCAAATATTGACTATAGCCTCAGCTAATTTACAAGCGGGTTTCTCCTTCTGTGGACATGTTGAAGAATTATCTATTATTTTTCTTACGATTACCGAACGAGGATACACCTTCATAGTCGAATCTAAGCCTTTACATATTTCACAAATTATACCTATTGCATTATTCCAGAACGTAGCATATTCCTTAAGGTATTTATCCATGTCAATGCCATTTTCGAAACCATCTCCAGTCACTATTTCTATAAATTTCTTAAGCCCTTTTTCTTCATATTCTTCTTCTACACGTGGTGGAAGATAAATATTTTCCATCGGACTAAGCCTTAATACAATAGATAGCAATGAATATAGATTCTTTAGTATAACTATTTTTTCATCAATTGAAATATTTTTCTTTTCGTTTGTCTGGATTTTGCCATTTTTGACTTCTATAAATAAATCCTTAAGCTCATCATCATCTTCGTGATCAATATATAATTTTATTTCAGTTAAATCTGAATACATTAAACTACGTTTAACAAGCGCCGCAAGCCTTTTTTGGCTCCCCTTTAACGGCAACGCAGAATAAATAAATTCCTTATCATCATTTTCAATATTGTTAATAATATATTGGGATAAAGTTCTTATATCTTTATATTGCGAAATTTTGATAGCTCCAGCTTCAAACAATTTGATGATGCTATTATAGTAATTCTCATTTTTCAGCAAACTGAAAAATCCTCTGGAATCAACAAATTGATTGTATGTTAATATTACCTGATTACCATGTGTCACAATTTCATTAAACAAGGTCTTTTGACCTATAGTTATTTCATCATCCGTTTTTCTCACAGAATCCAACTCAAATAGATATACTTTTTTTCTGCATCAAATACCGAATTTTTTTCTCTTCCCATATCAATCTCCTTGATAAGTTTATTGTTTATTAATTATACCATTTTTCGGGTTTAATGGTTTTTGTTTCGCTAATATAACTTATGTTTTAATGATTTTTCATGTCTCGCGGGCTTTGAAGTGAAGAAGTCTGGTCTGCTTATGACGATATAAGCAACAAATATTTTGGTTAAACATTAGCTCAGGGTCCGGTTTGCCGGACCCTGACATTCATTAATATTTTTTCTTTTCTCAGCCCCCACTAAGAGACCTCGCTAAACTTTGGGAAACCCCACTAAAGTTTGATTATCCAAGATAAGACAAATAAAATGCTATAAAGTAAACGGAAGTGTCCAAAGTACTTCCGTTTTACAATTCCTTAAAATACTATATTTTTGCAATCACATCAGCAAATTCTTCTTCCACAACACTCAAAACATATTGCGTTTCATTTTGATTTTTCGGTAGTAAATTAGTAAACATGCTCCGGGTCTTCCTGTAAAATCAATTCGTACGGTATAATTTCGTTTGGTCTGCAAGCCTTCCATGGCTTTTGCTGATGTGTGAAATGAACTATTGTTTGAGTATTGTCTTTAGCCCATTTTTCGCAAATTTCATCCATTTCCTTTTTTTCCAAATCAGACAAAAGATCCAAATCGTTCAAATCTAACCTGGTTGAAAGCGAAATCATTTGCGCCCCCATCGAAAGTGCATCTATTTTAATTTCGCCATTATCAAACATTTCATCTGTCATTTCCAAAAACGGATCTGCTAGTGGCCCATACTCTTTACATTTATACATAACACCACTCATAGATTCCAAATTATCATAAAAATGTCTGAAGTCTGAAAGGTACAAAAGCTTTGCAAGTTTTGTTTTCGGAAGTCCATCAGTAAATTTCGATACTATATAAAAATACATTTGCTTAAACTTTTCAGTGTTTTGAATCTCATAATAGAATTCAGAAACTTGTACTCCAAATATATTTGCCAACTCTTCTAGCTGCGAAGTTGTAACTTGTCCGCCTTCTTTTTCCATATTCATATAAGTTTGTCTGCTTACTCCAAGCTTGTTAGCAACATCATTTTGTGAATACCCATTAAGTTTTCTTAATTTGCATATGTTATTATTTACGTTCATCTTTCCCCTCGCTTGTTAAATATTTTTAACTCGTTATGTTAATATTCTACGACATATAGTATCCAATGTCAATATTTTTCTGGCTTTTCTTTAGTCCTTTGCTTTCGTGAATTCCTTTTGCATCAAGTCCGGTTTGCCGGACCCTATGTATTGTTTAGCGGTTATCTTTGTTTTATAACCAACTGTTTAGTATTTTTCCTGGATGGGAAGTCTCATAAGTGAGTTTTGATGGATGTGAAAGCCTTACTAAATGATAAAATCCCTTCGAGGTGTAGGGTTGTCATCCACTTTTATACAGAAACGAGGTTTCCCATCCACCAGCAATCCTTCATATACCATTCTTCCCATCCACTTTCTTCAACTACGGCGTTATATCAAAGGAGAATAGCTACACCCATTTTATTTTCTTATTCAACTGACAAAATCTTTACTCTATTGTACAATTATGTCGGTTATGCATAAGTGTATAAGAAAAGCGAGGCGACTATGAAAAAATTAGTTAAGCATGTAACGTCGGTTTTAATAGCATTAATGTGTATTACAACATTGTTCCCAGCTACTGCACTAGCAGCAGATACATACTATACAATTGACTATAAAATCGATCCATCAAATGTGTTAACAGCAGCAACATATTTAAATCCGGTTCAGGAAAACTGCGTAGATTCAAGAAACACCGATGACTTACAAGACCCGAAAGGTTGTACAGCAGCTAAAGATGCTGGCGATTATGAATTTGATAAATGGGTTGTGGAAATAAACGGCGTGCAACAAGACGAACTTCCAGCAAACTGGTCAACAACAAATGAAGGCAGAACCTTAGTATTTACTTCGCCGGAAATAAGTGTTGTAAGAGATTCTGCTACCTTCGTGGCAAAGTATAAAGCGAAAGTTGTAGAAGAAGTTGTAGGAACAGAAAAAGTTAACGACACTGAAGAAGAAGCCGAAGAATCAACAAATCCAAAAACTTCAGACTTCGATAAGATGCTTATATGTATAATCATCGCTACTCTATCGCTTATCACAATAACATCATTGATAATATCAGCGAATAAGAAGCGAAATTAAGAAAAGAAATTAAGAAAAAAATAAGATGGAGACAAATCACGGCCACTGCGAAAGCAGTGGCCTGTTGTTATGGATTTAATTATTTTTCATTTCTCAAACGTTTATTAAATAATAGCTCAGGGTCCGGGTTTCCGGATACTGACATTCATTAATATTTTTTTCTTTTCTCGGTCTCTACTATGAAAACTTACTAACTTTGGGAAGTCCCACTAAAGTTTGATTAACTTGAATTTTTTATCATACAAACTTTTTTATATTCCGATAACAGCATCGACGTCATCAACAAATGATGCGTTCTTT
The DNA here is from genome assembly GCA_045599965.1 of Lachnospiraceae bacterium. Taxonomy (GTDB): domain Bacteria; phylum Bacillota; class Clostridia; order Lachnospirales; family Lachnospiraceae; genus RGIG5612. The sequence goes on along the minus strand of JAZRXA010000029.1, from coordinate 4,532 downwards.
GCCACACGGCCATTGCCACCAAGCTCCTTATATTTTTGATATACTGCCGTCTTTACTTCATCAATTTCCTCCGTTGACAATAAATCGATATCAAAATTCTTGATGTCTGCAAAATCAATTTTGCTTTTGCCAAGCCGTTTTGCTACAACCGCATATATCAAATAAAATAGCACGTCACTTCGCTCTGCAGAAGAAAATTCTGCTGATAACCGAAGATTATTCTTTACGCTCTGTCCAATTCGAGCGGCTTTATAGAACACTTCAAGATTATGATTGTCTTCGTAAAGCATCTTGTAAGTATTTTCATCGGTAAGCAGTGTCGATGGTCTTGCACGTGCAAAGTCTGGTTTTCTAAGGACGAGACTTATGAGGCATTGGGCAAGAAAAGACACACCAATAATATCTGTAGCCTTTTTCTTTTGGTTTTTATAGTAATTCTTTCTCCTGTCATAATAAAGGCCGCGACTTTTAAAGTACATTTCTATCTGTAAATGTATAGGATCCGTTACTCTCAGAGAAGATTTTGGAATGTTGGTTTGATTATTCGTTGCAAAAATGATGCTATCTCGAGACTCTTCTGTTTCTGGCATAATAATACGGACCAGAAGATTTCTTTTTTCATTTTCAATTGCAACAGGGTTGCCAGAGAAATAATTGTAAACTTCCCGTGATGTCTGCAACCCATTTACAATTTCCGGATTAACAAGCTGAAGCGATTTGTTGGTAATAAGTGTAATTTCAGACGCAAGAATTGTGACACCGTTATTTAACCACCAGAAATCTTCTTTAGAGGCACTTTCCAGAGTGCCAGCAATACAAGTGTTAACGCTGTTTTTTCCTTGATAATCACGCACATTTGCCTCAAAAAAACTTTTTCGAAGATTGGCACCGTCATCCGTAATAAACCTATAGTATGTTCCAAGATTTACAAGAGCTACATAGTCTTTATTACTCAATGAAATGGGCTGATCTGCAAGTTCAAGTTCAATTCTTATTGCACTATCAGCGTTGTACATTGCCATTAAATCATCAGCACCGATAAATGAAACATCAACGATTGCAGATGGATAACTCCGATTTGCAATTTTTTTAAGTTCTTCTGCCTGTTGCATAATATTCGGATGTACTTCGATGCCTAACGTTACATAATAGTATTGTATACGCAATTTGACTTGACTTCTAATAAGCTTTGTGACTGCATCTCGAAACAACGAAAACGCTTCGATTGTTTGCTCGTTGTATCTGGTTGAATAATCTGACAAGGATGAGGACATATTTAGAAGATTCTCTGAAACAGTTTTCCATTTCATTATTGCGTCTTCTTTGAATCCAAGCTCATTCTTTGCTTGCACAATGCACAAATTTAATGTAGAACCTTTCGGTGCAGACAAAGAATCCATCTGATCTTGTGATACTAATTCATCATTCAAAAAAAGATAAATACCATCACAACCACCATCGTTTCCACCACCAACATTTCCGTAATCAATTTCATCATCAGTGATACTAAAGTCTTTTAACACTTCGGAAATTGCAAAGTGTTCAAAATAAGAGGCAATATCGATGTATCCAGATGACTCTTCAAACTCCTGTTTTACGCATTCTCTAAGTAGGATTTGATTATTCGTTAAAGAATCTGTTTTTGACATTTCATTCTCCTTTTACAATAAAACCAATCAATTAATATTGTTTCGCTGACATTAGTTTAAAACAATTTAGATTGTATAATAGATAGTGAGGTTCAGAGGTATGGCCTCTAGGCATTTGCTCATATTATTTTCTAATCTTCTTTTTATTTAGCGACTGTATGTGGGCATTTGGCTACGAACCTCACACAAATGCCTGTAGGGTATCCCATCTGAACCATCAAACATGTTGTTAGTAAAGTTTTCATTATATTACCTACGTTAATTTCAAAATTAATATCCATCAACTTTGTTTTTCTAATAAATATTACCTTTATGCAACATAGCCAAATTCCAAGAAGATAAATAAATGACTTATTTATTTTAGTATTATATCACTTTTACAATATCAATTCCTAAAAAATATTTTGAATCAAGCTTCTTACTTTACATAAAATGCAACGCTGAATACAATCCACTCTTTCTAATATTTTTGGTTCATTCAATATTCCTAAAATCAAATCCCCCTAAATAATTTTTAAATATTTCTTCAGAAATATTAAATGCTTCTCGATTTGTATTTTCTGGAATAATTGTATTTAATTCCAAATTCATACCTAAAAATCGCAAATATTCTCGTTTTTTAATTCCAAAATCAAGGAATACCTTTTCATTTAAATATCCAATTCTAAAATAATCTTCATCACTATTAAATTCTGCTCGATAATTTTTATTTGAACGATTTTCTCCATCAAAAGTTGATATAGAATTAATAATTGGTAATGTAATTCTATATGGCACAATCCTTATTGCCCAGTCAAAAAATAATACATTTTTCATACAAGAAGGTAATGGTGAATTTACTAGTAAGCTATTTCCTTTAAGCTCAATGCTATTATCCTCCGAAGAAAAAAAGTTTTCTTTTTTTATCCCATAATCATCAAAAATTGTTTGTGGATCAAACGAAAAATAAAAATCAGTATTAATGAAATACATCAATTCATTTTGGTTAGAAAAGTCTAAATCCGAAAAGAACTTCTTAAAAGATTTCTTTTTTTTATTTAATAAACAAAAATCAAACTTTAACAAGTCAAACTTACAGAAAAAAATATCCAAAAAGAAATCGATAGTATTATCATAAACATTTTTTTCGCTAAGGTATTCTGCTTGTTCTATTACTACCCCATGAGTTTTAGCTTTAGCAATAGCTGCTTCAGAAAAACTTTTAGTTGTAGTTGCAATTAAACAATCTATGCCTAAATCTTCTCGCTTTTGAACTAATTGCTCTATCCACGTAACATCTTCTTTTCCTTTTCTATCTCGACACTCTATCGCAATCTTTCTATCAAATCCATTCGAATCACAATATTCAACTAAAACATCTACTTCCCTTTTTATACCTGCTGCTTTATCAAAAAGGTATTCAGGACTGGTAACCTTATATTTTTTATCTAGTTTATACAACCACTCATATTTCTTTTCAAAAGTTCTACCTTTTCTCGACATAATTACCTTTTCCTTCTAGAGTAATTTGCATAATTATGCTCATAATAACATAATAAAGTGCTCTTTTTACTATCTACATCTTTTTATTTATTATATTCTTTCATGAAATGTTATACAAGAAACGCGTAGTTATTTGCCTGCCATTTTTAATATAAACCGGATTTTTTCTCACACTTTTGAAACTGATTCTAAATTTTCAATGGGGTTTGCATCCAAAATTCTGAATTGACAGAAGCTCTTTCGTTCTTGCAGTTCTTTGATATTGCGTGTTTTTCATGTTTCGCGAGTTTTGAAGTGAAGAAGTCTGGTCTATATTGACGATATAAGTAACAAATATTTTGGCTAAAAAATAGCTCAGGGTCCGGTTTTCCGGACCCTGGAATTCATTAATATTTTTCTGTTCTCAGTCCCTAATAAGAAACTTCGCTAATCTTTGGAAACCCTCATAAAACCTTAAAATAATTTTACATTTATATTATGATATTATTTTCCAAAATCTATCTTCATCTTTTGATTACTAGATAATTTCCCAAATAGTTTTCCAAACACCAAATTATATAATTTGTATAGCAGCCAACAAATTAGATAAATAATTGCAGTGCTTAAAACCATATGGGAAAATTGAACAATTGGATTTGCTGTTGAAAAGCGCTCTATGTTAATATATTTAAATAAATACGTGTGTGTCAAAAAACAAATAAACGTCGATTTAGCTAATGCGTTAATCCATTTTTTATATCCAATATTTATATTCTTAAATATTAGAAATACAATCGCTGCTTCAGCAACAACAATTGGGCTATCATAATTAAGCATTGTTCTGCCTATAAAATAATACCCTGCAATTATTACTGCTACAATCGCAACAAATATAATAACTAATCTTTTTGTTTTAACTTTGATATTATCTTCAGCTAATCTTATATATGCTCCCACTAAATACATTAATGCAAAATTGACTAGTGTATATCCAGCTGAACTACCATCTGCTCCAACCGTACTCAACCCCCACCAATTGTTATTTGTGTATTCATTAAACAAATCAACTAAAAAAGGCCATACCGACAACAACAATATACTTACAATAAGTATTTTTTTCCTTGATGCAATTGAAATCTTTTTTAATCCAACATTAACTAATGGTGAAATTAAATATAATGCAATATAAATTATTACAAAGTAATTGTTAGGAACTAATGATTTTAGAAAATCTTTTATTGAAAAACTATGATGTAATATCGAAGAAAGCATTGTTATTCCAACTTTAATTAATATTACTTGGAATAATAATTCTATAACTTTTGTTATATTTCTTGATTCCGAATCAACTAAAAAATATCCCGAAATCAATATAAATACATTAACCGCGCACACAGCGATTGCTTCAAATACAACGCATAT
>JAZRXA010000028.1:0-3014 GCA_045599965.1 Lachnospiraceae bacterium | reverse complement strand
TCAGGCGTGACGCATTTAAAACGTCACCCCTGTAAGGCAATGTAGTCTGCGGTTCGGGGCCTGGTCACTGGGGCAATGCCAAAATGTTCAGCATTGTTCACCAGTGACACCAGTGTTCACCACTGCCATCATTTCCGAGTGGTCGTGGTCCTCGACGCCGAGAACCCGATCTTCCTGTCTCGCCCGGGCGTCGAGCCCGAGCGTTCGTCGGCTCGGAATTGACGTTCACTCGTCGTCTTTTGCTCGAGCGGCCTCTTCCTCGGTGATCCCGGTCATGAGGTCGACGTACTCCTCGACGAGGCGCATGAACCGCGCGTAGCCGTCGATGGCCTCGGCGTAGATGTCGTACTGCTCGTCCGAGACGTACTTCACGTTGTTCCTGCCGCCATGCCAGTACTGGAGGTTGTAGAACCCCCGGCCCGACTTCGACGTCCGCAGAAGGCACAGCTTGCCGCGCGTGAGGCGGGGTATCTCCGCCATGCGCCTGAGGATCTGCTCTTGCTTCTTCATGCTCAATAGTATATAATATCATATATACGAATGTCAACTTGGAGGACCGCATGGACACGATGACGTGCATCAGGAACTGCTTCGGGGTGATCCCGGACTGCCGCGGGAAGGCTCACCTCCTGCATCCGCTCGACGAGATATTCACGGTCTCGCTCCTCGCGGAGGTGTCGGGCGCGCACTCGTACCGCGCCTACGAGATGTGGGCGACGTGTCACCTCGACTGGCTGCGGAGGATGGGGCTGGAGCTTCCGAACGGCGTGCCGAGCCATGACACGTTCGCGCGCGTGTTCAGGATGGTCGACCCCGGGCTCCTCGACTGCTGCATGAGGCGCTTCAACGACGACTATCGGGAGGAGCTTGCGGGGGAGGTCGTGGCGATCGACGGCAAGGCGCTCTGCGGGGCGTCGTCCGACGAGCGGACGAGGCCCTACATCGTCAGCGCCTGGGCGGACGCGCAGGGGATTGTCCTCGGGCAGGTGAGGACGATGGAGAAGTCGAACGAGATCACGGCGATCCCCGAGCTGCTGAAGGTCGTAGACGTCAGGGGGTGCGTCGTCACGATCGACGCGATCGGCTGCCAGAAGACAATCGTCCGGCAGATCGTCCGCGACAAGGGCGGGGACTACGTGGTCGCGCTCAAGGAGAACCAGCCCACGCTCTACGCGGAGATGAAGGAGCTCTTCGAGAAGTCGCAGGCCCAGTACCCCGACAGGTTCAGGACGCACGAGACCGTCGAGAAGAACCACGGCAGGTTCGAGCGACGCACCTGCGTCCAGACGGATTTCGTCGAGTGGTTCGCGGAACTGAACGAATGGTACGGTCTGAGGAGCGTCATCATGGTCGAGGAGGAGCGGATCGTCGGAGGCGTCAGCTCGGTCGAGAGGCGGTTCTACATCTCGTCGCTCGGCGTCGACCCGAAGGAGGCGCTGCGCATCGTCCGGGCGCACTGGGGGATCGAGAACAAGCTGCACTGGACGCTTGACGTCGTCTTCCGCGAGGACGCCTGCCGCGCCAGGGCGGAGCATGCCGCGGAGAACCTCGCCATCATGCGGCACATCGCGCATCAGGTCCTCGGACGGGTGAAGAAGGCCCATCACTGCGGGTATGTCGTCGCCCAGCGATACGTCATGTGGTCGGACGAGGAGCTCGGGAAGGCGATCTTCGGCAAGGTGATCGACTAACGAAGGCGCGGGGTCGATCCCCGCGCAGAGGGGAAAATCGGGCTCGCATCGTTGAAAAGCCACCTGAAAGCCAAAATTCCTGCCGACTGGCGAGCCACGGCCATTCGGGAGTGGTGGCAATGGTCAAGAATGGTGGCACTGGTGAACACTGCTGGACACTGGTATTTCTCATCGTGACGGTCTGAACAGACAATCGCGATGTCTTTGGGGCGGTGATCTTCTAAATGCGTCCCGCCTGGGAGTTGGCGCGAGGTGTCGGACCCCTCGCTCCAACTTTTGATATAATACGGGCAACATCAGGGGGTTCGTATGCCTGTAATCGAAAGAACTGTTCGTCCGAGGAGAAACAGGGTGTCTGTTGAGGTGCCCCGCGAATACAATGCGTATACGTGCCGGGTGATTGTCGTTCCGCTTCAGGAAGCCAAGAAGCAGAAGTACGACTTCTCTGATATCGTAGGCAAGTTGCAGTGGAAGGGTGACGCGGTAGCCGAACAGCGGAGACTTCGCGATGAATGGTGAGAGGTATCTCCTTGATACGAATGCCGTCATACAACTCCTGAAGGGGAATTCAGACATTTCCTCTCTCCTTGGAAACGCCGATTCCATTGCCTTGTCAATCATTGCGGAGATGGAGTATTTCTCTTTCCCGGGACTGAATGATCATGATGCAGGGCTTTATCGTGTGTTTAAATCTCGGGTAAGAATCTTTGACGTGCCGGCTGACGATGAGATTTTCACTCGCATGGTTGTCATGGCACGGCAGAAATATGGGCTGAAGTTGCCGGATGCGATCATTGCGGCGACCGCCCGAAAGAATGATTTGACGCTTTTGACGGCTGATGACCATTTCAAGAAGTTGAAAGCTCCTTGGAAGGTCAGGTTCTACAAGCCGATTTGATCTTTCGTTCTCCTGCTATGGGTCTCTTCCGCGCCAATTCGTATTGCAATCCGGACGATCCGCGGGATTTCATCTTTGCCAGCAGTACGAACGACCGACTGGGCGCGCTCCCGAACCTGGCGCGGGGCCGGGCAAAGCAGAAGTTGCGGAAGTTCATGCTTCCCTTCGCGCTTGTCCTGCTGCCGTGCCTTTTGCTTTATCTTTATAATCGAGCGTTCTATCCGCTTTTCTTGGCTGTCTTTTTCGGTGGACTGTGGATCCGGTCCCGTTATTTCAAAAGGATTGCGGAGGAGGAGCTGGCTGCATGTCCGGGACCGCGCGGGCCGCGAGATGGTGTTGGACGGGAGGCATCGGCAGAACGGGTTGTTCGGCAGTTGATGGGGTGGCTGGGCATTCCGCTTGCCCTGATTGTCCTCGGCGCGATT
>JAZRXA010000027.1:0-44455 GCA_045599965.1 Lachnospiraceae bacterium | reverse complement strand
TTCTTTCTCCTAATGCATTTTCTCTAGTTTAAACGATCGGTCAAAAATGGTGATTTCGGATGCTCCAGTTAAGTCGGCAATCGTATTGGCATCCACGCCTTTGTTTGGAAGAGCTTTAATCTGTATATAAGGTTCCCCCAGAAGTTCGCCCTGTTCGTAATCGAAGTCCGTCAGGTCGCAGGTCCACAAAACTTCTTTATTATCTGACAGCACATTGATGCTCGGAAACTCCATAGACACATCGCCCACCAAATACATGTCAACCGATACTCCCATTGGAGAAGCACAGATTTTACCATGCGAAGGAAATTCCGGCTCCGCAGTATAATATTCGCCTTTGATATCCATCTTCCAGCTGGTAACGGAAATGTCATCCCCTGTCTGATACACCAGAGAATAGTATGCATCGGGTTCAAGCAATCCCGTCCCAGTATAATAGATAACAATCTTGTTTTCCTCTTCCAGCTGGTCTTCTTGAGAACTGCTTTTACCAGAACCCATGGTTTTATATACAGCAGCTTTCGGATCGTCCGTATAATCGCCCTTGCAAAATGTTATGAGGGAATTCTCATCGAATCCATAATCGGAGTCCACAACCATCATGAATCCATTTCCAAAAGCCACATATTTTTCGATTATGGCAGGAGATGGGCCGGCAGACATCTGTTCAGGATTTGTCACCAGAGCATCCATAAGAATCTGGGCGTTTTCTTCTCCCTTACAGTTTGTAAAAAACTCAGCAACTTCTTCCGGAACTTCTATTTCTTTCGGCGTTGAACCGCAAGCTGCCAGAGAAACGGTCAACAACAAAGCGAGCAAAATAGGACAGCCTTTTTTTGCAAAGCTATTTTCGGTTATTCTTTTGAAAAATTGATGAAACGTTGTTTTTATTTTTCTTTTCCTCCTTTGTTTTCCAGATTAATTAACTCTACCGTTCTCTCTACGCATATTTTACCTAGAAAATGACTTAAAAGTCACGCAAAGATTCTTTGCATGTAGAGTTTATGTATTAATATTGCCGTTGAATTATGATCATTGTTTTAATAATGCATATTCCTTCGCGATTGCGCCGCAAAGGTCTCTTATATATAAAAGGGACATGCCAAACCATGTCCCTTCAAATACCATCATTCTATTGATAGTATGATTTCCATCTGATTTAATGGATCTTTATATTTCAATTCCAAAAGATATCTGTCATCGTTTGAAGCACGGAACATATTTGTAACCGGATCTTCGCCCAAAATGTAACCAGCGATATTCTCTTCTGTTATTTTGTTCAAAAAGCCTTTTTCTTTGCATGCCGCTACATATTCATCATATTCATCCATCGAATACTCCGATATTTCGGCCTGGAAGAGCAGCTTTGAATCCGTGATGACTTCAATCTTTTTATCTTTCGGTTCTGGGAGCAATGAGCTTAGCTTGTATGAGGACCAACCTTTTTCACCGCAAGCACAAAGAACCAGGAACGACATCAGAATAATAATTGGCAATAATATAAGTTGTCTACGCTTCATAAATTCTCCTTTTCACTTAATATTTCTAAAAATATTATAAATGATGCAGAAAATTATTGCAAACGATCCTGCCCTGTTCGTTTGATTTTGCTTTAGAAATTGAAAGTTGTGGAAGATGATAGTACCTTAATGAGTTAGGATTCGTAAAAGTGTTTCCTTCTCATTTGACGCTTTCTGAAAATGAATATCAAAAAAACACAAAAAAACAGATAACTGCGGGAAGAATATTGGTTGTTGCATAAAAAGTTGAGATATGTACGGGTAGATTCTCGGCTCGTGCATAAATAGTCGAGATATGTACGGGTAGATTCTCAGCTCTTGCATAAATAGTCGAGATATGTACGGGTAAACAGTCCAAAATTCTTATACTAGGTCTGATTACCTGTACATATCTCAACTTTTTTGACGTATGGTTTAGGATGGCCTGTACATATCTCAACTTTTTCGCCACAAGACTGAGCCGTTAGAGCGTGCATATCTAAAGTTTCCATAATTTTATCAATATCTAATTGTATATATCTATCCTAAACTTCAGATAAACAATTTGGGAAGCCTTGATTTTATTAGCTTGCGCTTGCTTCGCAAGCATAAGGTTCAAACGGTTATTCGCACTCCGCTTTCTCGATCCGAGCGGTCATCTCATTCGCAGCATAGCTGCGTGCTCATGTCCGTTTGAACCTTATAAAAAAATAAAAATTAAAGCGGGCTTTGATGTAAACATCAGCCCGCTTAATTTTATTTTTTTGCAATCTTGCTTATTACGCTCAAATTACTCAATAATTGTAGCAACTTTACCAGAACCTACTGTACGTCCGCCTTCACGAATAGCGAATCCAAGTCCCTGCTCCATAGCGATTGGGTGAATCAGTTCAACTGTGATTTCTACGTTATCACCAGGCATGCACATTTCAACACCTGCTGGAAGGTTGCAAACACCGGTAACGTCAGTTGTTCTGAAGTAGAACTGTGGTCTATAGTTGTTGAAGAAAGGAGTATGACGTCCACCTTCATCTTTTGTTAATACGTAAACCTGGCCAGTGAATTTTGTATGGCAAGATACTGTACCTGGTTTAACGATAACCTGTCCACGTTCGATTTCATCACGGTTAACACCACGAAGAAGAACACCAATGTTATCGCCTGCACGGCCTTCATCAAGAAGTTTACGGAACATTTCAATACCTGTAACAACGGTCTTTCTGATGTCCTCATGGATACCCATGATTTCAACTTCTTCCTGTACGTGAAGGATACCACGCTCTACTCTACCTGTTGCAACTGTACCACGACCTGTGATTGTGAATACGTCTTCAACTGGCATTAAGAAAGGCTTATCTGTATCACGAACTGGGTCAGGAATATAGCTATCAACTGCAGCCATAAGTTCCATAACTTTGTCTTGCCATGCTGGATCGCCTTCAAGAGCTTTAAGAGCTGAACCTCTAATAATTGGAATATCATCTCCAGGGAATTCATACTCGTTAAGAAGTTCTCTAACGTCCATTTCAACGAGCTCTAATAATTCCTCATCATCAACCATATCACATTTGTTTAAGAATACTACGATATATGGAACACCTACCTGACGTGAAAGAAGTACGTGCTCTTTTGTTTGTGCCATAACACCGTCAGTAGCAGCAACAACTAAGATTGTTCCGTCCATCTGAGCAGCACCAGTGATCATGTTCTTTACATAGTCAGCGTGGCCTGGGCAGTCAACGTGTGCATAGTGACGATTTTCTGTTTCATACTCAACGTGTGCAGTTGAAATCGTGATTCCACGAGCCTTCTCTTCTGGAGCTTTATCAATAGCGTCGAAAGCTACTGTTTCGCCAGTTCCGAGTCTCTCGTTAAGAGTCTTTGTGATTGCAGCTGTTAAAGTTGTTTTACCATGATCAACGTGACCGATGGTACCAATGTTACAATGGGCTTTGTTTCTTTCAAATTTAGCTTTTGCCATTTTTATAAATCCTCCTTGATTCATATACCCCTTACGGGCTGTTCTTTTTTTAACCCGCAATGGGTCAGGTTTTCTTTAAAAAGGCCAAATTAAATTATATTGTATATTTCTTATATTTTCAAGCAATTTTTAACTATTTGACCTTGAATATTAAACTATTTTTAGTTTGTCTTAGTTGTAATTATTTTGTCCTGAACATTCTTTGGAACTTTTTCATATCTCTCAAAGAACATTGAGTAATTACCACGGCCTTGAGTCTTAGAACGAAGGTCTGTAGAATAGCCGAACATCTCAGCAAGTGGAACAAATCCTTTTACTAATCTGCCTCCGCCGATTTCTTCCATTCCCTCTAAGCGACCACGGCGTCCGTTAATATCGCCAATAACGTCACCAAGGTAATCTTCAGGAGTTGTAACTTCAACTCTCATAATAGGTTCAAGTAATACTGGGTCTGCTTTTTGCATAGCATCTTTGAATGCTAATGAACCAGCAACATGGAAGGCCATTTCTGATGAATCGACTTCATGGTATGAACCATCATAAACAACAGCTCTGATACCAAGTACAGGGAAACCTGCTAAGATACCAGCCTTAGCTGCTTCTTCGATACCTGCGCCAACAGCTGGGATATATTCTTTTGGAATAGCTCCACCAACAACCTCTGAAACAAATTCGTAAGTTTGTTCAGCGTTAGCATCCATAGGCTCGAAACGAACTTTACAATGTCCATATTGTCCACGACCACCAGATTGTTTAGCATATTTGCTATCAACATCTACAGCCTTTGTGAATGTCTCTTTGTATGCAACCTGAGGAGCTCCGACATTAGCCTCAACCTTAAATTCACGTAAAAGACGGTCAACAATGATCTCTAGGTGAAGTTCACCCATGCCGGCGATAATAGTTTGTCCCGTTTCTTCATTAGTGTAGGCGCGGAATGTTGGATCCTCCTCTGCCAGTTTTGCAAGAGCTTCGCTCATTTTACCCTGTCCTGCTTTAGTTTTAGGCTCAATCGCTACCTCTATAACCGGCTCTGGGAATTCCATAGATTCCAATATTACCGGATGTTGTTCATCGCAGATTGTATCACCAGTTGTTGTTTGCTTGAAGCCAACAACAGCAGCGATATCTCCAGAATATACCCTATCGAGTTCTTCTCTCTTGTTTGCATGCATCTGTAAAATACGTCCTGCACGCTCTTTTTTCTCTTTGGTTGCATTAAGAGTATATGAACCTGCATTCAATGTACCTGAGTATACTCTAATGTAAGCAAGCTTACCTACAAAAGGATCAGTCATAATCTTAAATGCTAAAGCTGAGAATGGTTCTTCATCAGAAGAGTGTCTTACAACCGGGTTGCCTTTAATGTCAGTTCCTTCGATTGGAGGAATGTCAGTAGGGGCCGGCATGTATGCAACTATAGCATCAAGTAGTTTCTGAACTCCTTTGTTTCTGTAAGCTGTACCACAGCATACAGGCACGATAGTGCAGTCACATGTACCTTTTCTAAGAGCTGCTTTAAGCTCTTCGTCTGTTGGGATTTCGTCCTCAAGAAACTTAAGTGTTAAATCCTCATCTAATTCGCAAATCTTTTCAACCATTTCCTGACGATAAAGTTCAGCTTCGTCTTTCATATCGTCTGGAACTTCTGTGATTGTAATGTCTTCGCCTTTTTCATCGTTATAAATGTATGCTTGCATTTCGAATAAATCGATAATGCCCTGGAATCCTTCTTCCTTACCGATTGGTAATTGAATAGGAACAGCGTTCTTTCCTAAACGTGTCTTAATCATATCAACAGCGTTGTAGAAATCAGCTCCCATGATATCCATCTTATTGATGAATGCCATACGAGGTACATTATATTTATCTGCCTGTCTCCATACATTTTCTGATTGTGGCTCAACGCCACCTTTTGCGCAGAAAACACCTACAGCTCCGTCAAGTACTCTAAGTGAACGCTCAACTTCTACTGTAAAGTCAACATGTCCTGGTGTATCAATAATATTGATACGATGCTCTAGTGCACCTGGTGCTGGTTTGTTCTCCTTTTGAGGAGTCCAGTGACATGTGGTGGCTGCGGAAGTTATTGTAATACCTCTCTCCTGTTCCTGCTCCATCCAGTCCATAGTAGCAGTACCTTCATGAGTATCCCCAATTTTATAATTCACTCCGGTATAATAAAGTATGCGCTCTGTAAGAGTGGTCTTACCAGCATCGATATGTGCCATAATACCAATATTACGTGTACGCTCAAGTGGATATTCTCTTTCCGCCAAGGTGATTCCTCCTTATTAAAATCTGTAATGAGCAAAAGCTTTGTTTGCTTCTGCCATTCTATGCATATCTTCTTTTCTCTTAACAGATGCACCTGTTTCGTTAGCTGCATCCATAATCTCGTTAGCTAATCTTTCTTCCATAGTTTTCTCTGAACGAGCTCTTGAGAAAGTTGTAAGCCAACGAAGGCCTAAAGCTTGACGTCTCTCTGGACGAACTTCGATAGGTACTTGATATGTAGCACCACCGATTCTTCTAGCTTTAACCTCTAATTGTGGCATAACGTTGTTAAGTGCAGTTTCAAAAACTTCAAGAGCAGGCTTTCCTTCCTTCTCTTCAATTCTTGCGAATGCACCGTAAACGATTTTTTGCGCTACGCCCTTCTTACCATCAAGCATTATTTGATTGATAAGCTTTGTTACTACTGTGCTATTGTATAGCGGATCCGCTAATACTTCTCTTTTAGGTGTATGTCCTTTACGTGGCACGTTTCTTCCCTCCTTAACTACATAATTAAATCATAGGTACTCACATGTGTGTCGGTGCCGGGGACATTATTAGATATAAAGAATAATAGTCTTCCGACAACCATCTTCAATTGTAAGTAATTAGTTACTAGACCTTATTTTTGTTTAGGTCTCTTAGCACCATACTTAGATCTAGCTTGACGTCTATCTGCAACGCCTGCTGTATCAAGTGTGCCTCTGATTACGTGGTATCTTGTACCTGGTAAGTCTTTAACACGACCACCACGGATTAATACAACACTATGCTCCTGAAGGTTGTGACCTTCGCCAGGAATATAAGATGTAACTTCGATACCATTTGAAAGACGAACTCTCGCAATTTTTCTAAGAGCTGAATTAGGCTTCTTAGGTGTTGCTGTCTTTACTGCTGTGCAAACGCCACGCTTTTGTGGTGATGCTGTATCAGTTGTTTTCTTACGAAGAGAGTTATAGTTCTTCTGAAGAGCTGGTGCAGTAGATTTCTTAACTGATGTTTGTCTTCCTTTTCTAACTAATTGGTTAAATGTCGGCATATTATTCTCCTTTCTTTAGATGTTATAACGCGCACAAAAACATTCACGCATTTTTGCGCGTGCCTAATGATTATAGGAAAAACAGCCTAATAAGTCAATATCTTTTTATTTAAAAAATTGCCTTTTCATGTTATATTTTTTATGTGCTCTTCTCGCACATTTTGTAAGTTCTAGTTTCATATCTTTGTTATGAAATTCAAAAAAATACTCAACATAGTGTTGCAAATCTTTTTTCCTCTTCGTTGCCCTGTGTGCGATGAGATTTTGCCATTTGAATTATTCAAGATGCCAAAGTTTCCTTATATCTGCGAAACATGTTACGAAAAGCTAAAGTATAATTTGGGGGATAGATGTTTTATATGCTCTAAACCTCTTAGTTCAAGCGATGAAACATATTGCAAAGATTGCAAAACTACTAAAAGATTTTTTGATGCTGGATTTGGAATGCTACTTCATGACGACAGCGCAAGAAATATTATTTATGGATTAAAGTTTGCAAGAAGAAAAGATAATGCTTCATTTATTGGCTATGAGATGGCTAGATGTTTAGGCAAGATTATTTTGTTTTGGAAAGCCGAAGTTCTTATTCCTATTCCGCTACATGAAAACAAATTAAGATCTCGTGGTTTTAACCAATCCGAACTTATTGCATTAGAACTTAGTAAATATTTATCTATTCTCTACAATGTTGACCTACCTGTTGATTCCACGTTTTTATTAAGGTCAGTAAATACTAGACCTCAAAAAAAATTAAATGCACGGCAACGCTTAAAAAACGTTAGCAATGCATTTAGTGTTTTTGAAACATGTAAATACGAAAGCGTAATTTTACTAGATGATATTATGACTTCGGGCGCTACTCTAAACGAAGCTTCAAGAATATTAAAAGATGCCGGAGTCAAAAGAGTTTATTTTTTAACTACTAGTATAGTTGGATAATTACCAAACCGTTCCTCTTAGTTCGGCAAGTCTATCTAAAAGACCAGAATATCTTTTTGTGCTTCTTTCATTTTTTATCATCTTTGTAACAGCCTCGTTAGTTCCTACTATGCATACACATGACTTTGCTCTAGTTACAGCTGTATAAAGAATATTTCTATTCATAAGCATCTCGGGACCTGATATGAGCGGCAATATTACTGCTGGATACTCGCTTCCTTGCGCTTTATGAATTGTAGTTGCATAAGCGAGTACAAGTTCTTCTAGCTGCTCGAAATCATAGATGACATATCTTCCATCATCAAAATGAACTTCAACTAATCTGGTATATTCATTTATTCTTTCTATTACGCCTATGTCTCCGTTAAATACACCGGTTCCTTTTTCATATACAAACCCGCTAGTTGTTCTCATTTCCCAATCGAGCGAATAATTATTTTTTATATGCATAACTTTATCGCCTTCTCGAAAGATTTCATTTCCCGAAGCGATTTCAGTTTTTGATTTTTCTGCCGGGTTAAGATTTTCTTGCAAAAACTTATTTAAGAACTCAACTCCTAGAGTTCCTTTTTTTGTTGGTGCTAAAACTTGAATTTCTCTAATATCCGTTTTTACATAATCTGGAAGTTTATCTTTTACAAGACCTAATACCGCACTTAAGACAGCGTTTTGATTTTCCCTTTTTATGAATATGAAATCTTTGCTGTCAGTTCTTAATTCAATATTCTCGCCTCTATTAATTTTGTGAGCATTAACAACTATGTCACTTTCTTCTGCTTGTCTGAAGATTTTAGAAAGCTTAACTGTCTTAAAGCATTCACTATCGATTAAATCTTTTAAGACATTGCCCGCACCAACACTAGGAAGCTGGTCCACATCGCCAACTAAAATAAGTCTTGTGCCCGGCGTAACAGCTTTTAAGAGTGCATTCATTAAAAAGATATCAACCATAGAAACTTCATCAACTATAATTACATCTGCTTCTAATGGATAATCTTCATTTCTTTGAAATCTTGCTCCCGCCGAAGTATCTTCTATATCACTTGCAAGTTCTAAGAGCCTATGCAAAGTTTTTGCTTCCCAACCGGTAGCTTCTGTCATTCTTTTTGCTGCTCTTCCCGTAGGGGCTGCAAGAATAATTTCTTTATAGTCCTCTTCAAAATATTTTATGATTGTATTTATTGTGGTAGTCTTTCCTGTTCCAGGACCACCAGTCATAATTAATACTCCAGAATTAACAGCTTCTTTTACAGCATTTCTTTGTTTCTCATCTAAAATAATTTTTGATTCAGACTCTATCTTTTTTATGCGGGCTTCTATTTTATCCTCTGCTATATCTGCTTTTAAATTTATATCCATCATCATCTTAGCTATGTTAGCTTCGGTGTAGTAATATAATGAATAATAAATTTGACGCGAAAGGTTTTCTTCGTTCTCGCTGGTTTTTGGATTCTTAATAATTATTCGTTTTTCAACAGCTAGGTCCATTAAGTTTCTATCAATATCTTCATTTGTAATTTCAAAAGGACCGTCCGAAGTAAACGGCATTAAAGTTTTAAGTGTTCTATTCTTTAATACATCTTCTGGCAAATATACATTTCCATCTTGTGCCCCTTTAGTTAATTCGTAAATAATACAGCTCTGAATTCTAAAATCTGAATCCGGGGTGATTCCTGCCTTAAAAGCTATCTCGTCAGCTTTCTTAAATCCAACGCCTGTTATATCGTCGGCAAGTTTATAAGGATTTTCGCGGATGATATCGTAGATTGCATTTTGATATTGTTTATAGATTTTTACTGCAAGCACGTTTGAAATTCCTAGATTAGCAAGAAAAATCATCGCTTTTTGGATGTCCTTTTTTTCTTCTTGCTGCGCT
This sequence comes from Lachnospiraceae bacterium, assembly GCA_045599965.1. Taxonomy (GTDB): domain Bacteria; phylum Bacillota; class Clostridia; order Lachnospirales; family Lachnospiraceae; genus RGIG5612. The sequence goes on along the minus strand of JAZRXA010000027.1, from coordinate 34,844 downwards.
GCAATCTCTTGTGCTTTTTTCATAGATATGCCTTTTATCTGAGCTAAGCATTCTGGCTCTTCGTCCATAATTCTTAATGTATCTTCACCAAACTTATCGACGATTTTTTTAGCCATTACAGGGCCGATACCTTTTATTGCGCCGCTACCTAAATATCTTTCAATAGCAACAACGCTTTCTGGCATAATGCTTTCATAAGATTCTACTTTAAATTGTTCACCATACGAAGGATGCAAAACAAACTCTCCGGTAAACTCTAGATATTCGCCTTCACTTATATAATTAAAAACGCCTACGCAGATACTTTCGCACCCGTTTTCAGATGCTTCTAATACTGTATAGCCGTTTTCTTCATTTCTATATATAATTTTGTCTACAAATGCTTTAAACTTCTCCATAAATTTCCTCTGCACGCTTTTTCAATTCATTTCCCGTTACGAAGTATCCGTAACATGTAAATACAAAAGCGCACTTTTCGCAAACGAAGGCATAATGTCCATTTCTATCTAAGTTTTCTTTATTTAGCAACTCTTCTGCTATATTCATGTTTTCCATTATTTTTGCTTCGCCTTCTTCAGTTCCATATTTCGCCGCATATAGGTCAGCAAGATTGCAATGAGTAATTGCCATTTCTAATTCGCCTTGGTCCATCTTTTCCATTATCTTAAGCGCCTTGTTGAACAATTCTTCTGCTTCATCGAACTCTTTAACTTCTATTAAAGAAACTGCCATATTGTTATAAAGACTTGCTAATTTTTCATCATCATCTTTAAGATGTGATTCATATATTTCCTTTGCTTTTTTATAAAGCTCTATTGCTTCATTAGTTTTTTCAAAAGACTTATAGGCTGTGGCAACATTGATAAGCGTTGTTCCCATAGAAACAGTGCCATCAAGTCCAATTTCGTGTGCAACATTTAACGCTTCTTCGCAGGCCTTCATAGCCTCCTCTTCTTTTACAGTTTTTCTGTATAGGCCAATTTGCTCATTAAGAAGACTCAAAAGTCCGTCGTTATCTCCAAAGGCTCTCGCTTCTTCCTCCCAATATTTAAGATGTCTTTCTGCCCATGCGTAATCGTTAGCGTTTAAGTATTCATCAAGTTTTTCAATTACTCTGCCAATTGGTATTCTTTCAGTAGCCTGTGGCTTTGTATACGGACAACATGGTTCTTCATAATCTTCTTTATTTATTGTAGACATGTTATTCACCCCTCAATTTTATACTTATATTATACATATTATCTGGGATTTTTGTATAAGCAAAAAGCCTCGCTAAAAGCGAGGCTTTAATTCTTGTTATCAAAAATTATTTTACTTGAATAACCATTCTAAGATGCTTGATGCACCAATTGCATTAAATACGCTCAAGAAAGCAGGAACGAATACTAATGAAACAATTGTCATAAGCTTAATAAGAATGTTGATTGAAGGACCTGATGTATCTTTGAAAGGATCACCAACTGTATCGCCTACAACTGCCGCTGCATGAGCTGCAGAACCTTTTCCACCATGTTTTCCACCTTCAATATATTTCTTTGCATTGTCCCAAGCACCACCAGCATTACTCATGAAAATAGCCATAAGAACACCAGAAACAAGTGAACCAGCAAGAAGTCCGCCAAGAGCTTCAACACCAAGTAAGAAACCTACAAGGATAGGAGCTACGATAGCGATAACAGCTGGAACAACCATTTGCTTAAGAGCTGCATTTGTTGAAATAGATACGCATGTCTTGTAATCAGGAGTAGCTTTGCCTTCAAGAAGACCAGGAATCTCTCTGAACTGACGACGAACTTCTTCAATCATTTCGTTAGCAGCTTTAGAAACTGATGACATTGTAAGTGCTGAGAAAATAAATGTTAACATACCACCTATTAAAAGACCGATAACTACGTTTGCATCTAAGATATCAATTGAAAGCATTGCTGTTGTATTTGCGTCGATCTTATCAGCGAAGCTTGTAAAGAGTGCAAGAGCTGTAAGAGCAGCACTACCAATAGCAAAACCTTTACCAATAGCAGCTGTTGTATTACCAACTGAGTCTAATTGGTCTGTGATACTACGTACATCTTCAGGAAGACCTGACATTTCAGCAATACCACCAGCGTTATCAGCGATTGGACCATAAGCATCAACAGCAACTGTGATACCAGTAGTTGAAAGCATACCAACTGCTGCTAAAGCAATTCCGAATACACCCATTAACATGTATGATACAAAGATACCAACACATATAAGGACGATTGGAAGAACTGTTGATCTCATACCAACTGAAAGACCTGAGATAATTGTTGTAGCAGAACCTGTTTCAGACTGCTTAGCAATTTCTTTAACACTACCATATTTATCTGATGTGTAAACTTCTGTAAGTGTGCCGATTAATAAACCAACTGCGATACCAGCAACAACTGCGATAGCAGGTTTAACATCGCCTAAGAAGAATATTGCAAAAACAAATGCACAAGCAATAACTACGCCTGCAGAAACATATGTACCAATATTTAATGCAACCTGAGGGTTAGCGCCTTCTTTAGTACGTACGAATAATGTACCAATAATAGAAGCGATAAGACCGATTGCAGAAATAAGCATTGGGAATAATACGTATGGGCTGAAAGCTGCTTGAGCTCCGCCACCTGCAAATGCAACACCTAAAGTAATAGCTGAGATAAATGAACCAACATATGATTCAAAAAGGTCAGCACCCATACCAGCAACGTCACCTACGTTGTCACCAACGTTATCAGCGATAACAGCTGGGTTACGAGGATCATCTTCAGGAATACCAGCTTCAACTTTACCAACTAAGTCAGCACCAACGTCAGCAGCTTTAGTATAAATACCACCGCCAACACGTGCGAATAAAGCGATTGAAGAAGCACCAAGTGAGAATCCGAATAATACGTCAACATCACCTGTAATAAAGTAAATAGCGCTTGCGCCTAAGCATCCAAGACCAGCAACGCACATACCCATAACTGCGCCACCCTTGAAAGCTACGCCTAAAGCACCATTCATTCCTTTTGTTCTTGCAGCATTAGCTGTACGAACATTTGCCTGTGTTGCTACTGTCATACCAATGAATCCAGCAAGAACTGAGAATACAGCACCTACTAAGAAGCAAAGAGCTGTTACCCAACTAATTGCAAATCCAAGGATAAGACCTAAAACTAATACGAAAATAACAAGAATTTTGTATTCAGAAAACAAAAATGCTTTTGCACCATCAGAAATAGCTTTTGCAATTTCTTTCATTTTGTCAGTGCCAGCATCACTCTTGGAAACGATATAAGCAAGTACGCCTGCATAAATTAAAGCAAGTACGCCTGCACCGATTCCACACCACATTAATGCGCTCATGTTGATTTCTCCTTTTTTGTTTTGTTTTGCATTATTACATTATAAATATATAACATTACTATTTTAAACAAAAAACACAATTAGTCAATAAAAACTATGAAAAATGTAAAAACCGCTTAGGATTTCCTAAGCGGTCTGTAACCATTTTGACATTATTTCTTACTAAGCCATCTTGTTAACAGCTTTAGCAAGTCTAGAAACTTTACGGCTTACCATATTTTTATGATATACGCCCTTTGTTCCAGCTTTGTCTAATTCAACAGTAGCAAGCTTTAAAGCTTCCTGAGCTGCTGCCTTATCACCAGCTTCAATTGCAGTATAAACTTTTTTAATAGTAGTTTTTACTTTTGAACGGATAGCTTTATTTCTATCTGCTCTTTTCTGGTTTACTAAGATTCTTTTCTTTGCTGATTTAATATTAGCCATTTTTATCCTCCACATTTTTGCGGTTACTTTTCGCTTAGTGCTCCGAGAGAGTGTTGGAACTTTCTAAGCTCTCCTCTTACAGGCATGCGGACTTAACCTGCAAGCCTAGTTATTTTACGGCAAACAATATCTCTTGTCAATATAAAAGGGCCTCGAGTAAATTATTTGTGTAAATTATTTAAGTCTGAAAAGTACCCCTCTGTGTCTACTTTTTGTATAGAACTTCAAATAAAATAATAAGCAAGAAAATTGCACAAAATTTGGAGTTTGCTACGCTTGAAAAAGTTTAAAAATAAAAATTTCAGTAAAAGGGTCGATTTAGTAAACAATAAGATGCGCAATTGTTTATTAATTTCCTTGATCAAGCAATACCTTTTGAATAAATTAATTTTTTGCCATTTTAAAGCGTAGCAAACTCCAAATTTTGTGCAAAAAAATATTTTTTTTAAAAGCAAAACGCAATAAAAAAGGAAACGAGATTTCTCGTTTCCTTTACAGAGTGCTACTAGCACTCTATTTTTTATTATGCGGATAACAGGACTTGAACCTGCATGAGCTAGTGCTCACATGGACCTGAACCATGCGCGTCTGCCAATTCCGCCATATCCGCAAGATTGTCTACAGTTGTAACATTAACAATATATCTTTATCAATTTCCAAAGAACTGTTTTACTCCTAGAACAAGACCATCAGCAAGTTCACTAAGTTTTTCGTTTGAGTGATTAGATGCCGAATTTCCAAGTTCAATTTCTACTGCAGGGATTGTGCTGTATGAAGTTAAAACTAAATCAACTGATTCGAAGCCTTCGCCATAGATTTTAATATTTTTTGCTCTAAGTCCATCTAACAAACAACTTCCTAAATAATTACAGCTTTCCCAATTTTGTTTTACAGGAACCATCCTTTTTAATTGCTCTGGTGGCGTAATGAAAAAGCATCCTTTATCCTCTTTTAGTCCATCTCCGTCCCAATGAATAGATATTTGAATGTTGGCCACGTTATTACTCATAACAGTTCTAGCAATATTATCTAATTGAACATCTTCGTTATCTCTTATCATTAAAACATCAAAGCCTTCTGCTAAGAGTTTGTTTCTTAAGATTTTCGCCTCTTGTAAATTTACATCTGCTTCCTGAGTTCCATCATGAAAAGTCATTCCTGTAGAAGCTGCAACAGCAAATACTGCGCCAAAATCATCTCCTCCATCAGAAAACTTTCCTGAGTAATCTGGATGACAAGGTATTTTTTGGTCTGATCCCCCAGCTGTTCCATGTCCCGCGTTAATAGCAACAACTATTCCGTTACCATTCTCAGCATGATATAAAACTGCTTGGCCCGAAGTAATTACTGCTAAATCAGCGTATTTCCATCCCAAGTCAAAAGCTATATTATCAGAAGGAACCGTTGGTGTGTCTGCACCGTGAAACTCAGCTTCTTGTTTTGGTTCCTCTTTTTGCTCTTCCTTTTTTTTACATCCGCCGAGTAACGTTATTGCTAAAATCAAAGTAATTATTAAAGCTAATGTCTTTTTCATGTTTCGCTCCAGAAAAAATTTATCTCTTAAATTATACTATATTTGTAAATCTTTTCAAAAAAAATCCCTTGAGCAATTTTGTTCAAGGGATTTTGTAAATTTTGTAAAGAAATTATTTTGCTGTACCTGTTGCGCCTTCTTCTTTTAACTTAGCGATAAGGTCATCAGCTTCTGCCTTTGAAACAGCTTCTTTGATAATTGAAGGAGCACCATCAACAAGGTCTTTAGCTTCTTTAAGTCCGAGTCCTGTGTAGTCACGAACGATTTTGATAACTTTAACTTTGTTAGGGCCAACTTCTGTTAACTCAACGTTAAATTCTGTTTTTTCTTCAGCTGCTTCTGCGCCACCAGCTGCACCTGCTGCTACAACAACACCTGCTGCTGCACTAACGCCGAATTCTTCTTCACATGCTTTTACTAATTCATTTAATTCTAATACAGATAATTCTTTAATTGCTGCAATAAATTCTTCTGTAGTTAATTTTGCCATTTTATTTTCCTCCTATTAAATAGTTTGGCCTAAGGCCTGTAATTTTCTAATTTCTAATTTTTTGAAACTCTTAAGCTTCTGCTGGAGCTTCCTCTGCTGGAGCTTCCTCTGCTGGAGTTTCTTCTGCAGGAGCTTCTTCTGCTGGAACTTCCTCTGCAGGAGCTTCTTCTGCTGGAGCTTCTTCTGCTTTAGCTTCCTCTGCTGGAGCTTCTTCTGCTGGAGTTTCTTCTGCTTTAGCTTCTTCTGCTGGAGCTTCCTCTGCTGGAGTTTCTTCTGCTTTAGCTTCTTCTGCTGGAGCTTCCTCTGCTGGAGCTTCTTCTTTTGCACATGCTGCGCCGCCACCGTTTTCAGCAATTTGGTTAAGAACGCGAGCAAGGTTAGCAATTGGAGAGTTCATGCTACCAAATAATCTTCCAAGTAATTCTTCTCTTCCAGGGATATTAGCGATTGCTACGATATCTTCTGGTCCATAGTAGTTACCTTCAACTACACCGGCTTTGAGTTCAAGTGCTGGAGCACTTTTTGCGAATTTACTGATTATTCTAGCTGGAGCTGTTGCATCTTCTTTTGAAATTGCAATAGCTGTAGGTCCCTCTAAATGCTGTGCTAAGCCTTCAAATTCAGTATCCTTAACTGCAAAGTTAATCATTGTATTCTTATAAACTTTGTAGACGATGTTGTTTTCTCTTAACTCTTTACGAAGAGCTGTATCTTGTTCAACAGTAAGTCCACGATAATCAACAAGAATAGCTGCTTGCGCGCCATCTAATTGGCCAGCAATTTCCTGAATGATAGGCTGTTTTAATTCGACTTTTGCCATTTTCTTTCCTCCTTTTAGATTTTTTTGCCAAAACTGAGGATATAAAAAATCCCTCTATGCCAAGACATAGAGGGAGTTAGAGTTTAATCTCGTTTTCCTCGGTAGGTTGCATGCGTTACGAGTTTCCTCACCTACTGTCTTCGGCAACTATAAAAATTTAACATAAGCGCTTTGCTTTTGTCAAGTTTTACCTATTAATTAGTTAGTTAATTTTGTTACGTTAATCTTAACGCCAGGGCCCATTGTTGAAGCTACTGTGATTGACTTAAGGTATGTTCCTTTAAGTGCTGATGGACGAGCCTTAAGGATAGCATCAATAAGTGCCTGGAAGTTTTCTGAAAGTTGTTCAACACTAAAGCTTGCTTTTCCAACTGGTACATGAACGATATTAGCTTTATCTAATCTGTACTCAATTTTACCAGCTTTAATTTCTTGGATTGCTTTTGCAACATCCATAGTAACTGTACCAGCTTTAGGGTTTGGCATTAATCCTTTAGGTCCTAAAACTTTACCTAAACGACCAACAACACCCATCATGTCTGGAGTTGCTACAACAACATCATATTCGAACCAGTTTTCGTTTTGGATCTTAGGAATTAATTCCTCAGCGCCTACAAAATCTGCGCCAGCTTCTTGCGCTTCTTTTTCTTTTTCGCCTTTAGCGAATACTAAAACTCTAACGCTTTTTCCTGTGCCGTGTGGTAAAACTACCGCACCACGAATTTGTTGGTCTGCGTGACGTCCGTCACAACCTGTTCTAATATGAACTTCTACTGTCTCATCGAATTTTGCTGTTGCACCTTTCTTAACAAGGTCAAAAGCATCAGCAACATCGTATTGAGTCATTCTATCAATATTTTTAGCTGCTTCTAAATATTTCTTTCCGTGTTTCATCTTAAGACCTCCTATTCTTCTACTAATACGCCCATGCTACGGCATGTTCCAGCGATCATACTCATTGCTGATTCAATAGATGCTGCATTTAAGTCTTGCATCTTTGTTTCTGCAATCTGCTGTAAGTCAGCCTTAGAGATTGTTGCAACTTTCTTTCTGTTTGGTTCGCCTGAACCTGATTGAATTTTGCAAGCTTTCTTAATAAGAACTGCAGCAGGAGGAGTCTTTGTGATGAATGTGTAACTTCTGTCTGCGTATACAGTAATAACAACTGGGATAATCATTCCCGGTTGATCTGCTGTTCTAGCATTAAATTCTTTTGTGAATTGAACGATGTTAAGACCATACTGTCCAAGAGCTGGTCCAACAGGTGGTGCAGGAGTAGCTTTTCCTGCTTCGATTTGCAATTTGATGTAACCATCGATTTTCTTTGCCATGATTATATCTCCCTTTCTGATATATTTCCCGGCGCCAAGGTTCACGCCGGAATCTTAAATTTTATTTTTACAGATATTATCTGTAATTAACTACATCTTTTTGATATCCATAAAGCTAATGTCAACAGGTGTCTCACGACCGAACATATCAACATTAATTGTAACTGTTTGTTTACTTTCGTTAACAGCAACAACTTTTCCAATTGTGCCTTCCCATACACCTGAAATAGCTGTAATAAGATCGCCAACTTCAAAGCTAATAATAATCTTTTCACCTGTAGCAATAAGTGGTTTCATTTCTTCTTCTGATAATGGAACCGGTTTACTTCCAGGACCAACGAAACCTGTAACGCCTCTAGTGTTACGAACAACGTACCATGTACTATCATTCATAATCATATTGATAAGGACATAACCAGGAAATTGCTTCTTTTGAACTTGCTTTCTAGCTCCGTTCTTAATTTCAATAACATCCTGCATAGGAACTGTTACTTGGAAAATTTGATCTTGGAGATGTCTATTCTCAATAGTCTTTTCAATATTTGCTTTTACTTTATTTTCATAACCAGAATAGGTATGTACAACATACCAGTTTCCGCCTTCTGCCATTTGTTTACTCCTTATTAAGCAATCAAACTAAGAAGAGCTTGTACGCCCATATCTAAAAGTTTGACTAATACACCTAAAATAATAGTAACCACAACAATAAGGATTGTCTTCTTTGCAGCATCCTCTTTTGTTGGCCAGATTATTTTCTTAAATTCGATTTTAAGATTTTTGAAAAAAGGAATTTTCTCTTTTTTCTCAACTGTGTTCTCTGACATAGCTATTATTTTGTCTCCTTATGCATAGTATGTTTCTTGCAGAATCTACAATACTTCATTGTTTCCATACGATCTGGATGGTTCTTTTTATCCTTTGTTGTATCGTAGTTTCTTTGTTTACATTCTGTGCAAGCTAATGTAATTCTTGTTCTCATTTCTTTCCTCCAAAACGCTTGGGAGCGTTTAATATAGCGGTATAATAACAGTGACAAAAATCCTAGAGAATTTGCCACTAAAAAAGGGCCTTCGCCCTCGCTGAAATAATATATCATAGTTGATATATTATCGTCAACACCTTTTTAGCTTAAATATCCATCTGGATTATGGCTTTGCCAATTCCAGGAATCCTCACACATTTTTGCTAAATCTCTAGTAGCTTTCCAACCTAATTCCTCTAATGCTAAGCTAGAATCTGCGTAACATGTATCGATATCTCCTGCTCTTCTAGGTCCAATAACATAAGGAATTTCTTTTCCTGCTGCCTTTCCGAAAGCTTCAATAATTTCGAGCACGCTATATCCGTTTCCCGTTCCTAAGTTATAAACCTTAAGACCAATTTTTTCTTTTTCTAATTTTTGTATAGCTTTTATATGGCCTAAAGCAAGGTCCACTACATGTATATAATCTCTAACGCCAGTTCCATCCGGTGTGTCATAATCGTTTCCAAAAACATTAACCTTTTCTAGTTTTCCTACAGCAACCTTAGCTACATAAGGTAAAAGATTATTAGGAATTCCGGCAGGGTCTTCTCCTATAAGTCCACTCTCATGTGCTCCAATAGGATTAAAGTATCTAAGAAGAACTATATTCCAATCTTTATCAGAAACATAGATGTCACCTAAGATTTGTTCAATCATGAGTTTTGTTCTGCCATAAGGATTCGTAGCTGATGTTGGAAAATCTTCTTTAATAGGAACGCTTTCAGGCTTTCCATAAACTGTTGCCGACGAAGAAAATACAATGTTCTTGCAACCAAACTTTTTCATAACATGTAGGAGAGTTAATGTTCCACCAATATTATTGTCATAATATTTCATTGGGATTTCTACTGATTCTCCTACAGCCTTAAGTCCTGCAAAATGAATTACTGCTTCAGGTTTTTCTTCTACAAAGATTTTTTCTAATGCTACTTCGTCTCTAATATCTGCATTATAGAACACAGCCTTTTTAGATGTAATTTTTTCTACTCTATTTAATGACTCTTTTGAAGAGTTAGATAAATTATCAACAACAATAGTCTCATATCCCGCATTTAATAATTCTAATACGGTATGACTTCCAATATATCCAGTTCCGCCTGTTACTAAAACTTTCATATCTTTTCTTAGCTTTCTTGTTTATTTTCAATCGTTGCTGTGATTGTTATTGTTGCGCTATCATTTCCGATAACTACGCCCTTAGGTAGATACTTTGAAAGATCTACTGATATAGAAACGTCTTTATCTTTTCCTTCTATAGATAAGAGTTCAGAAGGAAGTGTTATTTCTCTAATTGAATCTAATATTTCCTTCGCTCCTCTAATAGTAACTTTCTCTTTTGAGTAAGTAATTCCTGTACATTCCATTCCTTCTGCCGGGGTTCCTACCGGAGTTATTAAAATACCTACTGTCTTAGAAAGTGATGTCTTTATTTGAACGGCTACTGTACTTTCGCTCAATTTTATGTCTTCTGTTTGGCTAATTTCTCCACCTTTAGAATTTAATATTACAAGGTTGCAATCAGTAACCATATCTCCAGAAACATTTTTTGCATCTATATAAGCTACTGCCTTTTCGGCCTCTTCTAATACTGACTCAGGTGCTCTAAGAGTAACTTGCGCTGGTGAAGTAGCAACATCTTCTACAAATATATTATTTGCTGGTGTTCCGTTAACAACTCCCTCAACCGGAATATTCTTTTCTCCCATATTTTCAAGTTTAATAACCATGCTTGTCGTTCTGACTGTAATATTAACTGAGCCAGAATAACGTGCTGATTCGCTAGCTAGTTCAACCGTAATAGGAACAGCATTAGTTATTGAAAGTTCTGAGAAATCTGCTTTTGCTACAAAATCATCAGCAGTCAACCCTGAAACAATACTCCTATTTCCTGAGATAGTAATAGTTGCTGTTTCTCCACTTTCGATAGTGTAAACACGTGAACCATCCAAAACTTTTTCTTCATTAAGAATAGTTACTGGAATATTTACAATAGTTCTATTAATTGTTGGATCATTTATATTTACAACAACGAGCCACAAGACAAATGCAAAAGCCAAAGCGCCAATTTTGTAGCCAATGTTATGAACAACCCATTTTTGAAGGAACTCTTTAATTTTGTTCATCTTTGTCTTGGACTCCTTTCTTAATTTTTTCTACAATTTTTGAGCCCGAAGGTTTTTGTGCTTCTAAAAGTTTTTCTTTAAGTTCAGTTACTTCAACATCCTCAAGAAACTCACCCTTTAAGGCAATTGCGATTTCTCCTGTTTCTTCTGAAACAATTATTGTAAAGGCATCGCAAACTTCGCTCAAACCTAAGGCTGCGCGATGTCTTGTGCCGTATTTTTTATTTAATGAATAATTTGATGATAAAGGAAGGTAGCATGTTGCGGCAACAACTCTATCATTCCTTATAATTACAGCTCCATCATGAAGAGGAGTCTTATCTACAAAAATATTTTCAAGAATTTGGCTTGATACTTCAGCATCTAATTCAATACCTGTCTTTTCATATTCACCAAGACCAATTCCAGCTTCGATGCATATAAGAGCCCCCGTCTTGTTTCTAGAAAGGTTTGATACTGCTCTTAAGATTTCATCTATAGTGCGATCTGAAAATCTAATATTTTTTCCTTTGTCTCCAGAAAAAAGTCCTCTGAATATTTTTCTTTGTCCAATCTGCTCTAAAGCTCTTCTTAACTCTGGTTGGAAAATAATGAACAATCCAATAATGCCAACACTAAGAGTTCTAGATGCAATCCATACGATTGTGTTGAAACTAAAAATAGCCGCAATCAAAATAATTATTAAGATGATAACGATTCCTTTAAAAAGAGCCCATGCTCTTGTCTTCTTAAACCATACCATCAAGTAATAAAAGAGAATTGCGATAACTACTATCTCAATAGCATCAATGACATTGAATGATGTTAGAGATAGATACTTATGAAAATATGAAACAATATTATCCCAAAAGCTCAAGATTCTTTCCTCTTATTAATTTTCTTAACGTTAACAATTTCTTTTTCGTAAGATGCTTTAGGAACAGCTCTTACATAGTATTGGTATTCCTCATCTTCAAATTCTATTAGTTCAGTTCTTGTATAATCAAGTGGTCTTTTTATCATATTCATAAAATATACTATTGCCCCAGATACTATTCCACCGATTAAAAATCCTAAAAGGTTGTCGGTTGTAATTGTTCCAAAAATCAATTCTGAAGCAATCGTTAATATAATAAATAATCCTGTTCCGGATGCGATTGCAATTTCTGATGAATAATTTATGCTAATTTTCTTAAGGAAATGAACTAACATAAATACCGCAAACATCGTAATAATCATATATAAAAATTCATAGTTCGAAAATACTCCCGTAAGAAGCATCTGACCTTTTTCAAGTTCACTTAATCCCGTAGCTTGAGTTAGCGATGCTGCATTAACATCAACAAATTTAATTAAATAGAAAAATACTGTGCCAAACAACATAGCGATTGATGAAATTGTTGGTGCAACAACTGCAAGCAATATCGGAATAACAAGTTCAAGCCTTATCAAAAATAGTATCGGTGTTAGTATTAATACGATTCCATACTCCGGTGAATATCTATAAAACAATAAATACATTATTGCCAAAACAATAACTGTTACCAATCCTATTGCAAGCGAAATGCTAAACATTTGAACGGTTACATAGGCTAATACCACAAGTAAGAAAAACTTAAATGGTGCAAAGGCACCTAATACCGAGATAAGAATAATAACTAAAAAGTTTGTCAAAAGTGTGTTGTACCCTGCATGTTCTCTAAGAATTACTAAACTTACAAATAAAATCACCACTCTTGAGACATAGCTCATAATGCTCTTGTGAGCATAGTAGAATTCTTCTATTTTATTTACGATATTAACAATGTTTTTCATGTTACTAAAATTTAGACTTCCTTCTTTTCGTTTTCTTCATCATAAATTTTTTCTAGTCGTCTAAGATATAATCCGTATGTTCTTAAATTACCTCTAAAATTTTCATATTTATGATTAAACATATATTGTGAAAACAAACAATAAAGTGCGATAAAAACAACTACCGTAACAATAATTACTATAATTGTTGCAACGCCTCCTATAGTTCTTATAAGTGACGATACCCAATCTTCTTTGACGATATACATCAAAGCAACAATAAGTATTACGCAAATAAAACCTAACGGCGCACTCCTAAGCATGTTTGTGGTCGCATAGTCTTGCTTAAAATATTTATTTAGTCTAATGGTTTGCTTACCTTCGCTGTGCTCATATAAAGCAACTTTGCTCATAAGCTCAACCTTTTTGTTGTTTATCATCTAATTGCCTCGTAGCTTTAGTAAATAAAATTGAGCGCAATAACTCAATTTAGTCAAACAATTATACATTCTTAGGCTAAGTACAGTCAAGAAAATGCGCCTATTTTCTATAATATTTGTAGATATTGTCAGCGATAATTTGAGCGAAGAGCTCATAGCCATCCGAAGTAAAGTGGATGCCATCTTTTACAAAATAGTCATCAAGATTTTCAACTTTAGAAAGTTCAATATTAGGGTCTATTAAATCTTCACCCGTTTCTTTGGCAACTTTTCTTATATAGTCGTTAGTTCTCTTTATTAATTCTGTATATTGACAGCTTTGACACTCAGCGTAAAGAACAAGATAAATCTTTGCGCCTGTCTTTTTTATTTCAGCTATATTAGATTCTATTATTCCTTTATAAGGTTGATTTTGAAATACATTATTAATGCCATAAAGCATTATTACTATATCTGCATCACCAGAAAGTCTTTTATAACTGTCTGGTAAAATCCAATCTCCTGGGATTCCTAAATTATTTACTTCAATACTTTTTACTTTGTAAGAACTTGAAGGCGCATTAAAGAATTTATAAAGAGTTTTTTCTAATACATCGGGATATGTTTTACTACTTTTTTCGTAGGTTATTCCATTTGAACTATATGTTATTGAATCTCCAAAGCAATCGATTTTAATCGTTTCTTTTTCGTCAAAATAATTTGTATAATTTTTCATAACATCATTAATTTTAGACTCATCAATAACAATTGCCGCGGCAATTGCAATTAAAATCAAAACGCACGCGGCAATAATTATTTTTATTATGTTTTTATTCTTAAAAAACTTTACCATCTACGCTTTCCAACCAGTATGGTCTGTATGAAGTAAGTGGTGTGAAACTTCTGAACAAGGTTCACCTAAGAATTCCTTGTAAAGAGTTTGTACTTCTGGATTTTCATGTGAGAATCTCAAAGTATTCTTCGCATCATAATCATAAAGGACCTTTGCTCTATCGCTAGCCCACTCTTCATTGTAATGGATAGGCTGTCCGCCTCCACCAACGCAACCACCTGGGCATGCCATAACTTCAACAAAATCGTATTCTACTTCTTTGTCTTCAATTGCTTGGATAAGTTTTCTTGTATTTCCTAATCCATTTACAACTGCAGCTTTTACAATATTACCATTTACATTATATTCAGCTTCAACCCAAGGTTTAGTTGAACCTGCTGCTCTAACAGCTTTGAATGTTTCATCTGCATCTGGATTTTTTCCTGTTAATACAAAGTAGCATGTACGAAGTGCAGCTTCCATAACACCACCAGTTGAACCAAAGATAACCGCTGCTCCGGTACCTGTGCCAAGTGGTGAATCAAAATCTTCTTCATCTAAATTGGCAACATCTATTTGAAGTTCTTTAATCATGTTGCAAAGTTCTCTTGTTGTTATTGAAAGATCAACATCTTTTATACCTTCTTTAGCATCATTGATATTTGAAATTTCAGTTTCTGCTTTCTTTGCTGAACATGGCATAATAGAAACGCAATAAATGTTTTCAGGATCTACACCTATTTTGTTAGCAAAGTAAGTCTTTGTTACTGCGCCAAACATCTGCTGTGGCGATTTTGCTGTTGAAAGATTTGGAACTAATTTTGGGTATTGCTTCTTTACAAATCTAACCCAGCCTGGACAGCATGATGTAAACATTGGCCAGCTGTATTGTTCTTTGTTTGTAAATCTATGTAAGAATTCTGTTCCTTCTTCCATAATTGTAAGGTCAGCTGTAAAGTTTGTATCAAAGGCATAATCAAATCCAATTTTCTTAAGCACTGCTGCTAAACGTTTTTCTGTTGCTACTTCTGGGCTAAGTCCTAAAGGCTCTCCCCATGCAGCACGAACAGCAGGAGCTATTTGCGCTACGCAAACTTTATCAGAATTTCTAAGCACACCTTTTTTAGATAATAAGTATTTTATGTCTTTTCTTACTGAAAGAGCGTTTGTTGGGCAATGTGTTACGCACTGTCCGCAGAAAACACAATTTGAATCTTTAAGTGGTTTGTGTTCTCTAACGCCAACCGTTGTATGAACCCCAGAGCCTATCATATCCCAAACATTCATTGTTTGAACCTTTTCGCATTCTGATAAGCATCTATAGCATCTTATACATTTGCTTTCGTCTCTAATAATTGGAACATCATCCGGCCATGGAATTTCTAAGAAATCTTGTTGGTATTTATCCATGTTTACAATGCCAAGATCATTAGCTACTTTTTGAAGCTGACATGTTTCATTTCTTTCGCATGTTGGGCATTCAACTTTGTGTTGGCTAAGTAAAAGTTGTACGCTCGTTCTTCTTGCTTCTATAACTTTTAATGTATTAGTATAGATTTCCATTCCTTCTTCACATACGTTGTCGCATGCTGCAAAAAGTTGATCCATACCTTTTATTTCAACAAGGCATACTCTACATGCACCAATCTTATTTACATCTTTCATGTAACATAAAGTTGGAATATTTACGCCTGCTTTTGTAGCTGCATCTAAAATGCTTGTTTCTTCTTCTACTTGTACAGGAATGTCGTTAATAGTTATATTTACCATGCTTTTCGACCTCCTTTGATTATTCCACAATTATAGTGATCGCATCTTAAACATCTGCCAGATTCTTGACATGCTTCTTTTTCGGTCATTTGATTTTCCATCAATTCGAAATCATGCTTTCTTTCTTCTGCAGGTCTTTCTGTCATGTTTACACGTCCGCAATATTCTCTATCTTTTAATACAACATCTGGGATATCAATATCTCTATGTACGCTATGATGATAGCCCAAATACTCATCAATATTAGCAGCTGCAACTTTTCCAGCTGCAATAGCAGCTATTGCTGTCTTAGGTCCTGTAACACAATCGCCACCAGCAAATACGCCAGGTATTTGGTCGATGCTCGTTACATTATCAGCTTTAATGAGTCCTCTTTCGATTGGTATTCCTGCTTCATCGAATCCTGAAACATCTGTTCCTTGACCGATGGCTTTAATAATAATGTCGCACTCAATACGCTTATCTGGATCTCCTGATGAAGTTGGATTCATTCGTCCATTAACAATTTTTCCAACCATATTCGGAGTTACCCAAAGAGCAATTGCTTGACCATTTGCATCTTTTTCTATTTTCAGCGGTGCATGAAGATCTAAAAGATTTGCTCCTTCTGCGATAGCACCTTCGATTTCATCTGGAAGTGCTGTCATATCTTCTCTACGTCTTCTATAAATAATTGAAACTGACTCAGCGCCGCATCTAATAGCACTTCTAGTACAGTCCATAGCAACGTTTCCGCCACCAACAACGCATACTTTCTTTCCTGTGAAATCTATCTTCTCGTCATCGCCAAGTTGTCCAAGATAATCAACTGCAGAGATAACGTTAGGTGCATCTTCGCCTTCTATTCCGATATCTTTTGCCTTATGAGCTCCGATTGAGAAATAGATTGCATCATACTGCTTCCTAAGTTTATCTATTGTATATTCGCCAACACCAACGTTGGTATTAAGTTTTGCCTCGATTCCTGTTGAAAGAATTGCATCAATATCTTTTTGAAGATATGTACGCGGAAGACGATAAGCAGGAATACCATAAATAAGCATTCCTCCAAGTCTTTTCTTTCTTTCAAAAACAGTAACTTGGTGTCCCATAAGTTGCAAATAAAAAGCAACTGTAAGTCCTGAAGGTCCACCACCTACGACTGCTATTTTCTTTCCTGTTTCTGGGCATCTAGAAGGCATTTGTACCTTATCAGTATTTTCAACTGCCGTTCTCTTTAAGCCTCTAATATTAACTGGGGCATCTAAAAGAGTTCTTCTGCATCTAACCTCGCAAGGATGTTCGCAAATAAGTGCACATACAACTGGGAATGGATTATCGTTTAAGATAACCTGTACTGCTTCTTCATATTTTTTCTCACCAACGAGTGCTACGTAGCCAGGTATATTAACATGTGCTGGACATGCAGCGACACAAGGAATAGAATCTGTACGTTCTGCAAGACAATATTGATTGTGTACATGTGATTTATAATCATCTTCACAACCTTTTAATGCCTTAAGAACCATCTTTGCTGCCTCAGCACCGATTGCGCAGTCAGCTGATACAGAAATGTTTCTTGCTAGTGTTTCAATCTTTTCTAAAGTCTCATCTGTTGCTGTTCCAGAAAGAACCATCTCATTTAATTTACTAAGTTGGTTAAGTCCTACTCTACATGCAGTGCATTTTCCACAACTTTGAGTCATATAAAGCCTTAAAAATGCGGAAACCATATCTATTGGGCATGTATCGGTCGGGTTGAAAGTTAGATGTCTTTCCATATAGGTATAGATGCCATCTAAAGTCGCTTCAACATCATTTGTGTTTGATAAAGTAAGTCTACTCACTTTTTTACCTCTCTTTTATATAAATATTTGCGCCTTGTAAAAATGCGCAAAGTCCCTTCTATAATATTGTAGTGCATTTTTTGCTATTTTGATAGTATTTTTTTATGTGGTAATGTGGTAAAATCTTTATATTCGAAAATAAATATATAGAGAGGAATCGAAATGAACAACATTAACAAAACAACGCTTCATCCATATAGTAGAAGCGTATCTATCATTGGTGTTGGCTGTACACCATTTTTGCGTACACTTGATGATCCTGAGACTGTTGGATATTCAGAAGGCGAATTCTTTGGTTATGCAGCTTACAAAGCAATGGAAGATGCTGGCGTTACTCCTAAGGACGTTGACTATTTCTTCCATGGACAAGCTAACCCATTTTATGGTTCAAACTACATCACACCTAATATTCAAATTTCAGAATGGTTCGGTATGAGAGGAAAAGGCTCAGTTCACCACTCAGAAGCTTGCTGTACAGGTTATCTTGCTTTAGAGCAAGCTGTTAATGCTGTAGCTTCAGGTAAATACAACGTTGTATTATCTGGTTGTGTTGAATTTGGTGATTGTATCGCTCTTCCTGATTGTCCTGCACATATCAGAAAGAAATTTGAAGATGCTGATTTCTTTGAGTCACTTAAATGGATTTATGACAGAGCTTATACTCGTCCACTTATGTGTGGCCCTAATATCCACCAGGACGATGCAGCTGCATGGTATAAAGCAACATACCATCTTACAGACGAAGAATTAGATGATACATTAATCCATATGGCTCTTAACTCAAGATACAATGCAGTTAAGAATCCTCTTTCATATTCAAAGAAAACATACGAAGAAATCGCTAAAGAAAACGGTTTTGACGATGTTATGGAATACATGAAATCATTCTACAATCCTAAGATGAGCGGATACCTTAGAGCTTCAGGCCTTGAACTTAAATGTGACGGCGCTGCTGCCTTTATCGTATGCCCAACTGAGATGGCTTCACAATTCACAGATAAAAAGCCTATAGAAGTTTTAGGTATTGGTAATGCTACTCGTGAAGCTACACAACCTCACGTTGAGCTTTATGGAACTATGGAAGCTACTCGCCAGGTATATGAACTTACAGGTGTTAAACCTGATGAAATCGATTTACTTTTGGCAAATGACTTCTTTATTACATCTCAGCTCCTTGCTGCAGAAGTTAGTGGATACCTCCCAGAAGGTGAAGGATGGAAATACTTCATCGAAGGTCGTACAAAATTTGATGGTGACAAGCCTATCAACACTAACGGTGGAAGATGTTCATTCGGACATGCTCATGCTGCTTCAGGTGTTGCTGATATTTACGAAGCTGTTAAACAGATGCGTGGAGAAATGGGTGAAACTCAAGTTAAGAAAACTCCTAAGACAACATTCCTTAGAGGTTTCGGTGGAGCTCAAAACCTTGCATCAATAATTCTTCGTACAAAAGAATAAGGAGGTTTACCATGGGAGTTAAATTAGAAAAAGTTGTAAAAACATATTATGAAAGTCTTGCAGATGGCAAAATTTTAGCACGTAAATGCACAAAGTGTGGTGCTTACGAATGGCCTCCTGTATTAGGTTGTAATACTTGTGGTTCTCCTGAAATGGAGTGGGTTGAAATTAGTGGAAAGGCAAAATTAATTGACTTTGTACTTCCTTCACCTATTACTATGAAACCTGAGATGAATGATATTAAACCTTACGTTTTAGCAATCGTTCAATTAGAAGAAGGTCCTGCTGCAAACGTTATGGTTCGTGGAATTAAAAAGAAACAAGCAGAAGCTGCTAGAGCAGCTCTTCCACTTGATGTTCATGCAACAATTGTTCCTCGTCACGTAGTTGAAGGCGAAGTTGAATACGATTACAACACTGTAATCTTCGACTTAGATAATCCAATCGAAGCTGAATAAGTTTTAAGAAATTAAGAGCTCACATATGTGAGCTCTTTTTTTAATATATTTTTTCTATGAATTTTTTTGCGAGTGAGACGACTTCTTCGCCACAATCATTAAGCATATGTGTTCCGTCTTTGATAACATTTAACTCGCTATTAGGATATTTAGAATTTAATTCTTCTGCGTAAGGAAGAGGAATTCTCTCATCATGCTCACCAATAATTATACAAACTTTGCCAGGGAAATCTTTTGCAAGCTCATTATAATTATAATTTTTAAGTTGAAGAAAATATTCTTTCCTAAGAATAAAGTCCTCATTATATACGATGCGATCCGGAAGATTATCAAAATCGATTTTCATTCCAAAAGATACGCCTCTTTCTTTCATTGTATAAAGAACTGTAGCTGGTGCTAGTAAAATAAGATGTTTAATAATGTCTGGATGCTCTGATGCTTTAATTATCGCTATATTAGCACCCATCGAGTGGCCAAGCATCATTATATCCGATACAAAATCTAAACCCTTAACATAATTAATAGCAGCCTCGGCATCTTCTACGCCTTTAGATAAAAGATATCTTTCAAATTCTCCTTCACTTCTTCCATGCCCATAAAAATCAAATCTGAAAGTCGCAATCTTTCTTTTTCCAAACATCTTCATAAGCTCGAAATAAGGGTACTGGCCAGTACTCATCTTTATTCCGTGCATCATTATGACGATTGGCATCTTTTCTCCTTCTTCATGTTCCGGAGCATTTAAGATGCCAAAAACTTTTTCACCATTAACTTCTAAATAAACTTTTTCTTTTATTTCTGAAATCATAATGTTTGTGCGTCTATATATTTACATGCTGCAAGAGCGGCAATAGCTCCATCACTTACTGCAGTAGTAAGTTGGCGAACGCTCTTCTTTCTAGCATCACCAGCAACAAAAAGTCCTGGTGTTTTTGTAAGTGAATCTTCTACTGAATTGAAATAACCATTTTCATCAAGTTCTACTAAATTAGCGAATGGTTCATTGCAAGGCTTTTGTCCAATTGCAACAAAAATACCCTTTACATTTATTTCTTGAACGAGACCAGTTATTTTATCCTTAATATAAATTCCTGTAAGGAATCCGTTATTATCAGTAAGGAAATTATCGATTACATGGTTCGTAATAATTTCAATTTTCGGATTATCCATAGCTTTCTTAACCAATGAAGCTTCTGCTCTGAATTCATCTCGTCTATGAATAATCGTTACATGTGAACTAGTAGATGCAAGGAATAACGCATCTTGAAGTGCTGTATCTCCACCACCTATTACAGCAACATCTTCGCCTGTGTAGAATGCGCCATCGCATACTGCACAGTAAGAAACTCCTGCACCTATAAGTGTGTCTTCTCCATAGATACCAAGTTTTTTGTGTTCAGCACCTGTGGCTAAAATAACTGTTTTAGTAATTTCATCTCCTATAGGAGTCTTTAAAATAAATCCACCAGCTGCATATTCTATTTGTGTAACCTCTGTCATTTTTATTTCAACGCCAAGGTTTCTTACTTGTTCAGATAATTGCTCTGAGAATAATGATCCTGGCATATGTGGTATAGCTGGATAATTTTCTACTAAAGGTGAATAAAGAATTTGTCCCCCAATATTTTCTTTTTCATAAACTTTTACATTTTTCCCTGCTCTAGCAGCATATAGTGCTGCTGTAAGGCCTGCTGGGCCGGCGCCGATAACAATAACGTCGTACATATTTTCCCCTTC
Organism: Lachnospiraceae bacterium; assembly: GCA_045599965.1. GTDB lineage: Bacteria > Bacillota > Clostridia > Lachnospirales > Lachnospiraceae > RGIG5612. The sequence continues at coordinate 13,460 of JAZRXA010000027.1, read as the reverse complement.
TCTATTAAGAAAATTTAAGGGCCTGTTTGACGCAGGCCCTTTCTAATAATTTTGATTTTATTAAGCCTGGCTTATATATGTTCTTATTTCTCCAAGTCCGACTTTCTTTTCTTCTTGGGCTCCCTCAATAATTAATGTTGGAGCTTGTCTAATTTCATACTGCATAGCCAAATCTGGATTTTCTTCTGCAAGAATCTTTTTGTAAGCGATTCCAGCCGCATCAAGAAGTGCTTCTGCTTGACGGCAGTTTGGACATGTCTTTGTTGCGAACAATAAAAGATTTGTTCTTGCAAGATTTTCAGCGGCTAAAGTTTCAACTAAAACTTCGTCTTGAGGTCCCATAACTGGGTCTGTTGCTGCAAACTCGCCTAATCCAAGAGTTAACTCCTCGTTTGAAGCAAAATCATCTAATTCATTTTCGCTCAACTCTAACTCATTTAATTCAGCCTCAGTTGTTTCTAATTCTTTATCTTCATAGTTGTTGCTTGTGCCAAATAATTGATTTTCAGCAGCAAATTCCTCGAAAGTTTGTACAGGCTCATTAGTTGCATTTTCTAATACTACAGAATCTAAAGTCATATTGATTGGAGCAATATTTCTTAATTTTTCCTCAGCGAGTGCTGTTCCAGGATTTTTTGTAGTAGCAATTTCAATATCATAAACTTTTCTGTCTTTGAACTCTTGAGTTTTACCATCATTCCAGTTTTGAACAGGACGATAGTAACCAGTAATACGAGAGTAAACTTCTGTCTTCTCACCGCAAATTGGGCACTCATATTGCTCACCAACAAGATAGCCATGTTCTCTACAAATTGAGTATGTAGGTGACATTGTGTAATAAGGAAGCTTATAGTTCTCAGCAATCTTTCTAACAAGGTTAGCAGCTGCTTTCCAATCAGGAAGCTTCTCGCCTAAGAAAGCATGGAAAACTGTACCAGATGTATACAATGTTTGAAGTTGATCTTGTACATCCAAAGCCGAAAATACATCTTCTGTATAGCCAACTGGAAGGTGTGAAGAGTTTGTATAGTAAGGTGTTCCATTTTCGTTTGCTGTGATGATATCTGGGAATTCTTCTTTATCATGTTTAGCAAAACGATATGTAGTTGACTCAGCAGGAGTCGCTTCAAGGTTATATAAATCACCATACTCTTCTTGGTAATCGCTAAGACGTTCTCTCATATGATTTAATACGTCAACAGCGAAAGCTTGAGTCTTTTCACTAGTTAAATCTTCGCCTAACCATTTAGCATTAAGTCCAACCTCGTTCATACCGATAAGGCCGATTGTTGAGAAGTGGTTAGTAAATGTTCCTAAGTATCTCTTAGTATATGGATATAAGCCATTATCAAGAAGTGTTGTAATAACTGTACGTTTTGTCTTTAAGCTTCTAGCAGCAATATCCATTAATTTATCTAAACGAGCATAGAAATCTTGTTCGTTTTCAGCAAGATAAGCAATTCTAGGAAGGTTGATTGTAACAACACCAACACTACCTGTAGATTCGCCAGAACCAAAGAATCCACCAGATTTTTTACGGAGTTCTCTAAGGTCAAGACGAAGACGACAGCACATGCTTCGAACGTCTGAAGGTTCCATATCTGAATTTATATAATTTGAGAAATAAGGAGTACCGTACTTAGCTGTCATTTCAAAAAGCAGCTTATTATTTTCAGTTTCACCCCAGTTGAAATCTCTAGTAATTGAATATGTAGGGATAGGATATTGGAATCCTCTTCCGTTTGCATCGCCTTCAATCATGATTTCGATGAAAGCTTTATTAACCATATTCATTTCTTCTTGGCAATCACCATAAGTGAAGTCCATTTCCTTTCCGCCTACTAAAGCAGGAAGCGCGGCAAGGTCTTTAGGAACAACCCAGTCTAAAGTGATGTTTGTAAAAGGTGCTTGTGTTCCCCAACGAGAAGGAGTGTTGACACCATAAATGAAAGACTGGATACATTGTTTAACTTCTTTTTGTGTAAGATTATCAACCTTAACAAAAGGTGCCAGATAAGTATCAAATGAAGAGAAAGCTTGAGCGCCAGCCCATTCATTTTGCATAATACCAAGGAAGTTAACCATTTGGTTACATAATGTAGAAAGGTGAGAAGCCGGAGCAGATGTAATCTTTCCAGGCACTCCACCAAGACCTTCTTGGATAAGTTGTTTCAAGCTCCAACCTGCACAATAACCTGTAAGCATGCTAAGATCATGAATATGAATAGCTGCACTTCTATGAGCTTCTGCGATTTCATTATCATAAATTTCACTAAGCCAATAGTTAGCAGTAATTGCGCCAGAGTTAGAAAGAATTAAACCACCAACACTATAAGTAACTGTTGAGTTTTCTTTAACTCTCCAGTCATTAATTTTAAGATAATCATCAACTAAGTCCTTATAGTTAAGCATAGCAGCTTTAACATTACGAACTTTTTCACGTTGTCTACGATAAAGGATATAAGCTTTTGCAACATCAGCATACCCAGCTTCAGAAAGAATTTCTTCTGCGCTATCTTGGATATCTTCTACGCTTATAACTCCATCTTTAATTTTTTCTTCGAAATTCGCTATTACGCGAAGAGCCAGCATATCAATAACTGACGGATGATATTGCTTTCCACATGCATCGAAAGCTTTTGCAAGAGCGGCGCTAATTTTAGAGATATTAAAATCGACTTCTGCGCCATCACGTTTTAGTACTCGGTACATATTCCCCTCCCAATTTTTCTCTTTTTTCTTTATTTTTCTTTATTTTTGTGTGAACATTTTTGATTATATAGAAAATATTTCAGTTGTCAAGATATTGTGTAAACTTTTAATAATTTTGTAAAAAAATACTATATCTTGTGTTTTGGAAAAGGAAGATTTTTGTTATAAAATACAATAAAAATGGCTGTTTTTAGTAAATTTATACAAAACATTCCGTTGTTTTAGCTTTAATGACAAATACCTGTCGATTTATGCTTTTAAGTTTTTGCTTCCATAAACCATTTTTTTCTTGCTCATCAATCTGTTCTAAAAAGTCTTCAACAATCATTGGCTTTATCGCATGGTTAAAATCTTTTATTTGTTCTAATTCTATCCATAACAAAGAATAATTTACAAAGCTGAAGAAATTTGACACTATTTTTTCTGATACGCTAAGATTTTTTTCGCTGACTTTCATGTGAAATAAACTCTTTCTTTTTCTTCTTCACTTAACAAAGGAATATCGAACTGGACGCTGATCATGCTATCGCAAAGATCATAAGCTTCATTTTTAATTAGTACTTCAGGCGCATCAAGTTCTAACAATTTGCGAATTCTTTGAGAATGGAAGTTTACTTTGTAAGCTGGGCAATCTTCTGCTTTAACTTCCTTTTCTACCTCAGATTCATAAGAATAAATATTTTCTACATGATTTATATATGCATTTAAAAATTCTTCTTTTGTTTTTTCTTCACAGTTTGATAATTTTGTGTTGATAATGTTGGCAACTACTTTAAGTAATTCATCATTTATAATATTTAATTTTGTATTGTTCATTTTGTCATCCTCCATAATCATTTATTTGATACTTGGATTATATAAAAAGAGATGCACCCGTTTTGGTGCATCTTTCATAAAGTTTTTTATAATTCTCATATTATTTTCAAAAGTACTGTTAACATCTTATTTTGATAACTCGGTCTCAATATCTTCAATAGAAGGAAGAGATGATTTATAGTTTTCTGGCAAGAACGAATTAATGTCATATGAAGAAATACCCATTGGTTGGCTACTTGATTCCAACGCATATTGCGCCTTAATATTGTCTTTTGACTTACATATAATCAACCCTAATGTAGGCTCATCATTCTTACCTTTTAAATTATGATTTATCGTAACCATATATGTTCCAAGTTGTCCCATATCTCTTACATCAAATTCTTCAATTTTAACTTCCACAACGACATAGCAGTGTAATTTAATGTTATAAAACAACATATCAACATACTCTTCTGTTTTTCCAATTGGCAACCTTACTTCTCTACCCACAAAAGCAAAGCCATTTCCTAATTCGAGTAAAAATTTTTCAATATTATCCATCAAAGCATCCTTTAACTCTTTTTCATTATATTTTTCACTAATGGTTAGAAAATCAAAATTATATGGATCTTTCGTAATTGCCTGGGCAAGATCACTCTTATTTGAAGGAAGTGTGATTGCAAAATTATTTATGGCATTCCCTTGTCTTTCAAATAAGTCTGTATCAAGAAAATTTAAAAGCACCGCTCTCGACCAATAATTTTCTATCGTCTTTCTTACATAAAATAATGCTTTGTCTTTATTATTCCTACATTTATCCAAAATTACCTTTATGTGTCCCCATGGAATGAAAAATACAATATCTTCATTTAATTGCGCACCAACTTGATGCGCATTTATTGCATTAGGAAACAATTGATAAAATTGAGTCATGTATTGAAGATTTCTTTGTGAAAAAGACTTAATATTTGGGAATTCCTCTGATAAATCCTTGCTGACTTGATAATAAAAATGACTACCCCATTCATACTTATCTTTTTTATTTTTTAAGTCTTTTCCTAAAGACCAAAAAAATCTAAGCATTTCATCGTTAACTTTTACTGATGCCTTAATTTGGCACTGTCGAAATCTTTCGGATATTTCTGTTATCCATTCTATATAATCAGTATTTGTTTTTATTAATTCTGTCATATATTACACTCTCCATGCTTTTTATAAATGTCCAATCAAAACTCTACTAATAAAAAAAACTGAAAGGCATATAAAACCTTAGATTCGCAATAACACATTCGTGTTAGTTTATAAATAATTATGAAAATCTTCGCAGAAGCGCGAAAAGATTATAGATTGATTTTATAAGAAACGCTTTCCTTTTGCAAGAAAAATTGAAATTATAGTTTCTAAATATATTCTCTAACAGAAAACAATCAGCAAGGCTCTCTAAAACTATGCTTTCTTTATACGCATAATATGACATCAATCAGGATCATGTTTTTGAAATATTAAGAGATACAAATTTTGCAAAATTATTTTTCGAGATATTTTTTTGCAATAGTCGTTTTAAGAATTACAAAGAAGCAGAAGAATTATTTGAAATTTTACGTGATTCAACTAATGAAACTATTGAAAAAATCCGTTTTATATAGAAGCGGTTAAACAAGGCGATTTATATAGTCAAATAGAAATGAAAATGCACTATCACATCGCATCCGATGACGATTGTGAACGCCTTTCAGAAATACTTAACCAAAGAATATTGCCACCACTTTCAGAAGAGTATGATAAAAATTATATTATCGATGCAAAAACTGTAAAGAGCCAATCTTATAAGTTATTAGAACTTTCCGGATATACCATTCTTCATCGTCCTTATTTTGGAATGAAAGGCTGTACGCACAAAAAAATCGGTTTAAATCCACATACAAAATACGGCGTTGATGCAGCTAAAGTAGATGACACTTCTATACCATTTAGCGAATATCTTGAACTATTTGATGAGTAAAAACAATCAATAAAAAAAAGAATGATCCCACGTTTACCCGTACACCCAGCAAACTGATCGCCAGGAGGTCATTCCTTTCTTGCCTTGATATTATTATATTTCACGTTGTTTGTCAAACTTCTTTTATAAAATTTGCAATTTTATCGTAAAACCCATATTTATCATTATTACTCTTATGTAATCTTGCTATACTGCACATATTATCAACAAATTGTAATCCATATTCATCCTGCAAATCCGCTGACAAAACAGATAATACATTTTCTTTTTTGCTTAGCTCATCAATAATTTTGGTTTCAAAATCTGTCTTATTAAATGTATCAAATATACCATCTATTTGATTATCAACTGCATCAATTATTTTCGATAATAATTTTATATATGCCGTTTCTTTTTCATCTTGGGAAAATGCACTACCTTTTTTATATAGCACGAATATAACGTTGTGTGTTCCAGCTGACAAAGTTCATCAATCATCCGCAATTTTATTCTGCTATAACGTCTATCAATTAATGTGGATTTAAATTCCGTAAACAAAATTGCTTTATCCCTATTGTTTATAGGAATACTTTTAACATATTTTTTAAAATGTTTGAATGCATTATCTACAGTTGACTTACTGCTTACAAGAAGCCCGGCTACAATAAAATAATTTTTCTTTAGAAACCTCTTTTAAATTTTCTAGTTCTTTATCTGAAAGCTCGTCATTTAATACAAATTTCATATTAGTATAAAATTGTTTAACTTCTTTATGAACGCATTATAAAAAAATCCATGTGCCATTTCTGGTACATGGATTTATCAATTATTTTTATTTAGTTTTATTAAACTTTATTTATCCTAAAACTCTTTTACAATACCCAATGCTTCAGCTCCTACGTCTGGAACAAAGACTGGATAGCAGTGGAACATGTCCTTCTCCTTTTATCTTATACCAATATTCTTTACATATGGTGAGACAATATCAGAAAACTTCTTTAGTTCGTTTTCTTCGAAACCATGAAGTCCATCAAAAACAACTGTGTCGCGATCAACAAAATTTTGAATGAAATAATTTTTAGCACCTTGTATCCATTTAGCTATTCCTTCAAAAGAACTTTCATCATGCAACTCTTTTAATACAGTTGTTCTAAATTCATAATCAATATTTGAGTTTAATAAAAAATTAATGCTCTCATCTACATTTGTTATATCAAACTTATCAAGACCTATTGTCTGAGCATATTTTTCTTTTGAGTTTTTTACATCCATCGCAACATAACTAACTAGTCCATCGTTAACAAGTTCTTTTAATATTTCTGGATGATTTCCGTTTGTATCAAGTTTAACAGGATAACCTAATTCTTTTATTGCTACTAAAAGTTCTTTTATATCTTTTCTAAGAAGAGGTTCACCACCGGTTATCGCTACTCCTTCTAAAATACCTTGACGCTTTTTCAAAAAATCTAGCAGTTCTTTATCTTCCATAATCACTTCAGCATCACCGGTAATAAGTTCTGAGTTATGACAAAATGGACATCTAAAATCACAGCCTGCCAAAAACACGGTGCATGCAACCTTTCCCGGATAATCTAATAATGTCATTTTTTGAAGTCCATGAATTTTCATTTTGCTATCTCCAATAATTCTCTTTTTCTTTCTATCATCTCGTCAACTCGCTCGATATAATTTTTTATATCGCTTACGTTTTCACATCTAAGTATTGTTGTGTTTTGTTTGTTTTGTCTAAATGGATTTGGAATCGGTTTATCTAAAACTATTTTAGAAGACGCTCCTGCTCCTAGAGCAATTATACTTTGAAGTTCCTCCATAATCAAAACATTATATAAACATTCTTTCTTTTCTTTTGCGTATCCGACATTTTCAAAATTGCCTGCAATATTTTTTTGACGATATAAATAATATGGTTCCATCTTCATATCTTTCGCTACATTAGCCGCCATATCTATCATCTCTTGCACACAATTATTATCTGTTAAGTTTTGTTTTTCGCCAAACTTATTTTCAATTCCAATTTTCGAAAATCTTTTTACCGACAATGAATGAACTGTCAAACTTTCAGGATCTAACTTTTTGATTTGTTCCAAAGTATTTTTTACATCTTCTAAGTTTTCGCCTTCTAGCCCCATTATTAAATCCATATTTATATTGTCAAATTTAAGTTCTCTTGCCAGCTTAAATTTTTCTATTACATCTTCTATGGTATGTGCTCTCCCAATAGCATCAAGAGTTTTTTGCTGCATTGATTGCGGATTAATAGAAATTCTGTTTACACCAAACTTTTTAAGGATTTCTAGTTTTTCTTTTGTGATGCTATCTGGTCTACCTGCCTCAACAGTAAACTCCTGAGCTGCACATTTAAGAACAAACTTATCAAAGATATAATAAATCAAATCTTCTAATTGTTTTTCATTTAAGGATGTCGGCGTTCCACCACCAACATAAATTGCAGTTGGAAGTTTAGGTCTTCCATCTTTATCTCTCATCATATTTGATACTGCATCTAACTCTTTTTTCAAGGCCTCAATATATAAATCAACTTGATCTTTATAGGCTAAGATGCTTCCACTTGAAAACGAACAATATTTACAAATGCTTGGACAAAACGGGATTCCTATATAAAGCGCATAAGGTTTTTCGTAAGCATTTATCCAAGGTTTTGAAACTAAACTTTTTTCTTTTGTTACAATATCAAATGCTAAGCTGGCTTTTTGTTCACTTACAAATTTATCTTCATAAATCCACTTAGCAAAACTTTTCTTTTGTTCTTCTTTACTAGAAAAATTTTCCTCTGGATTTTCGTCTAACCATTTCCATGCAATCTTAGTTGGCCTAATTCCCGTTAGCATGCCCCAAGGCATGTCTTTATTACTTGTTTCTTTCAACTTTAAATAAATATCGCGAAGCTCTTTACCATTTTTATCTTGAACAACTTTAATCTCTTCATTTGGATAAAAAGCCTTTGCGATATGATATGCACTATATTCGTCTTGTTTATTTAAGACTTTAATCAACACTTTTTAGATGATGTCCTCTCGTGAATTTATCTTCTAATTTTATTTGTTCATCTTTCGCACCTTTAAGCGCTTCTTCGATAATATTCTTTGTCTCTTCTTCTGATTCTATCGTGAAATCTAAAAGAATATTTTCAAAACCAACTTCATCTAGTTTGTCCAGCATGTTTGTAGGCTGACCATTATAAACAATATCATAGCAATAACCGCACTCACTAGAAATATAAAACTCATTATTTTTTTCATCCTTGAATTTAAGAAGTGGCTTTAAGCATCCCCAATAATTCCTATTCATGCATTGGTTTGTTATCATTAGTTGCTGATAACCATAAGCCTTATAAATTAAATTTTCTTTTGGCGTTTCTTTTAAGTCTTCTAATTCCCTATCAGAAAGTTCATCGCTTAATATAAATGTCATATTAGGAAAAACATCTTTGTAGAACTTTAAGGCTTCATTGTTATATGCATATAAAAAAGAATCTGCTATAAGTTTTCCTTCGAAACTCATTTCTTTTACCATTGCAAGCTCATCAATATTCTTTATTAAAAGTCCAATTCTATTTTCTTTGGCTTTATTTATATCTACTTCTACCTGTTTTAATTTGTTTTCTCTAGCAACATCTGGAAGGCTTAAGAAAAATTCTTTGTCGGTTCTATCTTTCATCGAAGAAAAAACTGCATTAGAACCAATGACGGTATTAATTTCATTAAAATTAATTGCCGCATTAAATTGCTCTTTAGTTTTTACTCTTACAACAAAATTTTTCATTTAACTTTTTCTTCTTTGAAATTTTCTATAGCTTTTCTTCTAAGGTCATTAAATGCGCTCAGCTGCACAAAAGCATCTTCGCTAATTTCACATCCTATATTTTCAAATTTGATATTTGTTCCTGTGCTCTTATACATTTTTTGTATAAGTGTCTCTTTATCAGTTGGTGCATTTTGTGCTTTTTCTACAACATTTCCAGCTGTTTTTATGCCTTCAATTGTTATTTCTATAGGTTGCCCAATAATTGCTTTTATATGCGCATTAACTTTTATACTTTTTTCTGGCTTAATTATTTCTTCTTCAATTTCGCTGAGCAATCTATTATTTCTTGTTCTAAAAATTTCCATACCAGGATTTATCTTCTTAAATTCTTTTCCATTTAAGATTATACTTTGACCTGTCTTTGCATTTTGATTGCTTGTAAGTTCAATTCCAGCTTCTATTATTTCTAGGACATCTTTTTCGTTTAAGTCTTTTTCTAATTTAATCGTTACATGTGGCGGAGCAACTTTTTCTACAACTCCAATTTTTAGTCCTTGGTGATTTGGCCTCTTTGTTGCTAGCATATCAAGACCTTTCTCTTCAAAGTAATACCCTTGGCTAAAGCCACCACGATTATAGATGTCTTGCATTTGCTCTTTAAGTTTTGATATTTCTTTTTCGTCCCACTTGCCTTCAAGATACATATCTCTTGCCTTAACATATGCTCTCACCGTCGCTGCAACATAAGAAGCATTCTTCATTCTTCCTTCAATCTTAAAAGATTCTATTTTGGCATCTATTAGCTCTGGCAAAATCTCAAGCGTACACATATCTTTAAGACTCATTAGATATTCTTTTATAACAAGACTTTTTTCATTTCTTTCTACATCAGAAATTTCATAGCATTGTCTACAAGGTTGAGCGCAACGTCCTCTATTTCCGCTTCTGCCTCCAGCGAATGAACTAAATAAACATTTTCCAGAATATGCAAAGCACATTGCTCCATGAACGAAGCTTTCTATTTCAATATTTACTTTTTCTTTTATTGATTTGATTTCAGAAAGAGAAAGTTCTCTCGCAGGAACTACCCTGGAAAATCCAAGTTCTTTCAAGAACTTTGCTCCATAAAAAGATGTAATGCTCATTTGAGTGCTGGCATGAAGTTTAATATTTGGGAATTCATTTCTTAAAACTTTTGCAACGCCAACATCTTGTACTATTACTGCATCTAATCCATTTTCATAAAATGGTTTAATATATTGTGCTACCGCCTCAATTTCTAAAGGTTTAAGCAAAGTATTAACTGCCAAATAAAGTTTCTTGTCAAATAGATGACAATATTTTATTCCCTTGATTAACGTTTCTTCATCAAAGTTCCCCGCAAAAGCTCGCGCACTAAATAAACTTCCGCCCACATAAACTGCGTCGGCACCTGCTTTTATCGCTGCTTCGAGCGCTTTATATGTACCTGCTGGTGCTAAGATTTCAGGTTTCATTATTGAACCTTTTTGCCCTCATCAAAAATCTCTTTATAGATTTCTTTTATTGCTTCTTTGTGTTCTAAATTGCTGTTATCTATTTTTGACAAGATTGCATCTTCTCTATTTTGATCTAATACTTCGAGATTGTTTTCTTTTTTATAATCTCCAATTTCCTTACAAAGTTTAAGACGCTTATCTAAAAGATTTTCAATATTTTCATCTATTTCATCTATTTGTTTTCTATATTCTTCTAATTCCATTTTTCTCCTTTGTTCCTGGCTCTTGCAGGACATCTTTCATACTTCGCAAGGCACCTCTCTTAAAAGGGTCCCTCCTGCTCGCGCGAGGAGCTTTCTAGTTATATTATTAATATCCTACTGCAAGGCCTAAAAGCAATAGTGCACATGTTAACAAGAAATTTAGGCCTTGGAATTTCCATGAATATTTTGCCCATTTTCCATAACTAACGTCTGCTAACGATAAACTAATAAGAAGCGCGGGGTTAGTTGGATAAAATACATTTGAAAATCCATCACCAAAAGCGTAGGCAACTATACAAAGCTGAGGGCTCAATCCAAAAACTTGAGCTAAAGGAACAATTAGTGGAATAAGCAAAAATGCTTTTGCCGAGCCCGATGGAATAAAGAAGTTCATAACTAGGCAAATGATGTAAATAAATAAAATCAATACTGCCTTTGGCATAACACTTGAAGCATTCACAGCTCCATGAAGAATTGTATCTAATATTTTAGATTCAACCAAAATGTATTTTATCGAACTTGCCATTAAAATCATTATTACAGAAGGTGCAATTGATAATAGACCTTCAACGAACCATTTGGCGAGTTTCTTTAATCCACTTTTTGTAATTAATGTTGCAGCTATGCCTCCGATTAAAAACGCACCTGCCATAATAAACAATGTATAATCTTGTATTGCTTTTATAAAAGACGAAGATAAAACAGCTACTATGCCAATACCTATAATAATTATAAAGGTGAAAAAGCCTTTATCCATGTTTGGATTTATTTCAAACGTTCTAGTCTTAAAATCAGTAACAGGTTTTTCTATTTTCTTTGCATAAAATCTTACACAAACAAAAAGGAGTACATAAATTAATGCAAACGATACAAGTCTTAACCATATTCCGCTAAACATAGGAAGCCCTGCAAGGCTTTGTGCAACACCTACAGTAAATGGATTGCTAACACCTGCTGCAAATCCACATCCAACTGCAAGTAAGCTCATTGCAATTCCGGTTAGTGCATCCCACCCAAGTCCAATTGAAAGTGCAGTAATAATAGGAACTAATGGAACAACTTCTTCAAAAGAGCCAACGAGTGAACCCATAGCCATCATAAAGAACATTAAGATTGCCATTAATTTATATCTTACAGAGCCAAACTTATGAATGATTTTATCTATCATATAGCTTAGAAGTCCACATGAATTAAGTGCTGCAAAAACTCCACCAATGATAAGCAAAAAAGCTATAACAGCAATAATTGTTATACTATCTTCTCCTCCTAAAACTAAGAAAGGAGAAAGAATCCATTTCCAAAATGGAATTCCTCACTGCGCATACTTAAAACCAGTCGTTGTATCAATTATTGTTCTTCCACTATCATCTACTATTCTTCCGTATTCTCCGCCTGGAATAACGAAAGTTAAAATATATGTTACTACCATTAAAATAAAGATAATAACAATAGCTAAAATAAATGATTTTGCCGAAATATTAAGGCCTTTGTTTTCGTTTTGTTGTTTAGTCATATTGGGCTCCTTATTTGCAATTTTTCATTAAAAATTTATAAAAATCCACTGCCGGTGTAAGACAAGCTATATTTACATTTTCATTTAATCCATGAATACTTTCAAGTTGTTGTTCGTCAATCAAGAACGGAACAAATCTATAACAGTTTTCGCAAATATCTGTAAAGAATCTGCAATCTGATGCACCTGTCATTATATAAGGCACTACTTCAACATCCTGAAATACATTTGCAACTGCTTCTTCAATATTCTTAAAAGCATCTGCTTTTGGATTACTTAATTTTGATTCCACACCCTCATCAATAAATTCAACTTCTATGTTGTATCGTTTTGCTAAATCCATAATAGCTTTTATGCTACCTTCTTTTCCTTGATGATGTGAACCTCTCATATTTCCTACGACATATGCTTCTTGCGTTAAAACGTTCGTTCCTTCCGACCCATTTGCCATCGTAAATGCAATAGTTGTTCTAAGAAGAGCTGTTGCCGTTGCGCTCATAGACGGCATAACCAATTTTATAATTGGCTCAAACGCTTTTGGATTATTAAGTGCCCTGCTTTTGCTTCCGCTCATGTATGGCGCCATTCGTTTAAACATTTCTTCTATTACTGGAGAAATCTCTTTTGGAAATATTAATCCCAAATCAGCAATAGCCATAAATTTCCCTAGTCTAACTAGCGGTGAATTTTTAGGTGGAGTCGAAGCATGTCCACCATTACTTTTCGCAATAAACTTCATTTCAACAGTTGCTTTTTCTCCTAATCCTACCATCGCAAATGTTCCATCTGCTCCGCCGATAGGATCATACATTATCATTCCACCTTCATCTAAAATCATATAAAGGTTTACACCTCTACTTTTTAGCACGTCAGAAATTATTTTTGCGCCTGTTCCATCAGTTTCTTCGTTACATGAAGATTCAAAATAA
>JAZRXA010000026.1:0-1120 GCA_045599965.1 Lachnospiraceae bacterium | reverse complement strand
GAATCCCTCAACTCGAAAATCAAAGGCTTCAAGGCTCAACTGCACGGTGTGACCGACATCCCTTTCTTTATGTTTAGGCTCTGCAAAATCTTCGGTTAGCCTCACTTCTCAAACACGGAATTTTTCACATGGGCCATTTTTTTCTCGGTCGAGTGTTGATCAGGTAGGTGCAGATGGGCAATTTTTCGGGAGGCACACCTTCGAAAGAGGATCCTTTCGGGAAGAACTGTCGCAGAAGTCCGTTCCAGTTCTCATTGCATCCGCGTTCCCACGAATGGTACGGCCTTGCGAAATACACTTTGATTCCCAGTTTGTTGGCAATCCGTTCGTGTCCGGAGAACTCGCGTCCGTTGTCGAAAGTCAGCGTGTGCAGGTGCCCCTTAAAAGGCAGCAGCATCTGAATGATGGACCGGGTTACATCGGCGGACTTTTTCCCGGCGACCATCGCAGTCCATGAGAAGTTAGTCATCCTGTCCACTATCGTGACAATGGAGAACCGCTGGTCCTTGCCGAAAATCAGGTCGCCCTCGAGGTCGCCGAACCGGTCCTTGCCCTCCACCACGGACGGCCTTTCCGATATGTCCACTCTGTTAGGTATCGTCCCGCCGTACAGGTACTTGCTGCCCCTCTTCCTGTATTTCCTGCCTTTCCTGCGAAGCTGCTGGTAGAGTGTTCCGCCGTCCCTCTTGTCCTGCCATATCATCTGGTAGATGCGCTCGTGGCTCACGCAGTCGACACCCTGGCTTTTGCAGTATCCCGCTATCTGCTGGGGGCTCCAGAACAGGGTCAGCATGTTTCGGATTTGCGTTTTCATGTCCTCTGTGAGCCTGACATGCTTCTTTGAATTTCTCCATCTTTTTTGCGAAACCAGGTGCGCTTCCTCGTGATTGTAGACCCTTCCGTGTGGCCGCATGTTTCTTTTCAGCTCTCTGCAAATAGTTGATTTGCTTACGCCTATGGCCTTCGCTATCTCTGTTTGTGTTTTATTTTCTTTGTACATCACAGAAATTGCGTATCTTTGCTCTTTGGATAAATGTTTCATGACTGTCAATTTTGTGTTTGGCGATACAAAGATAGTCATTTATCCTGAATTAAAGAGAAAACGTCCGTCATTTTTTTT
>JAZRXA010000025.1:0-4156 GCA_045599965.1 Lachnospiraceae bacterium | reverse complement strand
CCTCCTCTAAAAATTCAAAGATAAATAAAATTCCATTAAGCCGCCTTGCTTACGCAGTAAACTTTTGAAGGAACAGTGATTTTACCCAGACTTTGGTGAGGTCTGTGGTCATTGTAGTAGCATATATAGCCGCCTATTCCTGTTCTTAGTTCCAACACGTCATCTGTCGGATACCGGTAGACGTACTCCTGTTTGATTGTCCTCCAGAACCTCTCTATCCAGATGTTATCTTTGCACCTGCCTCTGCCATCCATACTGACCTGTATGCCATACCCTTTAACTGCCTCTATCCAGTCTGGCGACGTATATTGGCTGCCTTGGTCTGTGTTTATGATCTCAGGAGCTCCATACTTTGACACACACTCCTCCAGAAGTTCCGTACAATTGCTTCTCTCCAGCGTATTGCTAAGTCTCCAGCCAAGGATGTATCTGCTGTAAACGTCGATGATGGCGTATAAATACATGAAGCCTCTTTTCATTGGAATATAGGATATGTCGGTGCTCCACACCTGGTTCGCGTGTGTTATTTCAAGATTCCTAAGCAAATATGGATGTATATATTTGGCCTGCCCTAGTTTGGAGAGCTTCTTTTGTGGATAGATGGCTTCTATGCCCATTTTCCTCATCAGACGTCTCACCCGCTTTACATTCACCGTGTAGTCCAACATCGCCAGTTGGCTTTGCATCGTACGGACTCCTGAGGTGGGATGCACTGTGTAGATTTCGTCCATCTTGTTCATGACATCTACGTTTTCATCACGCTCCCCCTTCTTCTCGTAGTAGAGCGTGCTTCTGTTAATCTTCATTAGGCTACAAAATCTGTTTCTGCTTATGCCTGCTGGGCGTTGGCTCTCGAGTTCTCTTATTTCCTCTTCAGTCCGGCTGCTTCGCAGGCTTCCGCAAAAAAATCAACCTCTATGGTCAGTTGTCCGACTTTTTTGAGCAGTCTCTCATTCTCTGCTTTCAGACTCTTTAACTCCTTGCTCTCTGATTCCTTGTCTGCAAAGACCGTTCCCGACTTTTCTAGGAACTCGTTCTTCCAATCCGTGATCTGTTTGGGGGCTATGCCATATTTCTTGGCCAGCTCCGACAGAGTCTCCTTTTCTTTCAATGCGTCTAAAACCACCTTCGTCTTGAACGCCGAATCAAACTTGCTTTTTCTTCCCATTGTTTTTTAGATCTTTTGCAAAGATACACTTTTTCATGCACCTTTGTTGTTGTCTAAATTTTGGGGAGTATTATAGTTTTCATGATTTTTAATTTTTAATGTTATCATTTTAAGTTATTTATTTTGCACATTCCTATATTTAAGTACACGTTTCGGTTACAAATTTAATTATTAGTTTCATAATAAACTTAACATTCTCTGCTTTTATATTGTAATAGTAAAAACATTTTTCATGTCTTTGAATATTGATGTTTATCAAACACATTCGACAAGAATGTATCAATTCTATCTATTGGTGACTTCTATAAGTTCACCATTTGAAAAACGTAAGAATAACAAATTGGGCAATATAAACTTTTCAAGACGTTGAAATCAAATTATAGATCCCACCTATATACAGACATGGAACCCCTCCGGAGGGTTCTGCATGGCACAAAAGGGAATAGAATTTCAGATGTAGTGGGAAAAGAATGTGTGAAAACTTTACCAAATAATCTATTATTTAACTCAAAATAAACAAACAGGTGAACATTTCACAATGTCCACCTGTCTTCTTAATGCATTAAACTATCACTTTATGATTTTTAAAGACTTTTGGTCTATAGAGATGAGATACATACCATTCATCCAATTGGAAGATGAAATGATAGAATCTCCTTTCTCTACAGGACCCTCATATATGGTTTTCCCGGTTATATCCATAATTTTTACATTCGTTTCTCTATTGAGTACTATATGTAGTTCATCACCCGACTTCGCAAAATAAACTTTCGCATCACTACTTTCTGCATATCGTTCATTGATTTCTGAACTTCCACACATATCTAAATTGGCCATCTTCGACTCCGCTTTCCATGCGTCTGTGATTGTTTTTCCCCAATTTGCAGACGAATTCCAAGTCTTGGTATTGTTATAGTTACTGATTGTGATATTGTTGTACGATGCAAGAACTGGATCCTTAGAAGGATCTTTCACTACGTCGAGATACTGCACCGGACTTCCATTTCCATACCATGACCATGCCAACCATCCCACGTTTTTCGCCTGACAATAAGAAAGGATCTTCTCTTCATCGACATCACCATCACTATGGTACCAACCAAACTCACCTACGCAAACCGCCAAATCTTGATTGATGACACCGTCAATATTAGGAATGATTTTGTTGGTGTTGCCCGCACCACCATACATATGGATCGAGAAAAGGATATTGTTGTCGACATCGGCCGCCATCACCTCTTTACCATAAGTGTGGATGGTCGATGCATTTTGCCCATAGCCTCCAGCGTCGACCATGATACAATGACGTAGCCCAGCTTTACGAAGCACAGGAATTGCTTTTACATAACCATCTCTCCATACAGTTGCCGCTGAAGAATTGTGCCACTCATTAGCGATATTTATCATAATATACGACTCTGTCCCCTTCAATGTGGATGCCATACCTGCAAAATAATTAGCAGCTGCCAATAGATCGTCTATATTGTCACTACCTGTGACATCATGGACTTCAAGAATAGCTACCATTCCATATTCTTTACATTTATCTGCGATCTTTTTCACTGATGCAGCATCATCCGCTTTGTTCTTAATTCCATTATTCAACACGATACGCACCGCATTGGCTCCATATTTATGAATTGCCTCAAGCTGGTCGTAAGCAGAACTCTTAAACCATGTGTAGGCTAGGTTGACACCACGCATCACAAACTCATTGCCACAATGGTCTAAAAGTTTTGTTCCGTCGACCTTGAATCCATCAACATCCGACACCTTAAAGTTGTACGTCGGAGCATCGTCGTCTTTTTCAATACGAACATAGTCGACAACTGCCCATGTCCAGACAGGTGTTAACTTTACGACATTGTCCCCCGATTTGAAATCAAACGAACCGACTAATGTCTCGCCTTTTGCATCTAACTCAGGATCCGTAGATGACTTTCCTAAATTAGCAGAACCACTCACACCATTCACAGCACAATCAATCTGCTTGAATCCATAAATGGAATTATAGCCAACATATACTTTATATGTACCTTTTTTCTCCACTGTAACATTAATTGATACATAGTCATCTTCATTTTCTAAATTCAAAACACCTTTACCAGAATAATTGGAAACAGAAACAGCTGACGCTTTGCTATCTATCGCACATTCCACCTCGTAAATACCTTTTGCAGCAGACTCTTCACATGCACTCGCCTCCTTGTCTACATAAGTTCCCCATCCTTGCATATCACTTAAAGCATATACACGCTCATCCGACATAAACTTTTTCCACTGAGCATCAGAAGTTTGACTTAAAAAATGACCATCCCACGTTTCATACCATGGCATAATATACGACCACATAGAGTTATCTTTCACCATATTTGATACATCCGGCATAGGTCCATTCTCCGTCAAGGCAAATATCTTATTGTCACCAAATAATTCTTTCATCTTATTGAAACTATTCTTTTGCGAACCATAATCAAACGCATCAGCATAGATATCCACACCAATAATATCCACATACTGATCACCCGGATACCATGTTGCTGTCAAATCCTTATAAGTATATGTCTTATTACTTAATGTACAATCCCGCTCTGCATTCCATACCCAGATACAATTTTTCACGCCTTTTTCATTAACAAAATAATTATACATCAAACGATACAAAGCCTTGTAACGTTCAGGACCATACATTCCCCACCAAAACCATCCACCAGCACCTTCATGGAATGGACGCCATAAAACAGCAACACCAGCCTCTTGTAACTGAAGCAACAAATCTGCCACATGATCCATATCAGCTATTAATGTCTTGTAACATTCCGAAGCAGTATCAAACTCAGAGGTACTTCCACTTTTGAATGCTTTAGTATAATCATACGTTTTATAAGTATCACTCCTACCAACTCTCCAATGCCAACAATAAGCTGGAATACCGCCCTTCGACCATACCTCTTTTGCCAAAGCAATCGTAGAGTTTGTATAGGATTG
>JAZRXA010000024.1:0-15611 GCA_045599965.1 Lachnospiraceae bacterium | reverse complement strand
TCGCTTTTTAATCAGAATCAATAAAAGAACTTTTAGAATTTTCAGAACATATTTTATTGACCAAATTCATGGTACAACAAAATCAAAACCAATTCAATGTTTACATTTTTAGATTTTTTGCAAAATCGGAGAAACAAGCCCACTTCTGAAGGCGATTTTGCATTTTTATGGGGTATTGTCTTCGATTTTTCTCGAGCGCTTGCAATTAAAGGGAAATTGTGTAGAATAGAGTTATAAATAAAGGAACTGCCGTTACGGTCAGTCCACTGTTTCAAAATGATCGTTCATTTTTCAGCAATGGGGCGATCATTTTTTATGTATATTACTAATTGTGATACCTAAGCTGATGCTTGAGATAACAATGCTAGTAAACGAAATTATAAAGTTTATAACTTCCATACACATCACCTCCTTTCCTAAAGTGGAGTAGGAGGACTGACCGCAAACCGTTCTTGCAGTTCCTATGTAAAGGCATAAAAGTGCCTAAACACCTTATTCACTTTTTAGTCTGAATCAATAAAAGAACTTCTAGAATTTTTAGAACATATTTATTGACTGCTATTATAATACACCAGCCATCATGTAAATTCAATGTTTACACTATCAACCACTTGCATTTAAAGGGGAAGTGTGTAGAATAGAGATATAAAAGGAGCTACCGATAGACGGTTAGCCGGAAAAGTTAAAAAGTAACTTCACCTAGCTGGGGCGGTTACTTTTTTATTATGCTTATAACGATAAGTATTACTGTGAAAACAATAATAAGTAATTCATAATCACTCATAATACCACCTCCTTTCTAAAAAATTAGAAATGATAGTGGCTAACCGCCTACCGAATATGGTAGCTCTTATGTAAAGGCACAAAAGTGCCTAAACACCAAATTTTCTTATCGCTTTTTAGTCTGAATCAATAAAAGAACTTCTAGAATTTTCAGAACATATTTATTGACTGCTATTATAATACACCAGCCATTGAACAAATTCAATGCTTACATTGAAATCGGAAGAAAAGTCCAGTTTCTGAACATTTTGTGATTTCAGGGGGTTTTGTCTTCACTTTTGCTAGTGTTTGCTTAAATCATGCTCCGCAAAAGACCGCGGAAGCGGTTTTTGATTTAAAAAGAATGATAAAAATTACCACCAAACCAGTGGCAAATAGCAGAAAATCACGATGATTTTAGGAAGTTTTGGTTTTATTAACCCATAATAAAATGATATAATTTATGTGAATTTAATTAAAAATATCAAAACAAACCTAGCAGATATTAGGAGATAATGAGATGGCAAATTTTCAGGTAAATAATGTTACAGTAGATGCATTGTTGGCATATGTAAGCCAAGGAGCAATTGCAATTCCAGAAATACAAAGACCTTTTGTTTGGGATTCAACAAAAGTCAGGGATTTGATTGATTCTTTATATAGAGAATATCCAGTGGGATATATAATTACATGGAAAAGTCCTGATGTGAAATTGAAGGATGGAACAACATCGTCAGGAAAAGAAATCCTTATTGATGGTCAGCAAAGAATTACAGCTTTAACAGCTGCACTTCTTGGAAAAGAAGTTTTAAACAACAATTATGAAAAGAAACCAATAAAAATTGCTTTTAACATAATCACTGAAGAATTTCAAACCTGTAATCCGGCCATAGAAAAGCAGGAAGAATGGATTTCAGATATTTCTGAATTTATGAAGACTGGAAATGTTAAAGTTTTCGAGTTTATCAATAAATATTCTGAGAAATTTAACATTGATCCTAATGTCGTAAATGAGAGAATCAATAAATTGCAATCAATAAAAAATGTATCGATTGGAAAAATTGATTTATCATCAACACTTGATATAGAAACAGTAACGGAGATATTTGTGCGTATTAATTCAGCTGGAGTAGTTTTATCTCAGGCTGATTTTGCGATGAGTAAAATAAGCGTTAATGAAGAATATGAAGGAAACGATATAAGAAAAACAATTGATTATTTTTGCCATTTTGCAAAAACTCCAGCAGACTTTGAAAATATAAAAAATAATGATACTGATTTTAGTAAAAAAGAAATATTTAATAAAATAACTTGGATAAAAGATGAAAATGAGGATTTGTATTTACCAAGCTATGTTGATATCTTGAGGGTTGCATTTACATATAAGTTTATGAGAGGTAAATTGCAAGATCTTGTAAGTTTACTTTCTGGACGTGATTTTAAAACAAGAGAATATAGAGAAGATATTGTCGAAGACAGTTTTGCAAAATTATACGAAGGTGTTAAAGCGTTTGTTAGTAAAACAAATTATCAAAGATATGTAATGATATTAAAATCTGCAGGAATAATTGATGAAACATTGATTAGATCACAAAATGTTTTGAATTTTGGATATATATTGTTTTTACTTTTAAGAGAAAAAAATGTCAATCCTGATATAATAGAAAAATTGGTTAAGAGATGGGTAGTTATGTCAATTATTACTCAAAGATATTCATCTTCTCCAGAATCACAATTTGATAGAGACATAAGAAGATTGGATGAAGCAGAGGATTTAGTACAATATATTAATGATGAATTAGACAGAAGACTAGGTGAAAATTTTTGGGATGGTATTTTAGTTGAAGATTTCAATACTCCAGTTGTAAGTTCACCTTATTGGAAAACATATTTAATAGCTCAAATAGCGTTAAATGATAGCGCATTTTTATCAAAAGATATGAAAGTTAGAACGTTGGTCGAGGGAAGAGGAGACGTTCATCATCTTTTCCCGAAAGATTATTTAAAGAAGAATGGGAAAGACAAAAAGGGAACGTACAATCAAATTGCAAATTTTGCATTAATTCAAACTGAAACCAATTTGCAAATTACAAATAAATCGCCTAAAGATTATATGTCAGAAATCAATAATCAGTGTGAAAGCGGTAATGCAACAATTGGTTCAATTTTAGATAAAGAATTGTTGAAAACAAATATGGAAGCCAATTGCATTCCTGAAAATTTTGAAAGAATGACAGTTGATGATTATGATGAATTCTTAAAGCAGCGAAGAATATTAATGGCAAAGAAAATAAAGAAATATTATTATTCTTTGTGATAAAAAATAAACAATTTAATATATCAACACATTAGGAAGGTTAAACATGCCAGATAACAAAAAAGAACAAGAGCGAGATGAACTTCATAGAGCAATATGGGCGATTGCCGATGAGCTTCGCGGAGCTGTAGATGGATGGGATTTCAAGAATTATGTTCTTGGAACTATGTTCTATAGATATATTTCAGAAAACATTGCTAACTATATCAATGAAGGTGAAATAGAAGCAGGCAACGCAAATTTTGATTATGCAAAAATGAGCGATGCGGAAGCAGAAGAAGCAAGACAAAGCCTTGTTGAAGAAAAAGGATTTTTCATTTTGCCATCAGAACTGTTTTGCAACGTAAGAATAAACGCCAAGGATGATGAAAACCTAAATGAAACTCTCGAAAGAGTATTTAGACATATAGAAGAATCTGCGCAAGGCAGTGAATCTGAAGCAGACTTTGAAGGTCTTTTTGATGACTTTGATGTAAATAGTAATAAACTTGGTTCGACGGTTGCTAAGAGAAATGAAAAACTTTGCAAGCTCCTTGATGGTGTAGCACAAATGAATCTTGGCGATGTTAAGAACCATGATATAGATGCATTTGGAGATGCATACGAATATTTGATGACAATGTATGCTTCGAATGCAGGAAAATCAGGTGGAGAATTCTTTACACCTGCAGATGTCTCAGAACTTCTTACAAGACTCGGTACTGTTGGAAAAACAGAAATAAATAAAGTATATGATCCTGCATGTGGTTCAGGCTCGTTGCTTCTTAAAGCAGAAAAAATTCTTGGTAAAGATAAAGTTCGTAATGGTTTCTTTGGTCAGGAAATCAATATCACAACATATAACCTTTGTCGTATAAATATGTTCTTACATGATATTGGATTTGATAAGTTTGATATTGCTTGCGAGGACACATTAATTTCTCCAGCACACTGGGATGATGAACCATTTGAACTTATCGTTTCAAATCCACCATATTCAATTAAGTGGGCTGGCGATGATAATCCATTACTTATTAATGATCCTCGTTTTGCTCCAGCAGGTGTTCTTGCACCGAAGAGTAAAGCAGATATGGCATTTATCATGCACAGCCTTTCATGGCTTGCTTCAAACGGAACAGCAGCAATAGTTTGCTTCCCTGGAATCATGTATAGAGGAGGAGCAGAACAAAAAATAAGAAAATATTTAATTGATAATAACTATGTTGATTGTGTAATTCAGTTACCTTCAAATCTTTTCTTTGGTACATCAATTGCAACCTGCATTATGGTGCTTAAGAAAGGTAAAGCAGACAGCAAGACTTTATTTATAGATGCCACTAACGAATGTATAAAAGTTACAAACAACAATAAGCTTACTGCGGAGAACATGGATAAGATTGTTGATTGTTTTGCAAATAGA
This sequence comes from Lachnospiraceae bacterium, assembly GCA_045599965.1. Taxonomy (GTDB): domain Bacteria; phylum Bacillota; class Clostridia; order Lachnospirales; family Lachnospiraceae; genus RGIG5612. The sequence continues at coordinate 11,133 of JAZRXA010000024.1, read as the reverse complement.
AGTGAAATAGAACATTTCTCACATCTTGCAACATACGAAGAAGTATCAGAAGAAAACGATTACAATCTTTCGGTTAGCACATATGTAGAAGCAGAAGATACAAGAGAAAAAATTGATATTGTAAAACTCAATGCGGAAATAAAAGAAATAGTAGCTCGTGAAGAAACCTTAAGAAAAGCAATTGACGAAATAATTGCAGAAATTGAGGTGGATGCATGAGTAGGTTAGAAGAATTAATTCAAGAACTGTGCCCAGATGGGGTGGAATATAAAAATCTTAGTGATATTTGTATTATTTCAAAAGGTACACAATTTAATAAGTCTAACATGAATGATGAAGGAACGTATCCCGTTATTAATGGTGGAATTAATCCATCGGGATATATTGAACAATATAATTGTGATGAAAATACTATTACAATTTCTCAGGGAGGAGCATCGGCAGGATATGTTAATTTCGTGATGAAAAAATTTTGGGCTGGTGCACATTGCTATACGCTAAAACCATTAGAAGAAATATTAAATAGATTTTTATATCATTTTGTGAAATCAAAAGAATATAAACTACAAGAGTGTCAATATGGTGCAGGCATTCCTGCACTGGCAAAGAACACAGTTGCAGCTTTGCAAGTTCCTGTACCTCCTCTGGAGGTGCAACGTGAAATCGTCCAGATTCTGGACAAGTTCACGTTCCTTACAGCAGAGCTTACAGCAGAGCTTACAGCTCGCAAAAAACAGTATGAATATTATCGAGATAACTTATTTGAGTTTACGGATAAAGTACAATACATACAGTTAAATGATTTATGCGAAATAATAACAAAACAAACGGGGTTTGACTATTCTGCAACTATAAAGCCAGCGTTAATAAAGGAAAAAACATCAGAAGTTTACCCTTTTATTCAAAATAAGGATTTTACAGGGTGTTCTATAAATATGAATACAGATTTTTATATTCCTATACAAATTGCAAAAAAATTTCCAAAGATAACATTAGACAAACCATCAATACTCATATCGCTATCAGGTAAAGTAGGCAATGTTGGTTTATATGAGTTAGAACAAAAGGCTTTTATAGGAGGAGCTGTTGGCATTTGTAAACTTAATCAAAATATTAATGGAAAATATATAATGTATTATTTGGAATCAAAAGAAGGACAAAAATTTTTATTAAAATCAGTTAAAGCGGGTTCGCATCTAAATATTACAGTAGATGCAATTCGAAAGGCACCTATACCAATTCCCTCAATTGTTGTTCAGGATAGTATTGTTAAAATATTGGATAAATTTTCAACTCTTTGCTCGGATATTATAGCGGGCATTCCAGCTGAAATAGAAGCAAGACAAAAGCAATATGAATATTATAGAGATAGATTATTATGTTTTGAAAAACAGGAATAAAAATGGAATGGATAATAGTAAAAAGTGAATATCCTGTGGAAATAGTTAAGTTTATTGAGGATGTTTTTGAATTAGTTGAAATACGTGGAAGGGTAGGAAATAAAAAAGGTATCGTATTTTATATTCGTTCAAATGAAACTAATCATTCTATTCCGCACTTACATGCACAGTATGGGGAATATAATATTTCTATTGCAATTAATACATGTGAAGTACTTGCAGGGAATCTTCCGTCTAAGCAAATTTCAATTGCAAAAGAATGGGTTTTTAGACATAAAGAAGATTTATTAACAAAATGGAATGAACTATCAATTAATGCAATATCATCAATGACAGTATCAAAAATTAATGAATAAAAATATTGATGCTTTTGAGGAGAAATAATTATGTCATATTTCAACATAGTAGCAGCAACAAATGAAAATACGGTTGTTACAGAGTATGAGCCAGTTAAAGCTCGTTCTAGTAGTTATCAATCAGAGGCTGAACTAGAAAAAGAGTTTATTCGTATGCTTAGCGAACAAGGATACGAATATCTTAATATACATGCTGAAAAGGATTTAATTGCTAATCTTAGAACACAACTTGAAAAGCTTAACTCATATAATTTTTCTGATTCTGAATGGGATAGATTTTTTAACGAATCTATTGCAAATCAAAACGAACATATAGTTGAAAAGACTCGTAAAATTCAAGAAGATAATGTTCAAGTATTAAAGCGTGATGATGGAAGTTCAAAGAATATTACACTTATTGATAAGAAAAATATTCATAATAACTTTTTGCAGGTTATCAACCAGTATGTTATTGGAATAGATCAAGGCGCAAAGCATGATAATAGATACGATGTAACAATACTCGTAAATGGTTTTCCTTTAGTACATATTGAACTAAAACGAAGAGGCGTTGCTATTCGCGAAGCATTTAACCAAATAAATCGTTATCAGAGAGATTCGTTTTGGGCTGGATGTGGACTGTTTGAATATGTTCAAATTTTTGTTATCTCAAATGGTACACATACAAAATATTATTCTAATAGCACGCGTGATAATGCAATTAAAGATGCAACCGCTACTGCAGCAAAGAAAGGAAAAACAAGCAATAGCTTTGAATTTACTTCGTTTTGGGCAGATGCAAATAATAAAGTTATTCCAGACTTAATTGACTTTACGAGAACTTTCTTTGCAAAACATACAATTCTTAATATTCTTACAAAATACTGTATATTTACTTCTGAAAATATGCTTATGGTAATGAGACCATATCAAATTACGGCTACAGAGCGTATCTTAAATCGTATTGAAATAGCAAACAATTATAAAAAATATGGAGATGTTGCGGGTGGAGGATATATCTGGCACACGACTGGTTCGGGTAAAACTCTTACATCATTCAAGACTGCTAGACAGGCTTCTTTATTGCCTTATATAGATAAAGTAATGTTTGTAGTTGATCGTAAAGATTTAGACTATCAAACTATGAAGGAGTATGACCGTTTTGAAAAAGGTGCTGCTAATAGTAACACATCAACGGCTGTACTTAAAAAACAATTAGAAGATGATAATGCTCATATTATAATTACAACAATTCAAAAACTTGCAACTTTCATAAAGAAAAACAAAGAACATGAAGTATATAACAAACATGTTGTAATTATTTTCGATGAATGCCATAGAAGCCAGTTTGGCGACATGCATGCGGCTATTGTAAAGAGTTTCAAAAAATATCATTTATTTGGATTTACAGGAACGCCAATCTTTCCAACGAATACGGGAAGTATTCGTAAACCACAATTTTTCACAACAGAGCAGACGTTCGGTGATCAATTACATACATATACAATTGTTGATGCGATTAATGATAAAAACGTTCTTCCATTTAGAGTTGATTATATAAAGACCATGGATAAGAACGAAGACATTGATGATGAACAAGTATGGGATATTGCGCGTGAAAAAGCGATGATGGCCCCAGAGCGTATTAGAAAAATCACAGAATATATTCTTAAAAACTTTGATAGAAAAACTTATCGTGGAGAAAAAACATATTATTATAATCAGCTTAAAAATATTTCTGATGTTGCTTCAGGTAAAAATGGTGCTGTAGAAGAAATTAAACAAAAACAGCGCATAAGTGGATTTAACTCTATTTTTGCAGTTGCTTCTGTTCCGATGGCTAAATTGTATTATCAAGAATTTAAGAAGCAGATGGAAGCAGATCCAACTAAGAAACTTAAGATAGCAACCATTTATAGCTATAGTGCAAATGAAACGGAGTATGATGAAGATACAAGCGGACTTTTAGGTGAGGAAAATTCAGAAGATACATCTGCACTCGACCAACCATCGAGAGATTTTTTGGAAGAGGCAATTAAAGACTACAACGAGATGTTCCACACGAACTATTCAACAGATGGTGATAAATTCCAAAATTATTATAAAGATGTTTCTCTTCGTATGAAGAATAAAGAATTGGATTTACTCATTGTTGTAAATATGTTCTTAACTGGATTTGATGCAACAACGCTTAATACATTGTGGGTAGATAAAAATCTTAAGATGCATGGACTTATTCAGGCATTTTCAAGAACAAACCGTATTCTTAATTCGATAAAAACATTTGGTAATATCGTTTGCTTTAGAAATCTTCAAAAGAGAGTTGACACAGCCATTTCACTTTTTGGAGATAAGAACGCCGGTGGAATTGTTCTTATGAGAGGTTTTAAGGATTATTATAATGGCTATGTAGGTTTTGATGGCACAAATTATCCAGGTTATGTGGATATGATGAATGATTTGGCGACAAAGTTTCCACTAGAAGAACCTCAAATTGTCGGCGAAAAAAATCAAAAAGAATTTATTTCACTCTTTGGAGCAATTCTTCGTATGAGAAACCTTTTAGTTTCATTTGATGAATTCGAAGGCAATGAGTTGATTTCAGAGCGCGACCTACAAGACTACCTTGGAAGATATCAGGATTTGCGTGATGAGTGGATGCAAAAACGTAAAAAAGGTGAAAGCACAGATATCATTGATGATATTGTTTTTGAAATAGAACTTATCAAGCAAATAGAAATCAATATAGATTATATTTTGATGTTAGTTAAAAAATATCATGATAGCCATTGCGAAGACAAAGAAGTTATTGTTTCAATTAAAAAGGCAATTGACGCAAGTCCTGAACTTCGTAGCAAGAAGGCTCTTATTGAAACATTTATTGCAGGCATAAATGATGTTGATGATGTTATGACAGAATGGCACGACTATGTATCTAAAAAACGCGAAGAAGAATTAGTAAAAATTATTACTGAAGAACAACTTGCAGAAGCAGCAACACGTAAGTTTATAGAGAATGCATTCCGCGATGGTGAAATAAAAACAACGGGTACCAACATTGATAAACTCATGCCACCAATTTCTCATTTCGGTGGTGGCAATAGAGCAGCTAAGAAACAAAGAATAATCGACAAGCTAAAAGATTTCTTCGAAAAATTCTTTGGCATTGGCGGCTCGTTTGTGGCAGAAGTCCCAGAGCCAATCAAATATGTAAATGTTAAGGAAACGCAAGAAGAATTGATGGCCGCGGAAGAGGCTGAATATAAATAAGTTGATTCTTCGGCTTCTTTTGCTTCAGCGTCGTTAACTTTTTCTGTTTCTACAACTTCTTCTTTTCTTACACACTTATGCATAACCGACATATTTGTACCTATATATAGAAAAAAATCAAGCATAATTGTATAATATGTTTTATGAACAAATACTTTCTTAAAAAACTTATATGCATTATTTTGGCGTTGCTGTGCTTAACTTCTTTGTGCGCATGTTCTGAAGTTAAGATTTCTACTGGTGAAGAAAAAGAGATTCTTATTGACGTTGATGGCGTTAAGACAACGAAAGAGGATGCTTACTTTTCTTTGATGGAGACTATTATTAATTACCAAAGCGATCTTGCTACTGGTTATTTTTGGGATACTCCTGTTGGCTCGCAGGACATGAAAAGCTATATTAAAGAGAGCGTTAAAGACGATCTTATTAAAATTACGGCGTCGATGGTTTTAGCTGACAAAAAGGCTGTTAACCTTACTGAGGAAGAAATTGCTGACGTTAAGGCAGTTTCTAAGAAGGCTTTTGAAAACGTTAGTAAATATTTTGATGTTGATGCTTATAATGTTGATAGTTCTAATGCTTATAATGTTTATGAGAAAAGAGCTCTTTATGAGAAGGTTTATGAAAGCGTATCTGCTGAAGCTAAAGATTTAATTACTAGAGAAGACACGAAGGTTATTATTGTTAGATATATTGAACTACCGGTTAGCACCAGTTCTAATGTTGCTAACGAACTTTACTTAAAAGTTAAGGAGTCTGGTGACTTAGAAAAGTGTGCGAAGGAGGCTAAGGCTAAGTTCGTAACTGATACTATGGTTAAAAAGGGCGAAATTAACAATAGCTTTGACGATGTTGCCTTTTTGCTTCTTGATAATGAAATTAGTGAAGTAGTTGAAAGCAAAGATGCGCTCTATATTATTGAGTGCGTTGAAGATGATGTTATTGCTTCTTCCACAGCCAACTATAATATTGCGGTTCATCAAGCTCAAGATAATGCTTTTGATGAGGTTTATAACGAGTTTGCTAAAGATGCTCATCTTTTCTTTAATGACGGCATGTGGAACAAGATTGATGTTGCTAAATTACTTAAATAATTAATGTAGATTTTATTTAAGATTTTCTATTTTTTCCTTGATAAATAGAGCATTTTACTGTAAAATACAAAAGTTCGAGTAATCACCCGGGCCTATTTCGCGGCATGTGCCTTCGAAAGAAGGTGGCTAAGGAAGATGACAGCTTGGGGAAGCAAAAAAACAAAGAAGGAGGTATATAACATGAGTGTTATATCTATGAAACAGTTACTTGAAGCTGGTGTTCATTTTGGACATCAAACTAGAAGATGGAACCCTAAAATGGCTCCATACATCTACACAGAAAGAAATGGTATCTATATTATCGATCTTCAAAAGACAGTTGGTCTTATCGATAACGCATTCGATGCAATTTCTGACATCGCAGCCCAAGGTGGCACAATCCTTTTCGTTGGTACTAAAAAGCAAGCTCAAGAAGCTATCCAAAGCGAAGCTCTTCGTTGTGGTATGTTCTATGTAAACGAGAGATGGCTTGGTGGCATGCTTACCAACTTCAAAACAATTCAAAGCAGAATTAAAAGATTAAAAGACATCGAAAAGATGGCTGAAGACGGAACTTTTGCTGTTCTTCCTAAGAAGGAAGTTGCTATGCTCCAAAAAGAGCATGAGAAACTCGAGAAGAACTTAGGCGGCATCAAAGATATGAAGAAAGTTCCTGATGCTATCTTCGTAGTTGATCCTAAGAAAGAAAAAATTTGTATCCAAGAAGCTCACAAACTTAACATCCCTCTTATCGGTATTTGCGATACTAACTGTGATCCTGATGATCTTGATTTCGTTATCCCTGGTAATGATGATGCTATCCGTGCTGTAAAACTTATCGTTGCTAAGATGGCTGATGCTATTATCGAAGCTAACCAAGGTGAAGAGTTTGTAACTGAGGAAACTGAAGCAGCTGATGCTAATGCAGCTGTTGAGGCAGCTACTGAAACAGAAGCTGAATAATTTTTGAATTATAAGGAGGTTTAACTATGGCAGAAGTAACCACAGCTATGGTAAAAGAACTTAGAGATTTAACAGGCGCTGGTATTATGGCATGCAAGAATGCTCTTGTTGATAATGACGGCGATATGGATAAAGCAGTTGAGGCTCTTAGAAAATCTGGTGAAGCTAAGGCTGTTAAGAAAGCTGGCAGAATTGCAGCTGAAGGTATTGTAAAAGTTTTAGTTGAAGGCAACACAGCTGTTATCGTTGAAGTTAACTCTGAAACTGACTTCGTTGCTAAGAATGAAAAATTCCAAAACTTCGTTACTGAAGTTGCTGGTCAAATCGCTAAAAGTGATGCTACTGATGTAGAAGCTCTTTTAGCCGAAGCATGGGCAGCTGAACCAGAAAAAACTGTTAACGATGCTCTTGTAAACATGATCGCTACAATCGGTGAGAAGATTTCTATTAGAAGATTTAAGAAGGTTGTATTTGATGGACTTATGGTTCCTTATGTTCACGGTGGCGGACGTATTGGTGTTTTAGTTGGTGCTAATTGTGCTGACAACGACGCTAACAAAGAAGCTCTTAAGAATGTTGCTATGCAAGTAGCTGCTATGAACCCTGAGTACATCGCTAGAGAAGATATGTCTCAAGAAGCTTTAGACAAATTAAAAGAGATTACTGTTGAAAGTGCTCTTAATACTCCTGATACATTTCCAAAACCTATCTTACTTAAACTTATCGCTAGAGCATGCGATGAAAAAGTTTGGTCTGACGAAGATATCGCTATCTACGAAGAGCAAAAGAACAACATGAACTATCTCTTTAACTTCTTATCTGATGATGCTAAGACTCAACTTGCTGGATTAGCTAATCAAGATAGAGATACTATCACTACTGACAAGATTTTTGTTGGTGCTGTTGAAGGACGTTTTGCAAAACAACTTAAAGAGATTTGTCTTTTAGATCAAGTTTATGTTAAAGCTGAAGACGGCAAACAAGCTGTTGGCGCTTACCTTAAGAGCGTTGATCCAGAACTTAAGGTTAGCACAATGATTCGTTTCGAAACTGGCGAAGGTATCGAAAAGAAACAAGAAAACTTTGCCGAAGAAGTTGCTAAACAAATGAACATGTAATTATGGGAAAAACTGAAACAGCAAAAATAAAAAAAGAAATTGATTTTACTAATGGCCCCATCTTGGGGCCATTAATGAAGTTCATGCTTCCTATACTGGCAGCACTTGCTATCCAGTCTCTTTATGGTGCTGTTGACCTTTTAATAGTAGGGCAGTTTGGCTCTGCGGCGAACGTTTCTTCCGTTTCAATCGGCTCTCAGCTCATTTGGATTTTTACTTCTGTTGCAGCCGACATTGCTATGGGTACAACAGTTTTAATTGGTCAGTTTATTGGTGAAGGAAAAAGAAAAAATACTGGTGACGTAATCGGGACTAGTATAATTTTGTTTTCTGGTATTGCCATAGTTGTAATGGCTATTATATTGATTTTAGCTCCACAACTTATGACGTTAATGCAGGCTCCTTTAGAAGCTTTTGAGCAAGGCGTTGCATACACTCGTATTTGTGGCGCAGGAATGGTTTTCATAATTGCCTATAACGTTGTTGGTGCTGTATTTAGAGGAGTAGGAGATTCTAAAACACCTTTAATCGCTGTTGCAATCGCTAGCGTTATTAATCTTGGTGGCGACCTTTTACTTGTTGGAGTATTCCATATGGGTGCCGCTGGTGCTGCTATCGCAACGATTTTCTCTCAAGGCATCAGCGTAGTCATTTCAATTTTACTTGTTAGAAAAAAAGGACTTCCTTTTACATTCTCAAAAGAGAATTTAAAGTTCGATAAAAAATTAGCAATCAGTGTTGTTAAGATAGGTCTTCCACTTGCTTTAATGGACGGAATAGTTTCTGGTTCATTTGCTGTTATGGGAGCTATTTGTAATTCACTTGGTCTTGCTGAGTCTGCTGGTGCTGGAGTAGGAGGAAAGTTAATTACATTTATTATGCTTGTACCTTTAGCTTCTATGCAATCTTTAGCAGCTTTTAACGCACATAATATTGGAGCAAAGAAACTAAAAAGGGCAAAGAAAGCCTTTATACATGCGGTTTGGATTTCTCTTGTTTTCTCATGTATCATGTTTTATTTTTCATTCCTTCATGGCACATGGCTTACTAGAATTTTTACAACTGATCCAGCTGTAACTCAGGCGGCCGCTCTTTATCTTAAAGCATATTCTATAGATACATTTTTAACATCGTTCTTATTCTGCTTTATCGGATACTTTAATGGATGCGGAAAAACTACAATTACTATGATTCAAGGCTTACTTGGTGTTGTAGTAAGAATTCCAATTGCACTTCTATTTTTAAATTTACCAAATACAAACCTTTTCATTATTGGATTGGCAACTCCAATTTCAACGGTTTGTCAGATAGCGTTGTGTGCAATTTATTATTTTGCTACTAACAAGAAGGTAATGAAATTATTTGATAGTGAATATAATCCAGAACTAATAAATAATGAGTCTGCAGAACCTAGCATAGAGCAGAGTGCTAATAATTAATGTCATTTAATATTTTCGGGGTGTGGCTCAGTTTGGTAGAGCGCTTGCTTCGGGAGCAAGAGGTCGCGTGTTCGAATCACGTCACCCCGATAAAAAAGTCGTGGAAATTTTCCACGACTTTTTTGTTTTTTCTTCATTAAAACGGTTTGTTGCAACTTCTTGTTCTAAACGGTGAACAAAATCATTTTATTGTTCTTGCTTATATCCATTTGTAATAGCATACTCCAAGGTAATAGCACCATCGTTTAATAACTTATTAAGTAGTTCTTCACGACCTTGTTCACGACCTTCTTCACGGCCTTCTTCACGACCTTGGGCGAGGCCCTTCTTGAGGGCTTCTTCGACGGCGTAGTCACGCTCCGCCCGAATCTGAATATCGTCTCTAACCATATTGTCGTAGATGCTTAAGTAGTCGTTCCTGATGTTGCTCTTGTCCGCTACTGCTTCCAAAGTCTTGAAGTACGTTCCGTCCTCACCGTCAAACAGTTCCTTGGGGACGCCGTCCTGAGGGTCTAGATTCTTGACAGCGTAACACCATTTCTCAAGAAACTCCTGTCCGGGCCTGAACTCAGAAGCGCGGGGTAGTTGCAAAAATATATAATTCATTTTGGATGTCAAAACATTATGGCTGTCTTCCATCCTGATTTGTGCCGAGCGCACGAGACGGTTCCGGTCCTCGGGGGAGTCCCCCTCGACGTTCAGGATGTAGTCGAGCACGCTGATGATGTACAGGGGACGGACCTCGTCATAGTCCTGGCCGGAGGACAGGAGGGCGCGGATGGGATTGCCGGAATAGACCAGCAGCCTGTCAGGAAAATGCCTGTATGAGTCCTTCTGCATCTCAACGACGAAGGAGGCACCGTCCTCATCCTCGCAGCGGACGTCATACCTGCATTTCTTCCAATCCTCTCCAGGGCCGAAGACCTCCGTGTTCAGGAAAGTGATGGACCTGATGTGCCTCTCTGGCAGAAGCGCGCGGAGGAGACCCAGCAGGAGTTCGGGGTGTTCCGGGTTCGCGAAGGCGATCTTGAATCCGATGTCATAGGTCAGGTCGATGTACCGGCTCTTTCCGATGTCTGCAATTTGTTGTCTAGTCATAGTAGTTAAGTTTTAAATGGTTGATAATTAAAACAATGGGCCTTTCACCGTCTGAACCCGGAAGCTATTTGACTCCTCTTTCGTCTGGACACTGATGCTTTATTCAATCCTTTATAATCTGAACCCGAAAGCTGTTTGGATCCTACGCCGTCTGGACGCTGATGCTTTATTCAATCCTACACAGTCGGGATTCGGAAGCTATTTTGCTTCTATTCCGTCTGGACTGTCAAGTCATTGTGTCCTTCTGCTTCGGAAACGCCAAGTTATTTGGCATCTCCATCGTTTAGACCGTCAAGTCATTGTGTCCTTCTCCTTCGGAAACGGCAAGTTATTTGGCACCTACATCGTCTGGACTGTCAAGTCATTGTGTCCTTCTGCTTCTGAACCGCCAAGTTATTAGCATCTTCATCGTCTGGGCCGTCAAGTCATAAAGCCGA
>JAZRXA010000023.1:0-1053 GCA_045599965.1 Lachnospiraceae bacterium | reverse complement strand
GACTGGTTATGCAGTTGACTCAACCAGCCCCTATATGTTGATGTCCTCCCCCGATGATCGTTGACCTTGGGTTGGGGGTTGTACCCATGATCAACTCGGCAAGCCGATAGAACAAGAGACCTCGGGACGAGGATGTCCGACGGTTGAACCTAAAGACGAACTCGTTCAGATAGTCTTGCAGATGATCTGCCCCAAGGTTCCCCTGTAAGGTTCCTCCCATCCATCTTTTGAAAAGACTTATGACAAGATGGCATTTTGGGAGAACGCATTCGGCAACAGGCTCGTCGATTTCATTCACCTTCAATCTGGTATAGCCGGATTTCTGCATCCAGTCATACCCACTCCAGCCATCGGTCGAAACGGTTGACCCCTCGGATATGCAAGAAACGACGGCTGGCCGCAAGGACGCTGCGGACGCATCTGGAATCTCCAGGAGGCGGATGCGCCCTATTATCGTGGCCTTGTCCACCTCGTCTTTCTTCTTGCTCTTTTTCTCAACCTTTTTGGTCTCAACCGCAACAAAAACGATTCTTTTGCCGAATGCACCCCGTCCTCGTTTACCTTCTTGCGGTGCCCCAAGATAGGTTTCATCGGCCTCAACAGTTCCGGAAAGCGCGGTTCTTCCCGGGTGAACCATGGCTCTGCGCAACTTGTGGAGACAAAGCCATGCGGTATTGTAACTGGCGATTCCCAGACACTGCTGCAAGTTCAGGGCGCTAACCCCAGTCTTGCTCGCGCAGATATGCCACATCGCCCGAAACCAGAGCTTGATCGGAAGGTGGGAACGGTGGAGAACGGTTCCGGCCAAAACGGATTGCTGTCGCCTACACCCTGCACAGAGGAGTAGACCGTTGCTCATCTTCCAACAGTGGTTAGATCCACACTTGGGGCAAACAAAACCATTCGGCCACCTCAATCCCATAAGGTAGTCGAAGCAGTCCGCGTCGGACTTGAACCGCTTCTCAAGTTCTGCGAACGTATGTGGATACTCCTTGCCTGTCACGGCTGGATATTCTACATCTTGTGGCTGGTTGAGTCAACTGCATAACCAGT
>JAZRXA010000022.1:0-12591 GCA_045599965.1 Lachnospiraceae bacterium | reverse complement strand
TTTCTATACTTTTCCAACAAGTTCTCATAATGAATTAATTTAATGGATTTACTTAAAAAAATATATAGTTTCGGGTACCAATGGTGCCTTTTTCGGTAATTTTATCAAAACATTTTATTTTGGTCTCATATATGGAGCCGGTGGTCACACCGGCGAAGCGGCGCCGGTAGGCGACGCAATGGGACATAGTAGTAGAGGCTGTGTGATTTGTGGATTATCGGCGTGGTTGCGAGAAAGTGGGAAGGATGCGAGCAACTTCTTGTTGTACGCGTCCTTTCCACTTCGAGCGCCGATTATCCATAAATCCACAGCCAAAACATCTCATTCGCCAGAGCCTTGATACAAAACATTCTCATATGAAGAGGGGTGCGCCTATGAGAGTATCAAAATCACTTTTTAGGCACCAAAAGTACTCTCATACGAGAAGGGGTATGCCTATGAGAGTATTTATAGCAATCAATTAGCATTAAAAGTATTCTCATATGAGAGGGGGTTCCGCCACAAGAGTATTTAGCACTAAAAAATGCAAAGAGCTCTACAAATTCTTAATTTGGTGAAATATAAAACTCCCTTGTTTTAAAATTAAAAAGAGGGCTTAATGCCCTCTTCTTGATGTATTATTTTTTATATTTCATTTCATGAATTAATTAAGCGAATTCTTAAATTTTGTTACTTTATCTGTTAAAGCAACTGGAGTAAATTGTCCACCAAATTCTCCTATTAGACTATGAATTGCATGTCCAGTAATTGCACCTGACTTGAATACATTCTCGCCACTCTTACATAATGATACTGTCGATTTATATAAGTCTTTTACATCCTGTGAAAATTCTCCTTTTTTAACGCCAGAGAACAAATCTTGGAAGTTTTCCTTTAATGTTGTAATTTGCTGTCCAATAGCTTCTAAATCCACAATCCATGTATCAGTTTTTTGTGGATAGTATGCGTCAAATTCCCCACCCTTTCCAATTTTAAATCCTGCTGGAAGCGACGCATGATATGCATCAACGGAACTATTATATTGAACTATTCCATTCTCAATAATAGGCAAAATGTCATTATTAATCATGTTCTTCATTGCTTCAAGAACCATTTGTTCGCTTCCTTCTTTTTTAGAATTCTTAATAATAACCTTTATTGATTTCTCAATATCACCATTTTCAAACTGCTCTTTCGCTTGTTCATATTGGCATTCTTTTAATTGCTTTTTGCTATCTTTGTAGTCGTCTAAAGAAGTATACAGTTCGATTGCTTCAGCCCATTTGCCTTCTTCTTGTAGTTTTTGAGCTTTTGCATAATCAGATGATGTGCATGCACACAAGGCAAGAACTGTTGCTAGTGTTAATACTATTGCTAATATTTTCTTTCTCATTGTTCCTCTCCTCCAGTATTAATTGTTTATGAATGTCTTGTATTGTTCTATCAATATTTAGTATTATTCCCACTCAATTGTACTTACTGGCTTATTGGTGAAGTCCCAAAGGACTCTGTTGATTCCTGGTACTTCTTCGACGATGCGGTCACGCATCTTATAAAGAATCTCGTATGGAATTTCAGCTGCCTGGGCAGTTACTGCGTCGACAGTGTTGACTGCACGAATTATTGCTGGCCATCCCATGTAGCGTTTTCCATCCTTAATTCCTGTTGATGTAAATGGTGGAACAACAACGAAGTATTGCCATGGAACATTATCCATCTTTTCAATTTCTTCGCGAACGATTGCGTCAGCTTCTCTTAAAGCCTCAAGACGATCACGAGTGATTGCACCTACGCAACGAACTCCAAGACCTGGACCTGGGAAAGGTTGGCGATAAACCATTGTATCTGGAAGGCCAAGTTCGCATCCTACTACTCTAACTTCATCTTTATATAAAAGTTTTACAGGCTCAACTAGTTCAAAGTTTAAGTCTTCAGGAAGTCCGCCAACGTTATGGTGAGCTTTTACTCCATCGCTTTCTAAGATATCAGGATAAATCGTTCCTTGTCCTAAGAACTCGATTCCTTCTAACTTCTTTGCTTCTTCAGCAAATACTTCAATAAATTCTGCGCCTATAATTTTTCTTTTTGTTTCAGGATCATCTACGCCAGCTAATTTGTCTAAAAATCTATCAACCGCATCTACATAAATAAGATTAGCACCAAGTTCATCTTTGAAAACTTTAACTACTTGTTCTGGTTCGCCTTTTCTTAAAAGACCGTGGTTAACATGAACACATACAAGTTGGTCACCGATTGCTTTAATAAGTAATGCGGCGCAAACTGATGAATCAACTCCACCTGAGAGTGCAAGAAGAACTTTTTTGTCTCCAACTTGTGCTTTAATTTCTGCAATTTGCTCATCAATAAAAGCTTTTGCTAATTCCGGCGTATTAATTCTTGCCATATTTTCTGGACGTACATTTCCTGTCATTTTTATCCTCCTATGGTTGCCAAAACATGTTTCGCAACATATATTTTTCAATAAATATTTTAGTTCAGACTCCTTCTATTTTCAATGAAATTTTGTGTACATACTAGAGTTTTTTGTGTAAAATAATTATATATTTAAGAAGCGAGGTATTTATTATGTCATTAAAAGATAACTTTTACGCAAATTTTCCTAAAGCGAAAAAAGGCACAAACTATATGGACCTAACATTCTTAACATTTAAGGAAAAAAACGTAGCCAGAGACGTAATCGCTTACTATCATAAAAAGATTAAATCTCCTGAAAGCAGATATGCTGAATTTTCACATGTTATTAGTAAATGTGGTCAACATATAGTTGCAAAAGTTATGGATGAGCAAGATATTCAAACATTTATTACTCTTGCAGAAACATTAGACAAAGCCGTTAAAAACGGTATCGTTGTTGATAAAAAAGGAAAATTCGCCCCAATTTCAGCAATAGTCAAAAAAATTAGAGACGAAGGCAAAAAGTACTATGGTCAAGCTTTTTAATTAAGCAAAATTTAAGCAAAAATCAGGCAGCCTTAAGGCTGCCTTTTTTATTTGAGATATTTCTTTAGGAATTTTCCTGTGAAACTTTCTTTATGTTTTGCAATTTCTTCTGGAGTTCCTTTGGCGAAAACCGTTCCGCCTCTATCGCCTCCTTCAGGTCCCATATCAATTATATAGTCTGCAACTTTTATAACATCAAGATTGTGTTCGATTACGACTACACTATTTCCGCCTTCAGAAAGTCTTCTCAAAATATTAACAAGCTTATGAACATCCGCAAAGTGAAGACCTGTTGTTGGCTCGTCCAAGATGTACATTGTTTTGCCTGTTGGCCTTCGGCTAAGTTCCGTTGCAAGTTTAACTCTTTGAGCTTCGCCACCAGAAAGTGTTGTTGAAGACTGTCCAAGTTTAATATATGAAAGACCAACCTCATCAAGCGTTTTAATCTTTTGATAAATACGCGGAATATTTTTAAAGAATTCCAACGCCTCCTCGACTGTCATGTTGAGCACATCATAAATGCTCTTGCCTTTATATTTAACTTCAAGAGTCTCTCTATTGTAGCGCATGCCGTGGCATGTATCGCACTTAACAAAAACATCTGGAAGGAAGTGCATTTCTATCTTAATTATTCCATCGCCGGAGCATGCTTCGCACCTTCCACCTTTTACATTGAAGCTGAAACGTCCCTTCTTATATCCACGCACTTTCGCATCGTTAGTAGCTGCAAACAAATCTCTAATCAAATCGAACACGCCAGTATAAGTAGCTGGATTCGAACGCGGAGTTCTTCCAATTGGGCTTTGATCTATGCATATAACTTTGTCTAGTTGATCAGTTCCTTCTATACCTTTATGCTTTCCAAGAACTGTATGTGCATGGTTTAGTGTTTTAGCAAGACTCTTATACATAATCTCGTTTACGAGCGAAGATTTACCCGAGCCAGAAACTCCTGTTACCGCTGTCATTACTCCAAGCGGAACCTTAACATTTATATTTTTTAGGTTGTTCTCTTTTGCACCTTTTATTTCAATCCAACCCGTTGGCTTTTTTCGATTATCTGGAACTGGAATTTTAATTCGACCGCTAAGGTAGTCACCAGTAATAGACTTTTTACATTTCATAATGTCTTCGGCAGTTCCTTGTGCAACGATTTTTCCACCGTGTTCGCCTGCGCCAGGTCCGATATCCACAATTTGGTCAGCTTGGCGCATTGTATCTTCGTCATGCTCAACAACAATTAATGTGTTTCCTAAGTCGCGAAGTTTTTTTAGCGTTGTAAGAAGTTTGTCGTTATCTCTTTGGTGAAGACCAATACTAGGTTCATCCAAAATATAAAGTACGCCCGTAAGGCCAGATCCTATCTGCGTTGCAAGGCGAATTCTTTGTGCCTCACCGCCTGAAAGCGATGCTGCATAGCGAGTAAGTGTTAGATATTCAAGGCCAACATCTATTAAAAATCCAAGGCGCGAATTAACTTCTTTTAAAATTGGCCCTGCAATCTCGGTTTGCATTTTATTTAATTTTAAATTTGAGAAAAATTCTTTCGAATCCCTAATTGTCATATCTGAAGCATCGTGAATATTTTTCCCGCCGAGTGTTACTGCAAGAGAAGTTTTATTAAGACGTTTTCCGCCACACTCTTCGCAGGGACTAATACGCATATATTCTTGGTATTCATGCTTAAACGAATCCGGGCATTCCCTATATCTTCTATTTAAGTTTTCAATAAGTCCCTCGAAAACTAATGGATAGGTTCCATGTCCTCTTTGGCTTTTATAATAAACATCAATTTCTATATCATCGCCATGCCAAAACATCTCTTTTATCTTTTTAGGATAATCCTTAAAAGGCGTATCAAGACTAATATCGTGAGCCTTAGCTAGTGCCTTAAGCGTTGCATGAGCAAAACTTCCTTCCTTTTTAGCACTGCCCCAACCAGGCGCTACGATAGCGCCCTCGTTTATGCTAAGCGAATCGTCCGGCATAACTAAGTCTTTATCAAACTCCATTTTATAGCCGATGCCTGCGCAAGCGGGACATGCTCCGAAAGGATTGTTAAACGAGAAGTTTCTAGGTTCTATTTCGCTAAAGCTTATCTGGCAATCTGGACACGCAAAGTTTGAAGAAAAATTAAGTTCTTCTTTTTCTCCAACTAGTACTGTCATTATTCCTTCTGTTTGTTTAAGAACATTTTCGATTGAATCAACAAGGCGTGATTCGATTCCTTCTTTTATAACAAGTCTATCGACAATTATTTCTATATTGTGCTTAATATTTTTTTCTAATTTTATTTCTTCATCAAGGTCGTAAGTTACCCCGTCGATTCTCGCACGAACATATCCGGCCTTTTTTGCCGACTCTAAAAGTTTTGTGTGCTCACCTTTTCTTCCACGAACAACCGGCGCTAAAAGCTGAATTTTGCTGCCTTCAGGAAGTTCCATAATTGCATCTGCCATCTGGTCAACCGTTTGTCTTGAGATTTCTTTTCCACATTCAGGACAATGCGGAATTCCCGCACGCGCATATAAAAGTCTAAGATAGTCATGAATTTCTGTAACCGTTCCGACCGTAGAACGAGGGTTCCTATTCGTAGCTTTTTGGTCGATTGATATAGCCGGTGATAAACCTTCTATCATCTCAACTTTTGGCTTTTCCATTTGACCTAAAAACTGTCTGGCATAGCTCGACAAGCTTTCCATGTAACGGCGCTGGCCTTCTGCATAAATCGTATCAAAAGCAAGAGAAGATTTTCCCGAACCCGAAAGGCCCGTAAATACAACCATCTCATTTCTCGGAATTTTCAAGTTAACACTCTTTAAATTATTTTCCGAGGCGCCAACTATATTTATATATTTTTGTTCTTTTGCTGCCATACTATTTTCTTCTAAACTTATCTATAACTTTCAAATATATTTTCTTTCCATTAGTCATAACTATACCAGTTGAAGCCGTTATGAAAATTATTCCAGCGGCACAAATCATAATTAACAACCAAAAAGCTATTTGCTGACCTTCGCTGTCACCTGTGCCAACTGGATCAGATGGGTCATCCGTATCAGGATTAATTGGCTTTGTTGATTTAGAAAATGGCATTTGGTTCTTCACTGCATCACAATTCTTGCAATGAATAGACATAATTCCGTCTTCCGTTCCTGTGCACATTTTATCAACTGTGTATCTATCTTCCCAATCATGTCCAAATGCAGGAATAATTTCTTGTTTAACGATTACTTCTCCGCAGACACTACAATGCTTTCCTTCTGTTAATCCCGGTGTGGTGCATGTAGCGGCAATACCTTTATCTTCAACAACAGTATGCTTACTGCAAGGTGATGCTGGATCTAAAATCGCTTGTGTTGTTCCAATACAATTATTAATTCCCGTCATTGTCATTGTTGTTATCTTTGTATCTGGATTAGTTTCTATTCCTACACTATAGTTAACGTTTTCTGTTAAAACTTGTCCTTTATAAGAAAGTGTAACTACGAATGATTCCAAAACTCTGTCATGCAAAACTTCAACATCGCAATCAGCCAAATTAATAAAGTTTGGCATAATTACTATTTTTTTTATGCTCTTTAGCCATGTAGCGTACTCATAACTTGCTCCCCTTCTAACAGTAAGTGGATTAATGATAACGCTTAATTGTGAAAGCACTTTTTCAGTGTCTGTATCAGCAAGACTTCCTACATCATTAATTACATAATTTATTTCATCTTCGCTTCCTATATACATTGTTATATGGCCCTTCATGAAAAGAAGCGAGCCAATCGGGAGCGTCTCAATTAATTTTTCCTTTTTTACTTCATCTAACCCTTCAACATTAACAACTGTTGATTCTACTGCTGTTTGCCAATTTGTATTTCTTGGGAGTACTAGTCCAAAGCATTTATAAATAGTTCTTGTAAATCCACTACAATCCAAAGAGTCAAATTGGTTTGCCCATCCGTAGCGATTTCCGAGACATGAAAAGGCAACATCCAAAATATTACCTTGTGTCATTGGTAAATATCCCACACTTACGCTATTATGTTCGGCAATAAGCGCCATCTTTTTTTCGTATTTGCCTTCACTATTTCTTGTAGGAAGGTAAACAACATAATTATTCCATGTGCCTCTTTCACCAATTTCTTTTTCAGTATCTTCTGGAACGAGTTTTAAAACCGTACCCATTGTTAGCTTAACTTCTGAGGAATACGCCAATTCTTTTGATGGCTCAAGAACAATTTCATCTTGGGTGACTACGATAAAATCTTTGCCGTCTAGTTCAACTTTCCAACTATCTAACCATTCTGCTTTATTTTTGCAAATAGCTAAGTCGTCAGCTAATATCCAGCCCGAACAATTATTTGAATAGCCCCAATAAAACATATTGCCCTTAAATATGCATTTTTGCATAATTACAAATGGTTCGTTAACATCTAAAGACGCTGAGTAAATTTCATTGTCATAGTCGCCTTCACTAATTCCTAAAAAGTCCGTCGTCGGTGCGCAACCCATATTTGTTCTTTTAACTCCGACTGCGTATCTATAGTGTTGTTCCCCTATATAACCCGTTTTTTCAATTGCCTTTTTCAAGGCTTCTTTATAATTGTTAAATTCTTTTTCTGTAATTTGCTTACCGTTCAAGTAACTCCAATTATCATACTTAAACTCTTTTTCTATTTCTCCTGCAAGTGATTCTCTTACATTTTTTGCATTGAATTTTCTATCTTCTTCTATCGCTTCAAGGTCATACATGTTCGTTTCTTCAGATGCTAAAAAAAGATTGTTTTTTGTTTCAATTTCTCCTGGCGTCATGATCACATCATCGGCGCTGCCAAGTGCATGATTTTTCCAATAGTTGGCATTTGCCATTTCTTCTGTTACGCCTTTTGCTCTTTGGACTACATCCTTTTCTTCAGATTCTTCTGAAGAAAGGAACGCTACTTCCTCTTTTAAATCTTCGTTAGCTTTTTCTTCAACAACGACTTCTTTTTGTTCAACTTCAAGTTGATCTTTTGCAAAAGCAATCGAAGTTAAAGCAGCTATCAACAATATGCTAATTATTATCGAAACTATTTTTTTCATATTGTCTTTTTCTCAATCCTTTTCTTTGTATTTTTTTTGCGTTTATTTCTAGTCATCGGATCTGACTCTACTAAATGCTCTTTAAGTTCAAGCATCTGATCTCTTAGCGAAGCTGCGCTTTCAAAATCTAAATCTGCTGCCGCTTTTCTCATTTGTTTTTCAACTTTTGCAATAAGTTTTTCTATCTCATCTTTCGTCATCGACTCCGGATCTTTTTCCAACTTAGCACTAACCTGCGTAGCTTCCTTCGTAATGCTGATTAAATCTCTTACTGCTTTCTTTATAGTTGTAGGCGTAATGCCGTGCTCTTCGTTGTAAGCCATCTGGATGCTTCGGCGTCTATTAGTTTCATCGATAGCAACCTTCATAGATTTTGTTATTGTGTCTGCATACATTATAACATGTCCTGATGCATTTCTCGAAGCTCTTCCGATTGTCTGAATAAGCGAAGTTTCACTTCTTAAGAAACCTTCTTTGTCCGCATCTAGTATTGCCACCAAAGAAATCTCCGGAATATCAAGACCTTCTCTAAGCAAGTTAATTCCGACTAAAACATCAAAAACATCTAGTCGCATGTCACGAATAATTTCTGTCCTTTCGAGTGCCGCAATATCTGAATGCAAGTAGCGAACTCTAACACCCGCCTCTTTAAGATAGTCAGTAAGGTCTTCGGCCATCTTCTTTGTCAGCGTCGTAACTAAAACTTTGTTTCCATTTTTTGTTTCTTTATTTATTTCTGAAAGCAAATCATCGATTTGGCCATTAACTGGCTTAACGATTACTTCTGGGTCTAGTAAACCTGTCGGCCTAATTATCTGCTCCGCTCTAAGGAGTTCATGTTCCGCCTCATATTTACCTGGCGTAGCAGAAACAAAAAGCATCTGGTCAATCTTGCTTTCAAACTCCTCGAATTTAAGTGGTCTATTATCCAGTGCTGATGGAAGTCTAAAGCCATAATTAACAAGAGTTTCTTTTCTAGAGCGGTCGCCATTATACATAGCTCCGATTTGTGGAACTGTCATATGCGACTCATCTATTATTATAAGAAAATCATCTTTAAAGAAATCTATTAAGCACGCTGGCGCCTCGCCAGGTGCTAGGCCAGTTAAATGTCTGGAATAATTTTCGATTCCGGAACAAATGCCCGTCTCGCGAAGCATCTCCATATCGAAGTTTGTACGCTCATAAATTCTTTGTGCCTCTAAAAGTTTATCTTCACTTCTAAAGTATGCTACCTGTTCGTCTAACTCTTTTGCAATATTAACAAGCGCTTCATTCATTCTCTCTTGCGGAACAACATAGTATGACGCAGGAAGTATCGCTACATGTTCCATACGCGCTTTCACTTCTCCCGTCAAAATATCTATCTGTGTAATTCGGTCGACTTCGTCACCAAAAAACTCTATGCGAATTGCATTCTTTTCCGTGACAACTGGGAGAACTTCGATTACATCGCCATGAACTCTAAATGTGCCACGTTGAAAATCCATATCGTTTCGGTCGTATTGAATTTCAATCAATTCTTTTATAACTTCGTCTCTATCTTTTTTCATTCCCGGCCTTAAAGAAACGCACATACGCGCATACTCTTCGGGATCGCCAATGCCGTAGATACATGAAACGGATGCAATAATAATTACATCCTTTCTTTCTACGAGCGACGTTGTTGCCGAATGTCGAAGCCTATCTATTTCATTGTTGATTGATGAATCTTTTTCGATATATGTGTCAGTCGATGGCACATAAGCCTCTGGCTGATAATAGTCATAGTAAGAGATAAAATATTCAACTGCATTCTCTGGGAAAAATTCCTTGAACTCACTATAAAGTTGGCCGGCTAAAGTTTTGTTGTGAGCAATTACTAGGGTTGGTTTATTAAGCTCCTTTATTATGTTCGCCATTGCGAAAGTTTTTCCGGAGCCGGTTACGCCAAGGAGAGTTTCAAATTGGTTGCCAGCCTTAAAGCCGTCCACGAGTTTTTGGATTGCTTGTGGCTGGTCTCCTGTTGGCTGATATTCTGAATGTAGTATAAATTTATCCATAAATTTTCTATGCTCGCATCCCGTACGAACTTTTTTCAACCGCTAATACGCTCTGAAAAAAGTTGCACGGCTCTGCTCACTCTATTAATACTCTAAAAAGTTGCACGGCTCTGCTCGCTAATCTATTATTACATTTTCTGACGACATGCTTAGAATCTCATCCACACTTAAATCGTCGAGGATGCGCTCGCGGTCAGGGTCACCGATATCGTGTCCTTCGCGAACTTCGTCTAAGGCTTTATCCATGCGACCGAGCGCTGCGAAGGGAGCGAACTGCTTTGCTCTTTCGCTTACTGGCATCTTTGGTCTTATATTGTCAGGCCTTTTATTTCTTATCTCGCTCATCAACTTGTCGATCCAGTACCAAGGGCTCATCCCTTATGCCCTCCAATCTGGCCGTTCCTCTCTATCGTTGTTGCCGACTCATTTAAGTTCATACCTTTAAGAAGCGCATTCTTTCCGAACTTATCTTGAATCTCGAGTGCCGCTCTTTGCAAAGCTCTATCCTTTTTCATTTCTTCCGGATTAGTAAATATGTCGTACTGCTCATATTCTTCATCCTGCAGGTTGTTAAAATAAATATACACCCTGCGATAATAAAGGTTTGGGTCTGCAATCCTATCGAAAATGTTCATGAGTGCTTCTGTTAAAATTCTATTTGAACTTGTAACAACGCTAAGCGTTTCACTTGCGCTAAGGGGCTTTTGCCCTGAGTTATATGCAAAGCCAAGCGTTAGCGCTACATTGTTTGTAATTTTGTGTTCTTTAACAAGGCTTAGCGCCAAAAGCTCACTCATTTCTTTTACGATTAAACGCATCTCATTATAATTATAATCCCTAGAGAGGACCTGTCCACTTGAAATTGAAGTCGATTTCGTTTTGTAATTTTTTATATCTTCTATCGTGGTTGGCTCTAGTCCCCACGCATGGTCCATAATAAGTTCTGCATTAACTCCGAACAATCTAAAAAGCAAATGCTCATCCGCCATCGCAATATCTTTCATTGTTCGGATTCCAACATTTTCTAAGCGCGCCACCGTTCCTTTTCCTATCATCCAAAAATCAGTAAGTGGCTGATGGTCCCAAAGTTTTTCCTTAAAGCTTTCTTCATCGAGCTCACCAATAAAATCCGGCGCATGCTTCGCCATAACATCAAGTGCAATTTTTGCAAGATAAAGATTCGTTCCAATTCCACCCGTTGCATAAAGACCGAGTTCATTTTTAATGTCGTCTAAAATTTTTAAGACTAATTCTTTTGGAGTTAGATTATATAAAGAAAGATAATGCGTTACGTCCATGAAAGCTTCATCTACTGAGTAAACATGAATATCTTCTGGTGCGATATAGCGAAGATAGATATCATAAATGCGTGCGCTATAGTCGAGGTAAAGTTTCATCCTCGGTGGCGCCATAATGTATTTTATATTTTTAGGAATTTGAAAAACTCTAGCTCTTCCAGAAACGCCGAGTGCTTTCATCGATGGTGAGACCGCAAGGCAAATAGTCTTCTCGGTGCGTATCGGGTCAGCAACAACTAGGTTCGTTGTCATCGGATCTAGTCCTCTTTCCACGCACTCCACCGAAGCATAAAAGCTCTTTAAATCTATGCAAATGTATTGTCTTTGTATATCTTCCATTTCCCCTCAACCTTATGCGAACATTTGTTCGTTAATGATAGCATGTGGAATATTAAAATGCAAGCAGTCATTCGCTATGCTTCGTTTAAACGGTTAAAAAAGCAGCGGTTTGCTGCTTTTTTAAGGAGAAGGTATTTCATTTTTATGGGGTGTAGTAAAACTATATGTATTGGGGGTTTTACAATAAGTATAATATCACAGGTCTATATGACAGTGTTCACATACTTTACAAAAAAATCGTTTTCTTTTTGTGCATATTGTACATAATGCTAAACTCTTTCTCTTATAACATAAATAGTTTCATTTCTAGAAATTGCTTTCATCCATTTCACAAAATTGCAATTTGCCGAGGTCTTTACTAAAAATGCCGCTCCACAGAAATTATTGTTCTGGAGGGGTAATTTCTAAAATTAATTTCTCATAAATTGTCGCTCCATAACAAAACTTTTTCTGGAGCGGCATTTTATCAAATTTAAGCCGCTTAAATTGCACCTCCACAGCAAAATTTCTTCTGGAGGTGTATTTTTAGAAAAATAAAGAGGCGGTGGATTGGTGGATGATCAAAGATAATCCACCAAACACACCGCCTCTACTACTATCTCCCATTGCGTCGCCTACCGGCGCCGCTTCGCCGGTGTAACCACCGGCGCCATATATTAATCCAAAATAAAATGTTTTTTTAAAATTTATAAACTAAGGTGGCGCTCGAAAGAACATGTACTGTCATTCAAAGTCAGCCACCGTAAGTAGCGAAGCAAGGTGCGCGCCCATCTTTAGCGCAGGCACCGCTAGCTTCGCGTTCCATTACACTAATTTTAATTAAAAAAATTTTTTGCCGTAAAATTACTAGTTTTGTACCACTTCAAAAATTTTTTATTATTTTAATGTAACGTTTATTG
>JAZRXA010000021.1:0-92679 GCA_045599965.1 Lachnospiraceae bacterium | reverse complement strand
AATAATTATGAGAAGAAAAGTTATTGCTGGAAACTGGAAAATGAATATGACTCCTAGCGAAGCAAAGGAGCTTATTAAGACATTAAAACCTAAAGTTTTTAATAAGAGTGTTGACGTTATTTTTTGCGTTCCTTTTGTAGATATTCAAGTTGCTATTGAAGAAACTTTAGGAAGTGATATTGCTATTGGCGCGCAAAACATGTTCTTTGAGGAAAAGGGAGCTTTCACAGGCGAGATTTCTCCTAATATGCTTTATGAAATGGGCGTTGAATATGTAATTATCGGTCACTCTGAGCGCAGACAAATTTTTGGCGAGACGGATGAATGTATAAATCAAAAAGTATTAGCAGCTTTTGAACATGACATAATTCCTATTATTTGTTGTGGCGAAACTTTAGAGCAAAGAGAAGCTGGTCAAACTTTAGATTTCGTTAAAGGACAAATTACTAGTGCTTTTGAAGACGTTAGTGCGCAAGATGCGGTTAATTCCATTATTGCTTATGAGCCTATTTGGGCTATTGGTACTGGAAAGGTTGCTAGTGCTGACCAAGCCGAGGAAGTTTGCCTTGCTATAAGAGATTGTATTTGTGATTTATATGGCGAAGATGTTGCCGAAGAAATTAGAATTCTTTATGGTGGAAGCGTTAATGGTAAAAATGCGGCTGAAATCTTTGCGATGGAAGATATTGATGGCGGATTAGTTGGTGGAGCTTCTCTTAAAGAAGACTTTGCTAAGATAGTAAACTATAACAGAGAATGATTGGTTATATTAAGGGCGTTGTTGCCCAGGTTAACGAAAATAATATTATTCTAGATAATAACGGCATTGGTTATTTAATTAATATGCCGGTATCTTCTTTGTATAAACTTGGCGAAGGAATGCAAGTTACTATCCATACTTTTATGGCTTTTGGAAAAGAAGATGTTCAGCTTTGTGGATTTACCTCAAAAGATGATTTGGAAATGTTTAAGAATCTTTTGAAGGTTAGCGGAATTGGTCCTAAAGGAGCTATGAATATTTTATCTAGCGTTGATAGCGAAACCTTAAAGATGGCAATAGTTTCAGGTGATGATAAACTTATTGCCGCTTCTAAAGGAATAAGTGCTAAGACGGCCCAAAAAATTATCCTTGAACTTAAAGGAAAAGTTAATAAAGGGCTTCTTGGTAGCGGCTTAGATTTGGGCAATAAAATTTCACAAAATAGCAGTATTATAGACGAAGCAATAAATACTGTTGTTGCGACAGGATTTGACCGCACAGCATGTATGAAGGCAGTTTCAAAAATTGAAATTACAGATAGCATGAGCGTTGATGATTTAATTGATGCGATATTTGCAAATATTAATATTTAATTATGAGTAAAGATGCAATTAATACTAATGTAATACCAGAAGAGATTGAGGTTGAAAATAATTTAAGACCTCTTAATTTTGAGACTTATATTGGTCAGGAAAAGATTAAGGAAAATCTCAAGATTTATATTCAAGCGGCTAAAGAAAGAGAAGAGCCTATTGATCATGTTTTGCTCTACGGAGCTCCTGGCTTAGGAAAAACTACTTTGGCTGGAATTATTGCTAATGAGATGGGCACTTCTATGAAGATTGTTGCTGGTCCATCTATTGAATATCCAGGTGAGATTTTAGCTATTATTAAGCAACTTCCTAAGGGAGGCGTTTTGTTTATTGATGAAATTCATAGACTTTCTAAGCCTGTTGAGGAAGCTCTTTATTCAGTAATGGAAGATTTTGCTTTTGATGCTGTTATCGAAAATGGCGAGCAAACAACAGTTAGAAGAATTAAAGTTGATAGATTTACTTTAATAGGAGCAACGACAAGAGCGGGACTTTTATCAGCACCACTTCGCGATAGATTTGGAATAATTCATAGAATGGAATTTTATGAGCCAGAAGAGTTAGCTAAAATAGTTACTAACTCAGCAAAGAAATTAAATATTGATAAGATAGATAAAACTGGCGCATTAGAGATAGGAAATTGTTCTAGAGGTACACCTAGAATTGCTAATAGAATTTTAAGAAGAGTTAGAGATTTTGCGCAAGTTAAATACGATGGAAAGATAACGAAAGAAGTAGTTGATGAAGCGCTTACGCTTTTAGATATAGATCAAAAGGGTTTAGACCTAACTGATAGAGCAATACTTCTTACTATGATAAATAAGTTTAATGGCGGGCCAGTAGGCTTAGATACATTAGCGGCAGCAATCGGAGATGATGCAGGAACAATAGAAGATGTGTATGAGCCATATCTTGTAAAGAGCGGCTTTATAAATAGAACGCCACGCGGCCGCGTCGCAACCGACCTCGCCTACAAACATTTGGAAATATGATTTAGCGAGTGGAGCCGTGCAACTTTTTTAGAGCGTATTAGCGGGTGAAAAAAGTTCGTACGGGATGCGAGCATAAAAAAAATAATATAGCGAGCAGAGCCGACACAACTTTTTTCAGAGCGTGTTAGCGGGTGAAAAAAGTTCGTGCGGGATGCGAGCATTATATATAATTATGACAGAAATATTATTAACAGGAGCAAAATATTTAATAATAATATTTATGGCCTATTTCGTTTATATCTCATTTAGAGCACAACGAGATGTTCCAGATGAAAAGAAAAAGGTCAGCTTTATAATGCAAAGAGTCTTTATCATTTTGACACATGCTCTTGCATTTTTTTGTATCTGCGTAAATATCACATTAAACCCAGACATAAGCTTTGATATCCCACATGCAATAGGCCTTTATATAGGACAATTAGCATACATAATAATCATGTGCATAGTAATACCAAAACTAGTTAAATTAAGCCCAGGATTAAATAATGTAATGTGCATGTTTATTACGATAGGATTTATAATACAAACAAGATTAAATTACGAAACAGCGGTTAGACAATTTATATTCTTGATAGTCGGAACCGCAATCTTCGTAGTATTCATTAGCTTTTGTAAGAAAGCAAGATTCCTTAGAAACTTAACATGGATTTATTGTGTAGTGGGAATGGCACTATTGTTAATGGTGCTTATATTATCAAGAGTTACAAAGGGAGCAAAACTAGCCATAGATTTAGGATTTTTCTCATTCCAACCTATGGAATTTGTAAAAATAATATTCGTAATGTTTGTTGCAAGTGCATTTTATAAATCAAAAGAATTAAAGACGATAATAATTACAGCAGCATGCGCAGCAATACATGTATTAATAGTAGTTTTGTGTAGAGATTTAGGATCGGCCCTAATACTTTTTGTTATATATGTGTTGATGCTTTATGTAACAACAAGAAAACTATCTTACTTAGGAATATGTGTTGGGTGCTTTGCGCTTGCTTCTGTCGCAGCTTATTTTCTTTTTAGTCATGTTCAGGTTCGAATTCAAACATGGCTTAACCCTTGGGATGATATATCTAATAAAGGATATCAAATAACTCAAAGCTTATTTGCAATTGGAACAGGTGGATGGTTTGGCTCAGGTTTGTTTAGAGGTTCACCTAGAAATGTACCTGAAGTTTCAAACGATATGGTAGTTTCAGCTATTTCAGAAGAATTAGGAGCAATATTTACAATTCTTTTAATCCTACTTTGCCTTTGTTATATTTTGATGGTTATGAGGGTAGCTTTAAGGGTTAACAATACATTTTATAAACTTTTAGCTTTCGGTCTTGGAACTTCTTATGCAATTCAAGTATTTCTTACAATAGGTGGAGCAATTAAGTTTATTCCGCTTACAGGTGTTAACTTCCCATTTATTTCAAGCGGTGGTTCGTCCTTGATTGCATCTATGATTATGATTGGAATAATTCAGGCAGTATATGTAATAAGCGAGGCTGACGTAGCTACAGAGCGTGAAATGATAGCTAGTGGAGTAGATATAGAAGAGTTTGAAGATGTTAGCGATAAGAAAATTAAGAAGGAACATGAAAAGGCTTTTAAAGGAATAAAAGTAGTTCCTATTGATTCAGATGAAATTAATGACATAGATAATGAAGACGTTAGGTACATGAAAAAGAAGATTAAGCAAGTTAATCCTAATGAATTTGAAGAAGAATCACCAAAGAAGAGAATTAAACTTATTAATCCGGACGATTTTTAAATGGGCGAAAGAAGAAAAATTAGAAAAATTAATATTCAAAGAAGAAAGATTAATAAAAGCCGTATTATCAATCAAGATATAATTAAGGTTTCTATTTTCTTTTGCGTGCTCGCAGCTGCACTCATTGTTTATCTTTGCATTTTCTTAACTTTTGATGCAAGTTCTGTTATTAACAATACTTTTAATAAACGTACAGAGTCATTTAAGAAGATTGTTAAGAGAGGAAATATCTATTCTGCAGATGGCGAAGTTTTAGCTTACAGCGAAGTGGAAGATGGCGTTGAGTATAGATATTATCCTTTCAATAATGTATTTTCTCATGTTGTTGGATTTGAAGATTATGGTGGATTAGGTTTAGAGTCTTCTTATAATTTTTATATGCTTACAACACATACAAATATGTTTGAAAAGATATCAAATGAGTTTAATGGAGTTAAGAATCCAGGCGATAGCATAAATACAACTCTAAATTCAAACATGCAACAATATATTTATGATTTGTTAGGTGGGTTAAGAGGCGGCGTTATAGCGCTTGACCCTAAGACTGGACATATTTATTCAATGGTTTCTAAACCTGACTTTGACCCTAATAGCATTGCATATAATTGGGATGAAATTTCTAATGATAATGAAAATTCCCCATTAGTTAATAGAGTAACGCAAGGCAAATATGCACCAGGTTCAACTTTTAAGTTATTTACGCTTAATGAATTTATGAATGAAAATTCTAATTATGAAGACTATAGATTTTTCTGCGAGGGAACTACTCAGGTTGAAGAAGGTGTTGATATTAGTTGTTCAGATTATACAGAACACGGAGATGAAAGCCTAAAAGATGCTTTTGCCTATTCATGTAACTGCGCATTTTCTAATATTGGCTTAACTCTAAATTTAGATAAATTTAAAGAAGCAAATGAAAAACTTTTATTTAACCAAGATCTTCCGATAGATATTGCTTTTAACAAGCCTTCGTATGTTCTTGAAAAAGACGATTCTAAATTTATGATTATGGAAACAGCCTTCGGACAAGGTAAGACGCTTACTAATCCATTGCATTTAAGTCTTGTAATGAGTGCAATAGCTAATGATGGTGTGCTTATGACTCCGCATTTAGTTACTTCCACAGTTAATGATGCTGGAAATATTATTGAAAGATTTAAAGATTCGAAATATGAAAAGCTATTTACAGACGAGGAAGTTATAAGGCTAAGAGATTATTTAAGAGCCGTTTGTGAATATGGTACTGGAACAAGACTTAATCGCGGAAACTATACTGCTTACGGAAAAACTGGTACAGCGCAAACATCTGATTCAAAAGAAAATCAAAAGGATAATTCTTGGTTTGTTGGTTTTGCAGAAAACGATGGACAAAGCTTAGTAGTTTGTGCCATTATAGAGGACACAAATGAAACGGATGTTAGCGCTACTTATATAGCATCGAAAGTATTTAATTATTATTTTAATTGATATGTATTTGTCTATTGCCATAAGAGCTAAGACAATGTATATAAATCTAAAAATTGGAGAAAAGGAAATATGATTTATAGCATGACTGGTTTTGGTCGTAAAGAAATGACCAAAGACAACAAAAAAGTAATCGTTGAACTTAAATCGGTTAATCACAAATATTTTGATTTAAATATTAAGATGCCAAGAAAGTTCAATTTGTTTGAATCTAAGATTCGTTTGCTTCTTAAGGAATATGCAACAAGAGGAAAAATAGATATGTATATTTCTTATGAGGACCTAAATGATTCTAATTCTTCTCTTAAGTATAATTCTGACTTAGCTAAAGAATATTTTGAATATTATAAACAGATTCAAGAAGAACTTGGAATTGATGATGATATTAGAACTTCTTCTATTGCTAGATGCCAAGATGTTTTAGTTTTAGAAGAACAAGAAATTAATGAAGACGAAATGTGGTCATTCTTAGAAGAACCACTTAAGGAAGCTTTTGCTAGTTTCGCTGAAGCTAGAGCTAAAGAAGGTGAAAGCCTTAAAGAAAATATTTTAGTTAAGCTTTCTGAGATGTCGGGACATGTTTCGTTTATTGAAGAGCGTCTTCCGTCAATTATTTCTTCTTATAAAGAAAAGTTAATGGAGAATGTAAAAGAGTTTTTAGCAAATAATAAAATTGATGAAGGCCGAATTGCAGCCGAGGTTACAATATATGCTGACAAGATTGCAATCGATGAAGAACTTGTTAGACTTTCTACTCACATTAGTAACATGAAAGACATTTTAGAAAAGGGTAAAGAGATTGGTAGAAACTTAGATTTCCTTGCCCAGGAGATGAATAGAGAGTCAAACACAATTCTTTCTAAATCAAATGATATTGAAATTACTAACCGTGGAATCGAATTGAAAACTTGCATTGAGAAGATAAGAGAGCAAGTTCAAAATATTGAGTAAAGAGGCATAATATGGAAAAAGGCATTGTTTTAATTGTTTCAGGTTTATCAGGTGCAGGAAAAGGATCCATTTGTAAAGGCTTATTGAATAAATATCCTAACTATGTGTTTAGTGTTTCTGCAACTACGAGACCCCCAAGAGAAGGAGAAGTTGATGGAGTTGATTATTTCTTCATTACTAAAGAAGAATTTGAACAAAAGATTAAAGAAGATGCCTTTTTAGAATATAACAACTATGCCGGAAATTATTATGGAACCCCAAAAGCTTGGGTTAAAGAGCAAATGGAAGAGGGTAAAAATATTATCCTTGAAATTGATTATCACGGAGCTTTTAATGCAAAGGAAAAAATTGATAGAACTACTTTAGTATTTATTCTTCCTCCAAGCATGGAAGAACTTAAAAATAGATTGATTAAAAGAGGTTCAGAGACTTTAGAATCAATTGAGGAAAGGCTTAAAATTGCCGAAAATGAGCTAAAATTAGTTGATAAATTTGACCATAAGATTATTAACGAAAATGTTGAAAATTCGGTTGATTTGTTGCATAATATAGTGACGCTTGAAAAAGAAAAATTAGGAGAGTGAATTATGTTACATCCATCTTATACTGATTTAATGGACGCAGTAAATAGTGAGATTGAAAACGGTGAGCAACCAGTTGTTCAAAGTAGATATTCAATTGTTATGGCAGCTTCTAAAAGAGCTCGCCAGATTGTTGACGGCGCAGAAACTTTAGTAGAAAATCCTTCTGCTAAACCTTTATCAACTGCTGTTGATGAAATTTATTCCCAAAAAGTAACTATACTTAATAAAGATGAAGACTAATATATTCTTTATATCACTAGGTTGTGATAAGAATAAAGTTGATTCAGAAGAGATGCTGGCGTATTTAGATGCTGCCGGCTTTTCTTTTACTGATGATGAATATGAAGCAGACATTATTGTTATCAATACATGCTGCTTTATTGATGATGCTAAAGAAGAATCTATTGAAACTATTTTGGAAATGGCTAAGCACAAAGAAGATGGTAAATGCAAAAGATTAGTTGTTGCGGGTTGCCTTTCTGAAAGATATAAAGATGAATTAATTAAGGAACTTCCTGAAGTTGATGCTTATATAGGAACTAGTAACTTAAAGAAAATTGTTGATGCTGTTGGAAAAGATTCTAGTAGCGTTGTACCTAATAAAAAAAGAATTATTACAACTGGCGGCCATTACGAGTTCTTAAAAATTGCCGAAGGATGCAATAAAAGATGTACTTATTGCATTATTCCTTATATTAGAGGTAATTATGTAAGCTTTCCAATGGAAGATTTAATTAATGAAGCTAAAGAACTTGCTAGCGCTGGCGTTAAAGAATTAATTGTTGTTGCGCAAGAAACTTCTATATATGGAAAAGATTTATATGGCGAAGATAAACTCCCTGAACTTTTAAGCAAGCTTTGCAAGATTGATGGCTTTGAATGGATTAGAGTTTTATATTGCTATCCAGAAGATATAACCAAAGAGTTTTTAGAAGTTATGGCTAAAGAGCCTAAGATTTGTAATTATATTGATATGCCAATTCAGCACTCATCTGATAATGTTTTAAGGAAAATGGGAAGGCGTACGAATCATGAAAGCATTATAGAAAAGATTAAAATGGCAAGAGAAATTGTTCCAGATGTTGTTTTAAGAACTTCTTTAATTGCAGGTTTTCCAGGCGAGAGTGAAGAGGATTTTGAAAACTTAAAAGAGTTTATTAGCGAAGTAAAATTTGAGCATCTTGGAGTATTTACTTATTCGCAGGAAGAAGGTACACCAGCTGCTAGCTTTGAAGGTCAAATCGATGATGAAATAAAGCAAGCTAGATTTAATAAACTTATGGAAATTCAAGAAGAAATTTCGTATAATAACTTGCAATCCAAGATTGGTAAAACTTTTGATGTTTTTATTGAAGGGAAATTATCTGACGAGGACGTTTATGTTGGAAGATCTTATATGGATGCGCCAGATGTTGACAGTTATTTTTATGTTGAATATAATGGCACCTTGCACACAGGTGATATTATAAAAGCTAAAGTTTTAGAAAATAGTCAATATGATTTATATGGAGAATTAATATGAATTTACCAAATAAATTAACAATACTTAGAATTATATTAGTACCAGTGTTTTTAGTATTTTATTTAATTCCTTTTTCAAACTGGAATTACTTAATTGCAACAGTTATTTTTATAGCTGCATCTCTTACGGACTGGCTTGATGGTGCTATTGCAAGAAAGCATAATCTTGTAACTAATTTTGGAAAGTTTGCTGATCCTTTAGCAGATAAGTTGCTTGTTTGCTCAGCGTTTATTGCGTTTGTTTCACTTAGCCAAATGCCTGCATGGATTTGTATCGTTATTATTGCAAGAGAACTTGCTATTGAAGGCTTTAGACTTATATGCGTTGAACAAGGAATTGTTGTTGCAGCTTCTGTTTGGGGAAAAGTTAAAACATGGGCACATATTGTATTTATTGTAATGACGACGCTTAATGTTACTTATTATTTAGGAGACCTTGCGCCAGTGCTTTGTAACGTTTTCGAAGTTGCAAGAATAGTAGTTATGTATATTGCACTTGTACTTACAATTCTTTCGTTTGTTGATTATATTTATAAAAATAAGCAAGTGTTTAAGGCATAAAGTAAATTATTTTATATAGAATTTTTAAGAACATGTTTCGTACATGTTCTTATTTTTTTGGAAAATAGTGTTGACAAGGTTGAAAAATTATATTATAGTAAAAGCGAACATAAGTTCGGTTTTTAAGTAAAGGAGAAATTATGGATAATAAAGAAAGATTGAAAGCATTAGATGTAGCAATTTCAAAAATTGAAAAAGACCACGGAAAAGGTTCAGTAATGAAATTAGGTGATAAGACTGCCTTAGATATTGATGTTATTAAGACTGGTTCTATTAGTCTTGATAAAGCTTTAGGAGTAGGTGGAATTCCTCGTGGAAGAATTATTGAAATTTATGGCCCTGAAGCTTCTGGTAAAACTACTTTAGCATTACATATAGTTGCAGAAGTTCAAAAGGCTGGCGGCATTGCTGGTTTTATAGATGCTGAACATGCTCTTGATCCTAAATATGCTGGCGATATTGGCGTCGATGTTGATAATCTTTATATTTCTCAACCTGATTATGGCGAGCAAGGCCTTGATATTTGTGAGACTATGGTTCGCTCTGGTGCTATGGATATTATCGTAGTTGACTCTGTTGCTGCTTTAGTTCCTAAGCATGAAATCGAAGGCGAGATGGGTGATGCTACTGTTGGTGCTCAAGCTAGACTTATGAGTCAAGCTTTAAGAAAACTTACAGCGGTTACATCTAAGACTGGCTGTTCAATTATCTTTATTAACCAGCTCCGTGAAAAAATTGGTGTATTTTATGGGCCTTCTGAGACAACTACTGGTGGTCGTGCTCTTAAATTCTATTCATCTGTTCGTATCGATGTAAGAAGAATCGAATCTATTAAACAAGGTGGAGAAGTTATTGGTAATAGAGTTAGAGCTAAAGTTGTTAAAAATAAAGTTGCACCTCCTTTCCGTGAGGCAGAATTTGATATTATTTTCGGCGAAGGTATCTCTGCTGTAGGCGATATTTTAGACCAGGCTGTTGAGTTTGGAATAATTGAAAAGAGTGGTGCTTGGTACGCTTATAACGGCGAAAAGATTGGCCAAGGTAGAGAAAATGCTAAAGCTTATCTAAAGGCTAATGAAGAATTTTATTCTGCTTTAGATGCTACTGTTCGTGCTAGACTCGGCTTCGATGGTTTTATTGATATGATTGATCTTAAAGATGAAGAAGAAATGGAAGAGCCAAAAGCTAAGAAAACTTCTAAGTCTACAAAGAAGGCTGAAGATTCTAAAACTATGGCTGAAGAAAACCCAGATGACTTAGGGATTGAGTAAAAGCAAATTTAATAAATTTAATAAAACTTAAAAGCACTTCGAAAGAAGTGCTTTTTTAATATTGTTTAGAATAGAGTGTCCACAAAATATCAACAATCGTTGTGTATATACAAAAATTAAATTTAAAATTTAATTTTTATTTATTTTTAAGGAATTTTATACGAAAATCTCTTGTAAATAAGGGCCGATTTTAGTAATATAATTCTATATGCTTTAAATAAATTGGAGGTATTTATTTATGAATGTTTATAAGACAGAAAATATTAGAAATACTGTGTTATTGGGACATGGTGGTTCTGGTAAAACTACTTTAGCCGAAGCTATGGCATTATCCACTGGTGTTATTACAAGAATGGGTAATATTAACGATGGCAATACAATTAGTGACTTCGATAAAGAAGAACAAAAACGTAAATTTTCTATTAGTTCTACAGTTATTCCTGTTGAATATAATAATGTTAAATTAAATATTTTAGATACACCTGGTTACTTCGATTTTATTGGTGCTACAGAAGAAGGTCTTTCTGTTGCTGATAGTGCTGTTATCGTTGTTAACGCTAAAAGTGGTGTTGAAGTTGGCGCATATAAAGCTTGGCATTTCTGCGAAACCTTTAAGATTCCTAGAACTATTTATGTTTCTGGAATGGATGATGCTAATGCTGATTTTGAAGCGGTTATAGATAGCTTAAAAGCTGAATTTGGAAACAAGATAGCTCCATTCCAGTTCCCTATAAAAAATGGTACGGATTTATTAGGCTATGTTGATGTTCTTTCAGGAAAAGCTTTTAATTTCAAAGCTGACGGAACTATTGAACCAACAGATGTTCCTTCAGATGTTGCAGATAAGGTTGCTGGCTTTAAAGATGCAATGATGGAAAGTGTTGCAGAAACTTCTGAAGAGTTAATGGATAAATATTTCGGTGGAGAAGAATTCACTGATGATGAAATAGCAAATGCTCTTAAATTAGGTATTAAAGATGGAGATGTTGTTCCTGTTCTTTGTGGTGTTTCTGTTAAGAATCTTGGCCCAAGAGGCGTACTTGAAACTATTGTAAAATTCTTCCCAGCACCTAATAATAGTCCAGTTGTTAAGAAGGGTAAGAATGCTAAAGACGATTCAGAATTTGTTTGCGATGTTAGTGCTGACAAACCTTTAGCTGCTTATGTATTTAAGACAATCGTTGACCCATTCATTGGTAAATATTCTTTAGTTAAAGTTTTCTCTGGCGTACTTAAAGGTGATGACACTGTTTATAATGGCGTTACTGATGAAAGCGAAAAGATTTCTAAACTTTATGTTATGCGTGGTAAGAACGTAGAAGAAGTAAGTGAACTAGAGCCTGGCGATATCGGTGCTATTGGTAAACTTGATCTTGCTAAGACTGGTGATACATTATCAAGAAAAGATAATCCTATCGTTCTTGATAAATTCGTTATGTCTAAACCTTATACATATATGAAGTACACAGCTGTTAATAAAGGTGAAGAAGATAAAGTTCAACAAGCTCTTCAAAAACTTTGTGCAGAAGATGCAACTCTTAAGGTTGTTGCTGATGAAGAAAACAAACAAAGTCTTATCTATGGTATTGGCGATCAACAACTTGATGTTGTTGTATCAAAGATGAAAGATAAATATAAAGTTGATATTGCTTTAGAAAAACCTGCTTTTGCATTCCGTGAGACAATTAGAAAAACTTCTGATGTTCAAGGTAAACATAAAAAACAATCTGGTGGACATGGTCAGTACGGTGATGTAAGAATGAGATTTGAGCCTTTAGGCGATACTACTAAAGCTTATGAATTCACTGAAGAAGTTGTTGGTGGTAGCGTTCCTAAGAACTACTTCCCAGCAGTTGAAAAAGGTTTGCAAGAATGTGTTCAAAAAGGACCTTTAGCTAACTATCCTGTTGTTGGTGTTAAAGCTGTTCTTTATGATGGTTCTTACCACCCTGTAGACTCTAACGAAATGTCATTTAAGATGGCTACAATCCTTGCTTTCAAGAAAGGTTTTATGGAAGCTGGCCCAGTTCTCTTAGAGCCTATTTCATCTCTTAAAGTTACTGTTCCAGATAGATTCACTGGTGACGTTATGGGTGACTTAAATAAGAGAAGAGGTCGTGTACTTGGTTCTAACCCTGTTGATGGCGGCAGAACATGTATCGAAGCAGATATTCCTCAATCAGAACTTTTCGGTTACGGAACAACTCTTCGTTCTATGACTGGTGGTTTTGGTGATTACGAATATGAATTTTCACGTTACGAGCAAGCTCCTTCAGATGTTCAGGAAAGAGAAGTTGCTGCTCGTCATACAGACAGCGAAGAATAATTTTAATGAAATACGATATAGTTATTATTGGTGGCGGTGCATCTGGGTTATGCACCGCCATAATGTCTAAAAAAGATAATAATTCCATTTTGATTCTCGAACATTCTAATAGAGTTGGACAGAAAATTTTATCAACAGGAAATGGAAAATGTAATCTTACAAATGAAGAGTGTAAGGTTAGTTTGTTTGAGCAAAATTCTGAAAATATTTATCCTTATTTTTCATCTGGAGATATAAGTAAAGTTGAAGATGTTATTAGAAAATTTGATTGTGATAATACAATTAAATTTTTTAAGGGCTTAGGTCTTTTAACTGAAAATAAAAATGGATATATTTATCCTAGATCTGAGCAAGCTTCTTCTGTTTTAGATATTTTAAGATTTAGATGTGATGAACTTGGGATTGATATTGTTACAAATTATCAGCCGAAACATGTAAAGAAAAAGGATAATTTATTTGATATAGATGGAAAATATTTTTGCGATAAACTTGTTTTAGCTACAGGTGGAATGAGCGCTCCTAAAACGGGTTCTGACGGCTCTGGATATAAAATCGCTAAAGAGTTTGGGCACACAATTATTAAGCCTTTACCGGCGCTTTGTGGCCTTAAATGCAATGATAAATTCGTAAAAGAACTTAAAGGTGTTCGAAATGATAGTCTTGTTACTTTAAAAGTTAAAAAAGGCGGAAATTTTGAAAATGTTTTAACTGCTAAAGGTAATTTACAATTTAGCGATGCAGGCATTTCAGGCATTCCTATTTTCCAAATTTCTTCTTTAGCAACAAAACTTATAGATGAAAAAAAGGAAATATTAATTAGTATTGATCTTTTACCGGACATTGATAAAAAAGAACTTTTTAGTTTTCTTTCTAATAATCAAAGCAATAAGCTTTTAGGCTTAATTAATAAAAAATTAGCTAACGTTATAGACAAAGAAGTTAAGAATTTGCATAAGGACGTTGATATTAATGCTGACCTAGGTGATTTTGCAAAAGCATATTTTTCAACAATTACTAAATTTAAGATGCATCCTGTTAGCACATTTGGTTTTGAAAATTCCCAAGTTACTTCTGGCGGAGTTAGTTTAGATGAGATTTGCTCTAATGATTTACAATCTAAAATTGTGGACAACTTATATTTTGCCGGAGAAGTTATCGACGTTAATGCTATTTGCGGTGGATATAACCTTCAATGGGCGTTTTCATCAGCAAATACTGTCGCAAGTAAGCTAATTTTGTGATATAATACCTCTAATTTAATACATGTTAGACATATATTAAAAATCTTGGAAAGGCCCTTAGTCAATAATTATGATTCGGATCAGTCAAGTTCATTTACCAGTTAAACATTCGTATAGTGACCTTAAAAAAACTTTGTGCAAAAAATTACATGTTTCAGATTTGAATGACAAAGATATTTTTTGCGTGAAGAAATCTTTGGATGCTAGAAACAAAAAGAATATTATTTGGAATTATATTATAGATGTTCGTGTTGATAATGAAGAAGAAGTTCTAAAAAAATGCGAATCTGATAATAATATTTCGGAAGCCAATTCTAAAAAGTATCAACTTCCAGAAAGAGGAACTTTAGATTATGAGGGCAGGATTTGCGTTGTAGGTTCTGGACCTTGTGGTCTTTTTGCAGCTTATATGCTTGCTGAATATGGATACAAGCCAATCTTGATTGAGCAAGGCCATTGTGTTGAAGAGCGTATTTTAGCTGTTAACGATTTCTTCGAGGGAGGTAAATTAGACACTGATTGTAATATTCAATTTGGCGAAGGTGGCGCTGGTACGTTTTCAGACGGAAAACTAAATACTGGTGTTAATGATCAAAATGGTAGAAATCATTTTGTTCTTAAAACTTTCGTTGAAAATGGCGCACCTTCGGAAATTTTATTTAGTAATAAACCGCATCTTGGTACAGATGTTCTTAGCTGCGTTGTTAAGAATATGCGTGAAAAGATTATTGATAACGGCGGAGCAGTTATGTTTGATACAAAGTTTGTTGATTTTGAAGTAGATGATGGCAAACTTTCAAAAATAATCTTAAAGATTAAACAGCAAGGTGAACAAGATAAAGTTATTGCTGTTAAATGTTCAAATCTTATTCTTGCGATTGGTCATTCTGCAAGAGATACATATGAATTGCTTAATAAGAATGAGATTAATATGTCGCCAAAACCTTTTGCTATTGGCGTTCGTATTGAACACAGCCAGGAATATATTAATAAAGTTCAATATGGTGAAGATTATAAAGAACTTTATGGAGATTCTTTACCAGTTGCAGATTATAAACTTACTTGCAAGACTGAAGATGGTAGAAGTGTATATTCATTTTGCATGTGTCCAGGCGGATATGTTGTTAATTCATCTTCTGAGAAAGGAAGACTTTGTGTTAATGGCATGAGTTTTTCTGCTCGTGATTCTAAAAATGCTAACAGCGCTATTGTTGTTAATATTAATCCTGAAGATTTTTGTTTTTCAGATTCACCACTTGATGGCTTAGAGTATCAAAGAGTTTTAGAGTATAAGGCTTACAATGCATGTGAAGGGAAAATCCCGGTTCAATTATTTAAGGACTTTAAGGAGAAAATTAAATCTGATAGTTTTGGAGAAGTTAATCCTGAAACACAAGGTGAGTTTGATTTTGCTGACTTAAATGAAGTCCTTCCTGAATTCGTTTGTAAAGATATTGTTGAAGCTATGGATAAGTTTAATAAGACTATTCCTGGTTTTGCAATAGATGATGCTATTCTTAGTGGCGTTGAAAGTAGAACTTCTTCACCTGTTAGAATTTTAAGAGATGATAATTTTGAAAGTAATATTAAAGGCATTTACCCTTGTGGTGAAGGTGCTGGATATGCTGGCGGTATTACTAGCTCAGCTATAGATGGAATAAAAGTTTTTGAAGCTATTTATTCAAAGTATAAAGATTAATTTATGGATATTAATGTAATTAAAAGCAAGAATAATTTATATGATTTGTCTATCAGAGATGATCAGATTCTTGAGATTTATCATGTTATTAAAGACAAGATAGATTTTCTTCAAATTCAATTATATGACCCTGAGACTAATACTGTTAAAGAATTATGTCCGGAAATTAAAAAAGCGGGATTTATTGATATCCGCGTTGCTTACACGCCAGAAAAATTAGTTTATTTTTCTACTTTCGATATTATTGATGGTGACAAA
This sequence comes from Lachnospiraceae bacterium, assembly GCA_045599965.1. Classification (GTDB taxonomy): domain Bacteria; phylum Bacillota; class Clostridia; order Lachnospirales; family Lachnospiraceae; genus RGIG5612. The sequence continues at coordinate 76,705 of JAZRXA010000021.1, read as the reverse complement.
GTTCGTATTCAATTAATTGCTTATGATTATATTGATGACATCAGTAATGTTTGTGCTGTTTTTGATTTAGATAAAAAAGTTTTAACGGGCGATATGATAGTTAAGGCTTTTGTTATTTCTATTGATACTTTTGTTATTCAGACTGAAGTTGTTAAAGATTATAAATCAGATATTTTGATGGGTACTATTGAATTTAATCAATGGCTTTATAGTCCTGATTCTCCTGAACCTGTAAAAATTATCGAAGAAAACTTAAAGAATAATGGAATAAATTCTATTGAGTGCATTGGCGAGGCTGATCTTATGATTAAAACTGGTTTTTCTTTTTTGGAAGATGTTAGACTTAAATATAATTCCGAAAATGAAGCTTTAATCGAAGGAATTTATATTGTACCAATAGCTAAGTTTATTGCTGATATTGGATTGCAGTTAACTAATATTGATATGGAACTTTTACATTCTGTATATTTTGATAAATATATTTTAATTCCGGATGTCAAAGATGATTATATTTTTTATAACATTGTCGATTTTCAAAACAAATCTTCAGAGTGTATTTTCTACAATTATGTAACAAAAGAATTTATTACTTCTAAACAAGCAGAGGTTTCATTAAATGACTTAAGACTTGCTTATGTTGTTGATAACACACCTTATATTAGAATTAATAGACCTGAATCTGTTGAATTTATTAATTTACTTACAGGCGAAAATGATATTTCATTTTATGATGAAGTATTTATAGATACTCTAGGAAAATTATTTATTACTTCTAAATACTATGGCAGAAGGCCATATCTTAGACTTTATAATTATCCGAAAATGGATTGCCATTTTGATGAGAAGTGTCAATATATTTCTGGAGTTTATAAAGATTCAACTTATTATATTTACACGATTTAATTATGGATATCTTAGAAGAATTAAAAATTAATAAATCTATTATTCTTGAAAATGCTCCTAAAGAAGAGCCTTCAAGGCAATTTTATTTTGTTCAAAAAAATAAAGAAATTGTTGATTTTATTTCTGCTAATAAAAAACGAAAACTTAAAGCTTGCATTAATACTTTCGGTTGCCAGATGAATGCGAAAGATTCTGAAAAACTTCTTGGTATTATGAAAATGATTGGCTATGAGCCATCTGAAAGTGAAGATGCTGATTTTGTTCTTTATAATACATGTACCGTAAGAGAGCATGCAAACGAAAGAGTATATGGTAGGCTTGGTGTTTTAAAAAATCAAAAAGCAAAAAATCCAGATATGATAACCGCTCTTTGCGGATGCATGATGCAAGAGCAACATGTAGTTGAGAAAATAAAAAAGAGTTATAAAAATGTTGATATCATTTTCGGAACTCACAATATATATAAATTAGCTGAACTTTTATTTTTGCATTTTGTAGAAGATAAGATGCAAATTGATATTTTAGATGAACCTCAAGGAATTGTTGAAGATCTTCCATCTGAGAGAAAGTTTGATTTTAAATGTGGCGTAAATATTATGTATGGATGCAATAATTTTTGTAGTTATTGCATTGTGCCATTTGTTAGAGGCCGTGAAAGAAGTAGACAGCCTGAAGATGTTTTAGCTGAAGTTAGAAAACTTGCTGATGAAGGTGTAGTAGAAGTTATGCTTCTTGGTCAAAATGTAAATTCTTATCAATACAACTTCCCAAAACTTTTAGAAGATGTTGCTAATATTGATAAAATTAAACGCGTTCGGTTCATGACCTCGCATCCTAAAGATTTAAGCGACGAACTTATTGAAGTTATTAAAAATAATAAAAAGATTGCCAAACATATTCATCTTCCTTTGCAATCAGGTAGTTCTAAAGTTTTAAAGGAAATGAATAGGCATTACTCTAAAGAAGATTATCTTAGTTTAGTTAAAAAAATTAGAGACAATATTGAAGGTGTATCGATTACTACTGATATCATTGTTGGTTTCCCTGGTGAAACTGAAGATGATTTTAATGAGACTTTAGATGTTGTTAAGATAGCAAAATTTGATAGTGCATTTACTTTCATTTATTCAAAACGTACAGGAACAAAGGCAGCTTCGATGCCAAACCAAGTTGATACGCAAGTCGTTAATGATAGATTTAATAGGCTTCTTGCTTTAGTTACTGATATTTCAAAAGAGCAAACTCTTAAGTATGAAGGTAGTATTCAAGAAGTTTTAGTTGAAGGCGTTAATTCAAAAAATCCTTGTCTTTTAGATGGGCGTTTAAGCAATAATTCCGTCGTTCATTTTGAAGGATGTAAAGATTTAGTTGGAAAATTTATAAATGTAAAATTAGTAGAGGCAAAAGGTTTTTATTACAATGGCGTTATCTCCGATGATGTCTCAATATCTTGAGACAAAAAAACAATATGAAGATTGTATTCTTTTTTATCGTTTGGGCGACTTTTATGAGCTCTTTTTTGACGATGCTTTAGTTGGCTCAAAAGAACTAGAAATTACTTTAACTGGAAAAGATTGTGGTCTTGAAGAAAGAGCACCTATGTGCGGTGTTCCGTTTCATGCTGCGGACAGTTATATTAATAGATTAGTTGCTAAGGGATATAAAGTTGCTATCGCTGAGCAATTAGAAGATCCTAAACAGGCTAAAGGAATTGTAAAAAGAGACGTAATTAAAGTTGTTACTCCAGGTACTAATACAAATAATTTAGGACTTGAAGAAGATAAAAATAATTTTTTACTTTGCGTTTACTACACGACAAATCTTTTTGCTTTATCGTTTGTTGATATTACAACGGGTAAATTTGAAGTAACTAGGGTAAGCAATGTTAACGATTTCTTAAATGAGATTTATAAGTTTCCTGTTGCTGAAATTATTGCGAATAATGCTTTTAATATGTCAGGCGTTGACATTGATAATATTAAAGATAAACTTGGCATTTCTTTATATAACTTAAATGATTCTTATTTCGATAGTGAAAACTCTAAAGAAATTATTAAAGAGCATTTTAATGTTATCGATTTATCTGGTTTAGGACTTAATGATTTTCCTGAGTGCATTCCTAGCGTTGGCGCTGTACTTAAATATCTTTATGAGACACAAAAAACTTCTTTAGAATTCTTAAATAAGATTTCTATTTATTCTACTAATAAATATATGGTTATTGATTCTGCAACTAGAAGAAACCTTGAGCTTGTAGAAACAATGAGAGAGAAGAATAAAAAAGGGTCTCTTCTTTGGGTTTTAGATAAAACTAAAACTGCTATGGGCGCTCGTACTTTAAGATTCTTTATTGAGCAACCACTTGTTGATAAATCTGAAATTATTAAAAGGCAAGATGCTATTAGCGAACTTAATTCAGTTCTTATTGAAAGAGATGAGTTAAGAGAGTATTTGTATCCGATATATGACCTTGAAAGAATTCTTGCTAAGATTTCTTATAAGTCTGCTAACCCTAGAGATTTAATTGCTTTTAAGAACTCTATTGAAATGCTTCCGCATATTAAATATATCTTAAAGAATTTTAGGTCAGAAATTTTTGAAAGTATATTTAATGATTTTGATTGCTTGGAAGATATTTATTCTCTTATTGATGCTTCAATCGTTGAAGATGCTCCTTTAGCTATTAAAGACGGCGGAATTATTAAAGAAGGTTATAACGAAAAAATTGATAATCTTCGCAAAGCTAAATTTGAGGGCAAAACATGGCTTGCTAAACTTGAAGAAAAAGAAAGAGAAGCTTCTGGAATTAAGTCTCTTAAAATTAAATATAATAAAGTTTTTGGATATTATATCGAAGTTACGAATTCTTTTAAGGACATGGTTCCAGATAGATATATTAGAAAGCAAACTCTTGTTAACGCTGAGCGTTACATCACTGATGAATTAAAAGAACTTGAAGATACGATTTTGGGTGCTGAAGAAAAATTATTTGCTCTTGAATATTCATGTTTTTCTGATATCAGAGAAGAAATTGCTTCTAACGTTAAACGTATCCAAAAAGCTGCTTCATATATCGCAATGATTGATGCGTTAGCTTCGTTAGCTTATGTTGCTGAACAAAACAATTACGTTAGACCTTTAATTAATACAGATGGCATTATTGATATTAAAGATGGTCGTCATCCTGTTGTTGAAAAAGTTATGCCTCAAGGTCAGTTTATTTCTAACGATACTTATAGTGATACACAAGATAATAGAGTTAGCATTATTACAGGCCCTAATATGGCAGGCAAGTCTACTTATATGAGACAACTTGCGCTTATTACTTTAATGGCGAGTATTGGTAGTTTTGTTCCAGCTTCTTTTGCAAATATATGTGTTTGCGATAGAATTTTTACTCGTGTAGGTGCTTCTGATGATCTTGCTTCTGGTCAAAGTACTTTTATGCTTGAGATGACTGAAGTTGCTAATATCTTACATAATTCTACTAAAAACTCTTTAGTTATTTTAGATGAGATTGGTAGAGGAACTTCTACTTATGATGGTCTTAGTATTGCATGGGCAGTTGTTGAACATATTGCGGATAAAGATAAATGTGGCGCAAAGACTTTCTTCTCAACGCATTATCATGAACTTACTGAACTAGAAGGTTTAATTGATGGTGTTAAGAATTTCTGCATTAGTGTTAAAGAACAAGGCGACGATATTATTTTCCTTAGAAAAATTGTTAGAGGTGGAGCAGATAAAAGCTATGGCATTCAAGTTGCTGCTTTGGCAGGTGTTCCAGAATCTATTACAGATAGAGCAAAAGAAATTGTTGCTAAGTTAGTTAAAAATGATATTACGATTAAAGATTTATAATTTATGAATATTATTAATGTACTTGATAAAAATACTATAGATAAAATTGCGGCAGGTGAAGTTGTTGACAGGCCTTCTAGTGTTGTTAAGGAACTTGTTGAAAACTCTATTGATGCTGGTGCAAGTTCAATTTCTATTGAGATTAAAGATGGCGGAATTTCTTTAATTAGGATTACGGATAATGGAGTAGGTATTGATCCTTCTCAAATCGATAAAGTTTTCTTAAGACATTCTACAAGCAAAATTTCTAAAGCTGATGACCTTTCATTTATTAATACTTTAGGTTTTAGAGGTGAGGCACTTTCTAGTATTTGTGCTGTTTCTAAGATGGAGTTTTGTACTAAAACAAAAGATAATCTTACTGGTGTTATCGCTAAAGTTAATGGTGGTGAGATTTTATCTATTAGTGAAGCCGGTCTTCCTGATGGTACAAGTGTTATTGTAAGAGATTTGTTTTATAACACTCCTGCTAGACTTAAGTTCTTAAAATCACCTGCAAAAGAAGCTGATTTTGTTCAAGATGTTGTTGAGTGCATTGTACTTTCACATCCTGAAATTTCTTTTAAGTTTATAGTTAATGGAAAGGTTAAGATTTTAACTTCTGGAAACAATCAATTAAAAGATACTATCTATAATGTTTTTGGAAAGGATATTGCTAGATTAATTATTCCTATTAATGCTTCATGTGATTTTTTAAGTATTGATGGTTTTATTTCTAAACCTGAATTTTCTAGAGCAAATAGAAATTTTGAAATATTTTTTATTAACGGTCGTTATATTAAAGATAAGATCATTTCTTCAGCTGTTGAAAAAGCTTACTCGGGATATTTAATGAGAGGTGCTTTTCCATTTTTGGTTTTAAATTTGAAGTTTGAACCAGAACTTATTGATGTTAATGTTCATCCTTCGAAAATGGAAATCAGATTCTTTGATAGCGAAAGAGTTTTTGATATTGTTTATGATTTTGTTTTAGATGCACTAAAACAAAATGAAAATATTCCTATGGTTAGTATTGGAAAAAAGGAAGTATCTAAACCAGAGGTTATTTCTAGTTACAATGCCCCAGAGCCTTTTGAAGTTAATAGGATTAATAAACTTATGGAAGAGTCTAATTATTTTGAAAGTAATGATGATGTAGATTCTTTTGAACCTATAGAAGGTCCTATTGATTTTTCACAAGCTACTTTATTTGATGATTCTTTTTTAAGTTCTAATGCTAGAGTTAAACATAAAATTATCGGCTGTGTATTTGACACTTATTGGATTGTTGAGTACAAAGATGAACTTTACATAATTGATCAACATGCGGCGCATGAAAAGGTGCTTTACGAACAGTTCACTAAAAATATTGTGGATGGCAAGCATCCTTCTCAGCTTCTTAATCCGCCTATTATTATTTCTTTAAGTTCTTCTGAAGAAAGTGTTTTAATTAAGTTTATGGATGAGTTTAAGAAACTTGGATTTGAAATTAATGAATTTGGTGGACATGAGTTTGCAATTTCTGAAGTTCCTTTAGATTTAAGTTCTCTTAATGAAAAAGATTTATTCTTAAGTTTTCTAAATGATGTTGCTTCTGAGTCTAATTCTTTTTCTTCTGAATTATTAACTGAGAAAATTGCTTCCTTAGCATGCAAAGCTGCTGTTAAAGGTGGGATGCATCTTTCTTTAGCTGAAGCTAATAATCTTATTGATGAACTTTTATCTTTAGATAATCCGTATAACTGTCCGCATGGTAGGCCTACTATTATTAGGATGAGTAAATCTGAACTTGAAAGGAAATTTAAGCGTTTAGTATGATTCCTTTAATTATTATTGCGGGTCCGACTGCAACTGGAAAAACTGATCTTTCTATTTCGCTGGCAAAGGCTATTGGCGGTGAAATTATTAGCGCGGACTCGATGCAAGTTTATAAAGGATTTGATATTGGTACTGCTAAAATTTCTAAAGATGAGATGGATGGCATTAAGCATTATTTGATTGACGAGGTCGAGCCTGATTTTAATTTTAATGTTTATGAATTTAAGTCTCGCGCGAAAGAATATATTGAAAAGATTTATAATGATGGAAAGATTCCAATTATAGTTGGTGGCACTGGTTTTTATATTCAATCTGTTTTGTATGATATTGATTTTGAAAACGAGACATCGGATTCTTCCTACAGAAAAGAACTTGAAGAACTATCTGTCTTAAAAGGTCCTACTTTTTTGCATGACATGTTAAGAGAAGTTGACGAAGACGCTGCTAATGAAATTCATTATAATAATGTTAAGAGAGTTATTAGAGCCTTAGAGTTTTTTAAAGAAAATAATCAAAAAATTTCTGAGCATAATAAATCGCAACATGAAAAGAAGTCACCTTATAATGCTGCATTCTTTGTTATTTACAGAGATAGAGAAGAGACTTATAAAAGGATTAACGAACGTGTTGATTTAATGATGGAAGATGGTTTGCTTTTAGAAGTTAAGAATCTTCTAGATAGTGGCGTTTCTAAAGATGCGCTTTCTATGCAAGGGCTAGGATATAAAGAACTTGTTTCTTTCTTAGAAGGGGAGTGCTCGCAAGAAGAGGCTGTTAATTTAATTAAACAAAGTTCAAGACATTTTGCAAAAAGGCAGATTACTTGGTTTAAGCGTGAAAAAGATGCTCTTTGGGTTGATGTTGATTCATTTGATTCTAAAGAAAAATTGCTTGAATATATTTTAGAGATTTTGAAGGAGAAAAAGATTGTATAATTATCCAGGTATTAGAAAAGATATTCTTGATGCTTCAAATAAAGTTATTGAAAGTTTATCTGATGTATTTACTCAGATTGATGAGATTAGCGAGGCTAATCAATTTAAGGTTCTTAATGCGTTTAGGAATAATAAAGTAGCTGAGGCAGATTTTAATCAATCATCAGGGTATGGGTATAATGAGTTAGGTCGTGAAAAATTAGAGCGTGTTTATGCTGAAATTTTTGGCGCGGAAGATGCTTTGGTTAGACCTCAGATTACATGCGGTACGCATGCACTTTATCTTGCGCTTTCTGCGAATTTGCTTCCTGGTGATGAAATAGTTTTTATTAGCGGTAAGCCTTATGATTCTCTTGAAAAATCTATTGGAATTACGCCTTGCGCAGGTTCTCTTGCTGAGAATGGTATTTCTTATAAGATTGTTGATCTTTTAGATAATTGTGAATTTGACTTGTATGCTATTAAAGAGGCTATTTCTGACAATACAAAAATTATTTATATTCAACGTTCAAAAGGTTATGTTAACAGAAAATCTATTAGCATTTCTCAAATGAAGGATGTTATTGATTTTGTAAAAAATATTAATCCTAATTTAATTTGCTTTGTTGATAATTGTTATGGTGAGTTTGTAGATCTTTTTGAACCTACGAATGTGGGAGCTGATATTTGTGTTGGTTCTTTAATTAAAAATCCTGGCGGATCTTTAGCTCCTATTGGCGGTTATATTGTCGGCAAAGCATGTTTTATTGAAAGATGCGCTTATAGACTTACTGCTCCTGGGTTAGGTAAAGAAGTTGGTGGCTCTTTAGGCGCCTTGAAATCGTTTTATCAGGGACTTTCTATTGCACCTAAAGTAGTAGGTGAAGCTTTGAAAAATGCGCATTTTGCTGCTGCTATGTTCGATTATTTTGGCTTTAGCGTTTCTCCTGGGCCTTTTGAAAAACATTCTTGCATTGTTGAAGCTATTGATTTAAATGATGCTGATAATCTTTCAAAGTTTTGTATTGCTATTCAAAATGCTTCATATGTTGATAGTTTTGTTACGCCTGAAGCTTGGGATATGCCGGGATATCAAGATAAAGTTATAATGGCGAGTGGTGCTTTTATTAACGGCTCTTCTATTGAACTTTCGGCTGATGGGCCTTTAAGAGAACCTTATACCGCTTTCTTTCAAGGCGGTGTTACTTTTGAACATGGCAAGTTTGCTATTATTAGTGCACTTGAGTCTATTTTAAATTAGTGAGTGAAGTCCTAGAAAAGAGGACTTTTTGAATAAAACTATTAAAGATTTAGGACCGGATTTAAGACCTGATGAAAAATTTATTAAGTATGGCCCAGAATCTCTTTCCGATGCTGAATTGTTAGCTATTATTATTCGCTCTGGTTCAGCTGATGAGCATTGTATTGAGCTTGCTGATAAAATTCTTTCATTCAATGCTAAATCTTCGTCTTTATTGAATATTTATAATTCCAGCATCAGTGATTTAATGCTTATTAAAGGCATTGGTAAAGTTAAGGCTTTACAAATTAAGGCTGTTTTTGAGATTTCTAAAAGGATTTCAAAATCTGTTAGAAAGAAATCTTTGGTTCTTAATAATCCTAAGACTGTTGCCGAATATTTTTATGAAGATTTAAGGCATCTTGATAGAGAAGTAGTGATTTTACTTATGGTTGATTCTGCTGGTAATCTTATTAAAGAAAAAGTTATGTCTAAAGGTACTGTTAACGCCTCACTTCTTTCTCCTAGAGAGATATTTTGCGAAGCTCTTAAAGAAAGTGCTGTTAATATTATTTTGCTTCATAATCATCCTAGTGGAGAAGTTAATCCTAGCAAGATGGATATTAGTTGCACATCTAAAGTTAAGGAAGCTGGAGAGATTATTGGGATTAAACTTTTAGACCATATTATTATTGGTGATAATAAATATTTAAGTTTCAGGGAACAAAATATTGTGTTATAATATATTATTAATAAATTTAGGAGAATTGTAGCTTTGAACATCGGTCTGATTGCTCATGATTCAAAAAAAGAATTAATGCAAAATTTTTGTATTGCTTACAAGGGTATCTTGTCGAAACATGATCTTTATGCGACAGAGACGACCGGCAAGCTTATTGAAGATGTCACTAACTTAAATATTCATAAATTTTTATCTGGACATTTAGGTGGCGGACGTCAGATGAGCGCACAAATTGAATGCAACCAAATTGATGCTGTTATTTTTCTTCGTGATCCTGTTAAGTTCCGTCAAAACGAACTAGATTATACTCGTGTTTATGATTTATGCGATATCCATAATATTCCAGTTGCTACAAATGTCGCGTCTGCAGAGATTTTGGTTATGGCTATTGACAGAGGTGATCTTGATTGGCGTAATGCTTATAAATAAATATTTTTTGGAGGTACAATACTATGGTCAAGCTAATTGTTGGCGAAAAAGGTAAAGGCAAAACTAAATTTATTTTAGATTCAGCTAATGCTGAAGCTAAGACATCAGATGGTGTTGTTATTTATCTCGATAAAAACGCTAAGCATATGTTCGATTTGGATAGAAATATCCGTCTTATTAATGTTAAAGAATATCCAGTTTTTAATACCGAAACCTTATTTGGTTTTATTTGTGGTTTAGTTTCTGGAAATAATGATATAGAGACTATTTATTTTGATAGCTTTATAACCTTAGCTAATATTGATGAAAATCCTGATTCGGATGTTAATGAAGCTATCGATAATTTAATTACTTTGGCTGATAAATTAAAAGTTAATTTTATTGTTAGCTTATCTATGAATGAAAACAACCTTTTAGATAAGTTTAAGGAATTTGTTGAACTTTCACTTTAATGCCTAATTCATTTACTAAAAAAAAGAATAAGAAAAATAAAAAACAACTAAATGTAGGAATAATTCTTTGTTTATTAATAATCCTATATTTAGTTGTTTATTCTTGCGTGTATTTTTTTAGTACGAGGACCTCTGTCGTTGAGGTTACTGAAGGTGTTACTGCTAGTAGGTTTGAAGGGCAGTACACAGGACTTATTCTTCGTGAGGAAACCATTGTTAATGCTAATAATAATGGTTATATTATTTTCTTTGTTGGAGATGGTTCTACGGTACATGTTAATGAAAAGACATATGTTATTGACAGTAGTGGTGAATTGTCTGCAAAAATCGAAGAAGCTGCTAAAAATCAATCTATCTTAAGTGCGGATAATCTTTTAAAGATTAAAAACTCGTTATACGATTTTGATACTTCTTTTAATCCTATTAATTATTATGATGTTAACAATTTTAAGTATAAGGTTGATTCGCAAATTATGGACCTTATTAATGGTTCTGTTTTTTCTGATTTGAATAATGATGTTTCTGGTAATTCATCATTTTTTGTTTACAGCTCCGAAATTTCTGGTGACATTATTCACAATATTGATGGCTTTGAAAATTTTAGACTTGAAGATATTAACAATAATTCTTTTAGAAAATCGGATTATAATAAAAATATTATTAAATCTGGTGATTTGATTAAGAAAGACTCGCCTGCTTATAAAGTTGTTACTTCAGGTGATTGGAAGATTGTTTTCCAAATTAATGATCCGAAAACTTTTGAAGGTTTAGATGAACTTTCTATTGAATTTCTTAAAGATGGCGTTGAAACTTATGGCGCTTTTGAAACATTTACTAAGTCTGGAAAAACTTATGGTGTTGTTTCTCTTAATAAGTACATGATTCGTTACATTGCTGATCGTTATCTTCAAATCCAAATTCTTGATGATACTAAGAAGGGATTAAAGATTCCTAAAACGTCTGTCACTGAAAAACAATTTTATGCTATTCCTCTTGAGTATATTACTCAGGGTGGTAATTCTTCATCGGATGGTTTTAATAAACAAGTTATTTTAGCTGATGGTTCTTCATCTGTTCAGTTTATTCCTGCTGATATTGTTAAACGCGATGATAAAAATTGTTATGTTAGTACAGATGTATTTAATGATGGCGACATTTTAGTTATGAATGAAACGAATTCTTTATTTAAGGTTGGTAATAAAGAAAACCTTCAAGGAGTTTTCGTTGTTAATAATGGTTATACTAATTTCAAAATGGTTGAAATTATTGGTGAAAATAATTCTTCATATATTGTTTCTTCGCAGATTGCCGGCAGCATTTCGATGTATGACAGAGTTATGACTGATTCTAAAGGTGTTAAAGAAGACCAGGTTATCAATAGATAATGATTAAAGAAAATTTAACTAATGTTCTTAATAATATAAGTGTTGCTGCTAAGCATTCGAAACATGCCCAAGATGTTCATCTTATTGCTGTCAGCAAAACACATCCTGCAGAAATGGTTTTAGAAGCTTATAATTTAGGTATTAGAGATTTTGGTGAAAATAAGGTTCAAGAGCTTCTAAGTAAGTACGATTCTTTGCCTTCTGATATTAGATGGCATCTTATTGGCCATTTACAAACTAACAAGGTTAAATATATTGTAGACAAAGTTTATTTAATTCATTCTGTTGATTCTTATAAATTGGCTTTAGAAATTGATAAACAGGCTAAAAAGAAGGGCATAGTTGTCAATATTTTGATCCAAGTTAATATTTCTGGAGAAGAAAGCAAATTTGGCATTGAAAAAGAGGGCGCAATTGAATTAGTTAAAGAAGTTTCGACGCTTAATAATGTAAAAATTAAAGGCCTTATGACAATAGCGCCTGCGAGCGAAAACCCTGAAAATAGTAGGGGATATTTTGCTTCGCTATACAATTTGTCTATTGACATTCTAGCCTTAAACATTGATAATATAAATGAGCTAATTTTATCTATGGGCATGAGCAATGATTATTTGGTTGCCATCGATGAGGGGGCCAATTTTGTTCGTGTTGGAACGGATATTTTTGGTAAAAGAGACTATAACAGGGAAATTAATCACAAAGGAGATTGATTCATGGGAAAATTCAGTGATAAGTTTTTAAATGCTTTTACAATTAAAGACGAAGACTACGACGATGATTTCTATGATGATGACGAATTCTACGATGATGACGAAGATTTTCTTCCAGAAGAAGAATTCAAAAAAGCACCATTAAAGAAAAAAGAAAAGATTGAAGAAGAAAAAGTTGCTCCTGCTTATGCAAAAGCGCAAACTCCTCATCCAGTTAATAGCGCTAGAGTAAATTCTATTAGAACTGGTAGAGGACAGCAAGAAGTTTGTATTTTCAAACCTTCTTCTATCGAAGATTCAAGAGAAATTACTGAAACTTTATTACTTGGTAAAGCTGTAGTAATTAATTTTGAAGGATTACATGTAGAGATTTCACAAAGAATTATCGATTTTATTTCAGGTTCTTGTTACGCTTTAGATGGAAATCTTCAAAAGATTTCAAATTACATCTTTATCGCAACACCTAATTCAGTTGATATTTCTGGTGATTTCCAAGATATCTTTAATGCAGAAAGTAATTCATTCGATATAGCTGGATTTAAATCACCATTACTATAATATATAACTAAATAAATATTTATAATTAAAAAGTTGTTGGCTGCCTTTCGGAAACGTTTGGCAGCTAAATTTTTATCAAATATAAATAGTTTTATGTTTGATAAAAGTTTAGTGAAGGAATAAGCTATGCAAAAGTATTCTTACAAGAAAAATTTCATAGAGATTATTCATGTTGATGTGCCAACTAATAATAGATCCTTTAATGGATATGATGTTTATGTTGCTGATTCATTTGAATATCTTAGCGAAGCATGCGAAAAATTCAAATTAAAAGAAAAAAAGGTTTTAATTGTTACTGATTCGAACGTTGAACCTTTATATTTAAATTCTATTAAAAAAATATTTTCTAATTTATCTCAAAATGTATTTTCAGTCACATTAAACTCGGGAGAAGCAGTTAAAAACTCTAGTACAATTGATGATTTATATACAGTTTTAATTGATTATGAGTTTAATAAAGATGATTTTTTAATTGCTTTAGGCGGTGGAGTGATAGGGGATATAACAGGATATTGCGCTTCTAGCTTTAAGCGCGGAATTAATTATATTCAAATTCCGACCACATTATTAGCACAGGTAGACGCCAGTATTGGCGGAAAATGCGCTGTTGATTTTAATAATTATAAAAATATTGTCGGAGCTATCTATCAACCGTTACTAGTTTATAGCAATGTTTTAACTTATAAAGATCTCCAACGTGAAGAAAGAATTAATGGCATGGGCGAAGTTATTAAATCTGCATTAATATATGATGCCGAGTTTTTTGAGTATATCGAGCATGCTTCAGACTTGAAAACAGATAATTTTATTGATTTTTTGGTAAATATCGTTATTAATTCAATTTTGGTAAAAAAACATTTTGTTGAAATTGATCCATATGACGAGAATGAAAGACATTTGCTAAATTTTGGGCATACTATTGGGCATGCAATTGAATGCGCAACTAATTATGAAATAAAACATGGACAAGCTGTTACTTTAGGTATGTCAGTTGCAATGAGAATATCAAAAGCAAAAGGTTTAATAACCTTGGATGACGAAATGCGATTTGCGAAGACTTGCGTCAATTTTGGGTTAAATATTTCTATGAATTTCACAAGAAAATTTATTGAATGTATTATATCTAAATTAACACAAGATAAAAAAGCAAGTTGTGATAGCATGAACTATATTGTGTTAAATAAAATTGGTACTGCTTGTGTTAATAAAGATATAACACAAGCAGATATACTATCTGCTATGAACTACAAATAGCCTTGTGTAACATTTTTATAATTATGCAAAAGGGAAGGATGAAAAATGAATAGAAAGAAGAGAGCACAAGTAAATATTGTGATAGAAATCGCCCTATTTTTTGTTTTAGTAGCTATTGACCAGGTTACGAAGCATTTTGCGGTCTCATATCTTAAGAATGATAATTCTTTAACAATAATTAAAGATATTTTAGAATTTGAGTATCTCGAAAACTTTGGAGCTGCTTTTGGATCCATGCAGAATATGCAGTGGTTGTTTTACATCATTACCGCTTTAGTTTTGGCAGTCTTAATTTTCGTTTTTGTCAAAAATTCGCTCATGTCGAAGAGATACTCCACTTTTAATGATGAAATCTTTGATATTAAGGTTTTTAACAATCGAATTTTCCTTAATTATTTACTATCTGCTTTAGCAGCAGGTGCTGTTGGAAATTTAATCGATAGAATAGCTCATAAGTACGTAATTGATTTTATTTACTTCAAAATTATTGATTTTTGGGTCTTTAATTTCGCTGATATGTGCGTTACAGTAGCTGCAATTTTATTAATTATATATTTCCTATTTGTATATAAAGAAGATAAAAATTATGTGATTTTTAGCATGAGGAAGAGAAATGAGTGAAGTAATTTATAGAGTTTCAGACTTTGATGACAACATTAGAATAGATCGTTTCTTAGCTTTGCAAAATGCCCATTTTTCAAGGAGTTACATTCAAAAGCTAATAAAATGTGGTAATTTGAAAGTTAATGGAGTGCCAAAAAAGGCCAATTATGAAGTAAAAGAACACGATACTATCTGCTTAGAAATTCCTGAACCGCTTGAGTTGTTTGAAATTGTTCCTGAAAATTTGGAGCTTGAAATTTTGTATGAAGATCACGAAATTATTGTGATAAATAAAAAAAGAGGCATGGTTGTTCATCCTTCAAGCGGTCACTACAGTAATACTGTTGTAAATGGACTTTTATATCATTGTAAAGATCTTTCTGGCATCAATGGAATACTCAGACCAGGCATTGTGCATAGAATTGATAAAGATACATCTGGAGTAATAGTATGCGCTAAAACAGATACTTCACATTTTAAGCTTGCAGAGCAGTTCAAGGAGCATTCTATCAACAGAATTTACGAAGCGATAGTTGTTGGGACCTTTAAAGACGATTCTGGTACAATTTCTTTTCCTATTGGAAGAAAGCAAAATGACAGAAAAATGATGGGATTTAACCCAAAAGGCAAACCAGCTACAACTCATTATAAAGTCATAAAAAACTATAAAAATTATGCTCATATTGAGTGTAAACTCGAAACAGGCCGTACACATCAAATTAGGGTCCATCTCACAAGCATAAATCATCCGCTTGTTGGCGATCCAGTGTATGGTGGCAAAAGGACTGAATATAAGCTTGGTAGCGAAAATGTATTAGGTCAGGCGTTACATGCGAAGATTTTAGGCTTCAAACATCCGACAACAGGAGAATATATGGAATTTTCAGCGCCAAGACCTTTATATTTTGATCAGATATTAGAAAAGCTTGAAAACACATCTAATTAGGCACTTGATTATACCTAATTTACCATATATACTTTTCGTTAAAGTTGACTTTTGCGAATAGTTATGTTAGGATAAATTCGAGTAAAAAATGACAAAAATATTAAATTTCGCTTAACTACTCTTAATTTTAAGAGAAAATAAAAAAATTTTAAGACGGTAAATTTATATGAAATTACAACAATTATTAAGTTTAACAAGAAAAGCTATTGATGATTACAATATGATTCAAGACGGCGACAAAATCGCTGTTGGAGTTTCTGGCGGCAAAGATAGCCTTTCTTTGTTGATTGCGCTTAAAGAATTGCAAAGGTTTTATCCAAATAAATATGAATTAGAAGCTATTAGCGTAGATCTAGGCTTTGGAAATATTGATTTTGACAAAATTAAGACATTTTGTGATGACCTCTCTATTCCATACTATATAGCACAAACAGATATTGCCTCTATTGTATTTGACGATAGAAAAGAAAAAAGCCCATGCGCATTATGTGCTAAGATGCGAAAAGGAGCTTTTAATAGCCTGGCTGTAGAACACGGATGCAATAAAAGCGCTTTTGGTCATCATAAAGACGATATTATTGAAACTATGCTGCTCTCCCTAATTTTTGAAGGCAGATTTCATTCATTTTCGCCGGTTACATATTTAGATAAGACACAAGTAACTTTGATTAGACCTTTTATGTATGTTGAAGAAGCCGATATTATCGGATTTGCAAATAAATATGCCCTTCCAGTGCTTAAAAATCCATGTCCAGTAGATGGTGAGACAAAACGCCAATATGCTAAGGAATTAGCTGATAAATTGAACAAAGATCACCCTGGATGTAAGCAAAGATTGTTCAAAGCTATACTAGAAAATGTCGATTCTTATAAAGTTAAGTAAAATTACACAGTGGATGAAGTAAAATAATATTTC
The DNA here is from genome assembly GCA_045599965.1 of Lachnospiraceae bacterium. Taxonomy (GTDB): domain Bacteria; phylum Bacillota; class Clostridia; order Lachnospirales; family Lachnospiraceae; genus RGIG5612. The sequence continues at coordinate 59,995 of JAZRXA010000021.1, read as the reverse complement.
TTCCCTATTTTGATAAAGAATAAATTAACACTTTTTGAAAAAAATTGAAGTGGTAAAGTACGAAAAAGTAAAAATAATCCCATAAAAGTGCAAAAATAAGGAAAAATTACAATGGCAAACAGGTCATATCACGAACAAATTAAGATTGATTACGATAAGAAGTTACGCGAGCAGCTGAAAATACTGCCTCCATTTTGTACTATGTTTTTCAGAGGAATTGAACCCACAACCTCTGCTCGCACTCGTATGGCGTATGCTTACGATCTCACAATATTCTTTAATTATATTCACAAGGAAACAGGTTTAGGAAAAAATAAAGAAATTATTGAATATCCTATTACGATTTTAGATAAAGTGACTCCAACAATTATACAAGATTATTTAGACTATCTAAAAATTTATAATAATGATGACACAACCGAACGCGCTAATGGTGAAAGAGGCTTAAATAGAAAACTTGCGTCTATTAGATCTTTTTATAAATACTTTTATCAGATGGAATTAATCACAAGTAACCCAGCATCGATTGTGAAGATGCCAAAGATACATGACAAGGACATTATAAGGCTTGATTCTGATGAAGTTGTTAGTTTATTAGATACAGTTGAAACTGGAAAGAATCTTACTAAGCAGCAAGCCGCTTATCATGATAAAACCAAGGTTAGAGATACAGCAATAGTTACTCTACTCTTAGGAACTGGAATTCGTGTTTCAGAATGCGTAGGATTAGACATAAAAGATGTAGATTTTAAGAATCATGGAATAAGAATTGTTAGAAAAGGTGGTAATCAAGTAGTTGTATATTTCGGAGATGAAGTTGAAGAGGCTTTAATTAATTACTTAAAAGAAAGAAATACTATTATACCTATGCCTGGTAGCGAAGATGCTCTATTCTTATCATTACAAAAGAAAAGAATTAGCGTACGAAGTGTTGAAAATCTAGTTAAAAAATATGCATCTACTGTTACAACATTAAAGAAAATCACACCTCATAAATTAAGATCAACTTATGGAACGCAATTATATAGACAAACTGGAGATATATATTTGGTAGCTGATGTTTTAGGCCATTCAGATGTTAATACTACAAAGAAACACTATGCAGCTATTGAAGATGAAAGACGAAGAAGTGCAAGAAATAAAGTTACATTAAGAGATACAAATAATAATAAAAAAACAACCTAAATTGGTTGTTTTTTTATGTAGGTAATTAGAACTTATTTTAGAGAATAATTTTTTATTCAAAGTATGGAACAATAAGTTTTTCACCTGCAATTATTTTTTCATTATAAATATTATTAATAGATTTAATTTCATTAATTAAATCATTGATAGTTCTATACTCGCCACTTTTATATTCGTTAGCGATTGTCCATAAAGTATCTCCAGCATTAACATCAATAGTTTTATAATACTTTGTTTTTTCGACATAGTTTCCATTCTCATTAGCTTGAGTTACATTTTTATTTGAAAAAATAAGAATTAAAACTAAAACAGCAACTGCACTAACACTTAATAAAAATCTTATCATTACTTTCTTTCTTAGAGCTCTTCTTTGCTTTAATAATTTAGCTTTTTTAATATTCTCTCTTCTAATTCTTTCTTGATTCATAATCTCCTCCACTAATAAATAAACTTAAAAACTATAATCCGAACATTTGTTTGCATTTATAATATAATACGAACAAATGTTTGTCAAGCAAAAAAACGAACAAATGTTTGCAAAAATATGTTCGGTATGATAGAATGCATTTATAAAATAAAATTGAATAGGAGAATAATATGTCAAGCGATAAAATTTCACCAAAACAACAAGAGATTTTAGAGTACATTAAATCCGAAACATTATCAAAAGGATACCCACCAACAGTTAGAGATATTTGCGATGCTGTAAATTTAAAGTCTACTGCTTCTGTTCATGCGCATCTTGAATCTTTAGAAAAGAAAGGCTTTATAAGACGAGACCCTACTAAACCACGTGCAATAGAAATAACTGATGATGAATTTGCTTTAACCAGAAGAGAATGCGCACAGGTACCTATTGTTGGAAGAGTTGCTGCAGGCGAACCTATCTTAGCAGAACAAAATATTGAAGACTACTTCCCTATTCCGACAGACATGCTTCCGAATGCGCAAGTATTTATGTTGGTTGTTCGTGGAGATAGTATGATTAATGCGGGAATATTTGATGGCGATAAAGTATTAGTTAAGCAAACTAACACAGCTTCTAATGGAGATATGGTTGTTGCAATGATTGAAGACGGCGCAACAGTTAAAACTTTTTATAAAGAATATGGCCATATAAGATTACAACCAGAAAATCCAGATTATGAGCCTATCATTGTTCCTGAATGTACTATTTTAGGCGAAGTAATAGGCGTATTTAGACTTTTTTAGAGATAACAATAAAAATATATGCATAAAAAAATACCGGCTTATAACCGGTATTTTTTATTCCAATAAAATAAATTATAAATCTGAAATTTCAGTTAAATTACCATCCATCCAAATGCGTTCAAGATCATAGAATAATCTATCTTCTTGATTAAAAATATGAATAATAACATCTTGGTAATCAAGCAAAATCCATTTAGCGTTAGAATAACCTTCACTGCTTTTTGGCACAATACCCTCTTTTCCAAGTTTTTCTTCAACATTATCAGCTAAAGCTTTAACTTGCCTATCATTTGAACCGCCAGCAATAATAAAGTAATCAGCTAAAACAGAAATTTTACTAATATCAATAATTTTAATATCGATAGCCTTCTTTTCATCTAAGGCCATAAAAGCTTTTTTAGCAATATCATTTGCAGAAAAAGAATTAGACATAATTATTTCCCTTCAACTATATTTTTATAATAATCATGAGTTGCAATCGTAGCAGGATCAATATTCTTGCCAGCTTTTTTTAAGTATTCAATAGAATACCCAGAAATTTCATATACTGCTCTATCCAAGTTATCAAAAGCTAAAGATTGAATAGATTCAATATGAGGAATAATATCATCACGATTAGGTTCAATAAAATCAGCAACGTAAATTATTTTTTGAAGCACGGACATATTAGGAGAACCTGTAGTGTGAGTGCGAATTGCATCTAAAATATCCCTGTCGAATACTCCAAATTTACTAGAAGCAATTTCAGCGCCAAGCTTAGCATGAACTAAAGAAGGATTAGCAAGCTCGAAATCATTTAAATAGATTCCAAATTCAGAACATAAAGCATATTTAGTTTCATTAGGAATACATTTAGCGCAGTCATGCAACAGACCAGCAATTTCAGCTCTGTCAGGGCTATCATAATGATAACGCATAGCCAAAGCAGAAGCGATAAAGGCAACACTAATAGTGTGCCAGTATCTATCATGGTCTAAATCATTACGCAAAGATTCGCTAATAAAATCAAAATAATCAAGTTTCATTCAGTTCCTCGAAAGAATTATTTATATAAATTATTCTTTCCAATATATTCAGCCACTTCATCAGGAACAAGATACTTAATTGAAGCATTAGCTTTAACTTTAGCACGAACATTAGTAGATGAAATATCAATATTTAGCATATTGAGTTTTTCGAATTTAGAACCTGGGAAAGTATCTTGGAGATCATGTATCTTAGCTTGAACATCTTCGCCAACAGCGCTACGAGAAGCAATTAAAATAGTTGCTAACTCTAAAACCTTAGCAGGATCTTTCCAGTCTTCGATTTGATATAAAGTATCAGAACCAACGATAAAGAAAAGTTCATCGTCAGGATATATCTTATTAAGTTCAGTTAAAGTATTAACTGTGTAAGTCGCACCTTCTCTTTTAAGTTCAATATCAGAAAAGTCAAAAGCATCATTGCCTTCAACAGCAATTTTTACCATATCTGCTCTATAATCAGCATCAGAAACAGAATTAGTATCTTTAAAATAAGGTTTACCAGCAGGAATAAAAAGAACTTTATCAAGTCCAAATCTATCTCTAGCAGTTTCAGCCAAAATTAAATGACCAAGATGAATAGGATCAAAAGTACCACCTAAAATACCAATTTTCATAAATAACCTCCAAAGTTAATTTTTATGCTTACTTTTATTATACCTATATAGTGTAATTTTTCTACCCATAACTTGCACAATTTGAGAATTTGTGCGTTCAGAAAGTTTAGTGGCAATTTCTCTAATATCCTCAAAACAGTTTTTTAATACATTAACTTTAATGAGCTCTCTAGCTTCTAAAGCCTCATCAGTAGCCATAGCAACTTCAGGAGAAACACCGTCTTTTCCAACATTAACAATAGGTTCTAAATGATGTGCTAAGCTTCTTAAAGCAGCACGTTCTTTACTTGTCATAATTAATCCTCATAGTAGTCAAATTCATGACCATAAATTTTAACAGTATCACCTTCTGAAAGACCAAGTTTTTTCATTTCATCAATAATGCCTTGTTCTTTCATAAAGTTTTGGAAAAACATAAAACCTTTTTCAGATTCTAAATTAGTATAGCCAAGCATCCTCTCAATTCTAGGACCTTCAGCACAATAAGTAGAATCATCAAGTTTATAAATATTTAATGGCTCAACCTCTTCTTCGTATTGACCATAAACATCAAATTCACTATCAAAAATGCCAACATCGTCAGTATCTTTTAAAAGATTTTGAACGAAATATAAAAGTTCATCAGTACCTTTGTGAGTGGCAGCAGAAATAGGAAAAACTTTAATATTAGGATCAATACTTGACAACTTATTTAACACGTTATCAAGCTCATTTTTATCATAAATCAAATCAATTTTATTAGCAGCAATAACCTGCTTTTTATTAGATAAAATATCAGAATATTTAGAAAGTTCATTATTAATTGCCAAAACATCAGCAACAGGATCCCTACCCTCAACAGAACTAGCATCAACAAGGTGAATTAGAACGCGGCATCTTTCAATATGTTTAAGAAATTCATGACCAAGACCAACGCCTTCAGAAGCACCTTCAATAAGACCAGGAATATCAGCCATAACAAAACCACTATCACCAAAATCAACAACACCTAAATTCGGATCAAGAGTTGTGAAATGATAATTAGCAATCTTAGGTTTAGCATTGGTAACAGAAGAAAGAAAAGTAGACTTACCAACATTAGGAAAACCAACTAAACCAACATCAGCAATGCATTTAAGCTCCAAAATAATATCAAGTTCACGAGCTTTGCCACCAGGCTGAGCATATTTAGGCGCTTGCATAACGCTAGTGGCATAATTCATATTACCTTTGCCACCACGCCCACCTTTTAAGATTACAAAAGGTTCAGAAGAAGAACCCATATCATGAATAATTAAATTAGAATTAGCTTCACGAATAATAGTACCTTCCGGAACTTTTAAGATAATGTCGGCGCCGTTAGCACCGTGGCATCTTTTAGCACCACCTTCTTGTCCATGTTCCGCAGCAAATTTATGTTTATGACGATAATCAATTAAAGTGTTAACATTTTTATCAACTACAAAAACAACGTTGCCGCCTCTGCCGCCGTCACCGCCATCAGGGCCACCATCAGGAACATACTTCTCTCTTCTAAAAGAAACATGACCATCACCGCCCTTACCAGATTTAATTGAAATTCTTGCAATATCAGCAAACATAATAAAAAATATAGGGCCTCAAACTCAAGTTTGAAGCCCTTACAATTAATGCTTTATTTCTCTACAGGCAAAACAGAAACTTGTTTTTTATCTCTGCCTAATCTGTGGAAATGTACTTTACCATCAGCAAGTGCAAATAAAGTATCATCTTTGCCACGGCCAACATTTTCACCTGGATGAATCTTAGTACCTCTTTGTTTGTATAAGATATTACCAGCTTTTACAAACTGACCATCAGCTCTCTTAGCGCCTAATCGTTTGGACTCGGAATCTCTACCATTTCGAGTAGAACCCACACCTTTTTTATGTGCCATATGTTTTCACTCCTTTACTAAAAAATCAAAATTAAGCTTGTGCTTCATCAGCAGCTTCAGCCTTTTCTTCGCTCTTTGAACCAAAAACAACATTGTTAATTTCAAGTTCTGTAAAAAGCTGACGATGGCCTTGTTTTTTATGGTAACCAGTTTTAGGTTTATACTTATAAACGATTACCTTTTTGTCTTTGCCCTGATTTTTAACAGTAGCTTCAACTTTAGCACCAGCAACGAAAGGACTACCAACAGTTACCTTTTTGTCACTAACTAAAAGTACCTGGTCAAAAGAAACTTTTGAACCAACTTCAAGGTCAAGTTTTTCAACCCTGATTGTGTCCCCTTTAGCAACTTTGTATTGTTTGCCTCCGGTTGTAAAAATTGCGTACATAAGAATGTACCTCCTAAATAAATACTCGCCAACTACGGTGCCAAAAGGACTTAAACCTCATTGAGCGGTCAACCATAAAAATTTAGCATAAAAAAAAGGAAATGTCAACGACATTTCCCTTAAAATCAATGAATTTTGCCTAGCTAAAACAACGGATAGATTGTATCATTAAACCATGTATAGCCAAGATCAATATTAGGAAGAATTCCAAGGTTAACAAGTAAACCAAAAAGGAACCATAAAAGAAGAAGAATCAAAATTACATTAATAATAATGCAGAAAACAAACAATCCTTTGTTGCGATGTTTTTTCTTCTTTGGTTTATCGTCGTAACCGTAATCATAGTCATCATATTGATCTTCATCATCAAATGCGTTATAAACGTTAGCATTATTTTTGCCACGTGAATTCTTAGGAGCATCATATTGATCATAGTCATTATAATCATCTTGCTCATAATTATAATTATTATAAGAAGGTTCAGGAACACGTTGCTGTCTTTTAGCAGAAGTTCTAGGACGACTGTTATAAGCATCTTCATAACTATCATACTCTACGCTTTCAGCATTAGAGTAATTGTCATAAGAATCATTTTCAACATTTTTGTTTTTAAGATAAGTTTTATTAGCAGGAGATTCAGATTCAGCATATGCGCTAGTAGAAGCATCAGAAGATATATTTGCTGCCTTTGATGTTGTTGCAGCATTATAAGCTTCATCATAAGCAATCTTTAAAGCTGCTGTACGTAAATTAGCAGGCTCATCCCCGCGTTTAATATTGTTAAATAATACTGAAAATGTTTTTTTAGTAGCAAATAAAGCACTATCATGTTCACCTGTGATAGACTTAGCAAAATTGTAAACATCTTTAGCATATTTTTGGTAAACAGCTTTGACAGCGGCCTTATTTCCGTTCCTAATTTCTTGAATAATATCGTTCATTTATACACCTCAAAAAAACAGAAAAAAACAAAAATAATAAAACTCGTTTGAACATAATATCAAAAAACAAATTTAATTTCAACTAAAAATTTAAAGATTTTGTAAAAAATTTTTAACAAGTATTTGATGTAAAGGAAGGCGCCCTTTTTTACGAGTAATCTCCACAAGATTAAGTTTTGTCATCTCAACCAGTGAAGTTTTAATAGGATCATCAGATAATAAATCTTCTAGATATTTAATAAGCTCAATTTGATAATCTTTATTCTTCATATTAATAAAGTCGATAATAATAATACCAGTAAGATTTCTAAGTCTAATTTGATGAGCAATTTCCTTAGCAGCCTCAAGATTAATTTTAAGAAATTCTTTTTGTGAATCCTTTTGAGAAACATATTTACCAGAGTTAACATCAATAGAAGTTAAAGCCTCTGTTGGTTCAATTACAATATACCCGCCTGATTTAAGCCAAACTTTTTCAGAAAGTGCGTTAGAAATATTGCTTCTAACATTATAAAGAGTTTGTAAAGAAGTAACAGTGTTATCATAAAACTTAAGTTTATTTAAATCGGCAAACTGATAAGCTTCAAGATAAGAACGAATCTCATCATAAATTAATTTATTATCAGTAATTATTTGACCAACTTCGTTATGATAACCATCGCGAATACTAGAGATATAAGATTTAGGAGCTTTATAAAGAAGCTCTACTCTTTTATTTTGAATTGCAAGATCTTTAACAACAAGCCAAAGTTTAACAAATAATTCAATCTCATCAAAAATATCATCAACCTCAGCATGATAAGCATTGGTACGAATAATAAAACCAAAATCAGAATAATTTAATTTAGAATATCTATTAGAAATCGCATCAATTAATTCAGGCCATTTAAGTTTATTAGAAAAATGAACGCCAGGTTGTTTTAAAGAAAAGACAACATACTTACCAACAAAATTAATATTAGTAGTAAGCACAGGATCTTTCTGACCACTAGCCTCTTTAATAACTTGAACTAAAACTAAATCACCTTGGCGCATACGGCCAGGCTCTCTATCAACATTAATGAAAACTGGATTATCAAAATCATCTAAAGAATAATAACCAGTCAAACCATTTTTAAATTCAATAAAAGCAGCGTTAATATTTTTTACAATATTAGAAACACGTCCAACATAAACATTACCCAGAATACTCTCTTCGTTTCCGTCGACGTTAATTTGCATGATTTCGTTATCGTTATCATACAAAAGAGAAAAAATATAATTTTCGATTTTAGTAATAATTAACTTGCCTTGTTTTTTCATAAATTAAACCGTTTGAAAATTATCAAGAGAAATAAAAGACTCCGCAAATAAATCTTCTCTTGTAAAAATATAGTCATATTTATTATAAGGAACATTAGCTAATTCGCAAAGAACGCTAAGAAGCAAATCAGCTTTTAAGTTATTATCTGAGGCAGCAGATAAAAGCATAACTAAATCTTTGCCTTCAAAATAAAGTTCATGTATCGCCGGCCTAATATCAACATCCTTAGTTCCACTTTTAGTTGTTTTAGAAACGACAAAAGCAATCTTATTAAGCAATAAATCTATAGTAGAATTATCAAACTTAAAATCACCAGAAATTCTATACTTAGCATATCTAAGGGCCGCCATAGATTTAGTCCCGCCCTCGATTTTTTTAACACTTAAAATATCAAACCCATTGCCAGCAAAATTATTAAGGTTAGAAAAAATCAAATCAAGATTTTGACCGTCTTTAATTTCAGCATCAAGGTATTCACCATTGCTTAAAATTCCAACACCTAAAGGTTGTGCAAAACTTAGCTTTTGGTGAGGATTAAAACCTTCAGAATATTCCATTAAAACATCAGCACGATTAAAGAGCCTTTGAAAATATCTTAATATATCAAGATGCCCTAAATATTTAGCATCAAATTTTCTAGCAAAACGAATTCTAATTTTCAAAGCAGATACCTCCTTTGAAACAGCTAGCACCACAACCAGCACAAACTTCTTTGCAGTTAGGGGTAACTTTTTCATCTAACGCATTATTCCACTCTCTTATAAGAAAATCTTTTGTTACACCAACGTCGATAAAATCCCAAGGGAATAATTCATCAATATTTCTACTTCTGTAAACGTAAAAATCCAGACCATGTTCCGAATTGTTAATAGCATTTAGCCAAATATCATAATTAAAAAAGTCTGTCCATGAATCGAACATAGCACCATTTTTGTAAGCATCTAAAATAATAGCACTAACTTTTCTATCGCCTCTTGCAAGAAGACCTTCGATAATAGAAGTCTTCGCATCATGCCAATTATACCTAATACTCTTTTTATTAAGCTGTTCTTTAATAGAGTCATTTAAGAAATGGGCTTTGTTAAGGTAAGTTTCAGGAGAATACATTGGAGCCCATTCAAAAGGAGTAAAAGGTTTAGGAATAAAGAACGAAGTACTAACAGTAATTTGAACTTTACCAATTCGCTCTTCTTTTGGAACAGTATCATAATAAGTTTTAGCAATAAGCTCAGCCAAATTAGAAATACCTAAAATATCATCATCGGTTTCAGTAGGAAGACCAAGCATAAAATAAAGTTTAACTTTGTTCCAACCACCCTTAAAAGCATAAGATGAACCATTAATAATATTTTCTTCAGTAATACCTTTATTAATAACATCCCTTAATCTTTGAGTACCAGCCTCAGGCGCAAAGGTTAAAGAACTCTTTCTAACATCTTGAACCTTGTTCATAACATCTAATGAAAATTCATCAATGCGTAAAGAAGGAAGAGATATGTTAACTTTTTTATCTTTGAATTCGTCTAAAAGAAAATCTAAAAGTTCTTTTAAGTCAGGATAATCGCTTGTACTAAGAGAAGATAAAGAAAGTTCTTCAAAGCCAGTATTTTTTATAAGCTTAATAGCCTTATCTTTTAGAAAATCTAAAGACCTTGTACGAAGAGGTTTATAAACTTGTCCGGCCTGACAAAAACGACATCCACGAATACAACCCCGTTGAACTTCTAAAACTGCTCTGTCTTGAGTTGCCTGAACATAAGGTACAACGAGAGCTTCAGGGTAAAAAGTATTACTTAAATCTACTACAACTTGTTTTTTAATAGTAGCAGGAATTGAATCATCAATAGGATTAAAACTAGAAATAGTACCATCATCGTTATAAGAAACGGTGTATAAAGAAGGGACATAAATACCAGGAATGTTGGCAGCAGCTCTTAAAAATTCAGCTCTACTCTTACCACCTAATTTATATTCTTTATAAAGATCCATTAACTCGTAATATACGCACTCACCTTCACCAATATAAAATAAATCAAAGAAATCGGCTAAAGGTTCAGGATTATATGTGCATGGTCCGCCGCCAATAACAATAGGGTCACACTCATCTCTATCAGCAGCAAAAATAGGAATATCAGATAAATCTAATATTTGTAAAACATTTGTATAAGCCATTTCATATTGAAGCGTAATACCAAGAAAATCAAAATCTTTAACAGGGTCTTGAGACTCTAAGGCAAATAAAGGAATATATTTTTCTTTTAAGACTTTATGTAAATCGCTCCATGGAGAAAATACCCTTTCGCACCAAATATCATCTCGTTCGTTAAGCATAGAATAAATAATTTGAAGTCCAAGATGGCTCATACCAATCTCATATACATCCGGGAAGCACATAGCAAAACGAATATCGATATCATCAATATTTTTAAAGACTGAGTTAATTTCACCGCCAGTATATCTAGCAGGTTTTTCAACACTCATTAAAATTTCATTTGATAAAGCAAGTTTACGCATACTAGTCTCTTTCATTTATATCTTTATTAATTCCTTCTAAATAATGAAGTGGAACACCAAGTTTGTCAGTAATAAAATAATTCTCATTTAGTTCAGAAATATTAACACTTTTTTTACCACCATCATTAGCACGATTATAATAATTTTTAAGTTCATAAAAATTCATATAATAATATTTATCAGATTTTGAAAAATAAATAATTAAAAAGGAAATGCCACCTTGGTTTTCAAAATCTTCCATAAACTTAAATTGATGCTCATGCAAATTAGCAAAAGAAAAAGAATCGCTAGCGCACTCTTTAGCATCAAAACAAACAGGAAAAGATTGAACAACGCCAATATAATCAACGGTGCTTTTTTGCTCGAAATAAGCAAGAGTTATATGACGCTTATCATCAATCTCAACAGGCTTAATAGGCGTAGGAATTTTTTGAACAAGAGCTAGCCCAAGTTCGCGATATTTTTCATTAGACTGATTAATAATATTTTCTAATGAAGACCCTCTAAGTCCTCTACTATCCCATGTTGCCATAGATTTTCACCTTTTAAAAATTCAATAAAATTATTTGGAAGCTCTGCTTTTACTACTAGCCCATTTAGATAAGTAAGATCACTATCCATCGAAACGAAACGAACACTTTTAGCATGTAAAAGTTGAGCTTTAATATTATATTTTTTCTTAAAATAAAGATTAGTAATTACATCGCCATATTTATTATCACCTATTAAACAATGGCCAATAGAAGCTAGGTGAGCTCTTATTTGATGACTTTTTCCAGTTATTAAATTTATTTCAACTAAAGTTACTTCGCCATTATCAACAAGCGGTGTGTAAGTAGTAATAATTTTCTTTCCTTGTCCAGTAATATTACTATCAAAAATAGAAACTGTATTCGAACCTTTATTTTTTAAAAGGTAGCCTTTAATAGTTTTGCTTTCTTTTAATACACCTTTTACAACGCATAAATATTTCTTTTCTAAAAAACGATTTTTGATAGCTTCATTTAAGAGCCTTGTGGCATTAAGATTTTTTCCAGCTAAAACAATTCCAGTAGTGTTTCTATCAAGTCTATTTGAAACACCAGATTTAAAATCAAAAGGCACATCACTAGAACTATTAAGAGCAAGATACTCAACTAACATTTCGTTCAATGAATAATCAGAAGGTTTAGACTTTTGTGAAAGAACACCAAACGGCTTGTTTAAAACAATAATATTTTCATCTTCATAGCAAATAATTTCTGGAATAATATTAAGTCTGTCATTACCAACATTATCTAGAGTTATAGAATTGTTATGTCTAAAATTTTCAATGGTATCATCAGCTAAAAAAAGTTTAACAACATCGCCTTTAGATAAAATCTCATTACCTAAAGCTTTTTTATCATTTAAGGTGATATTCTTTTTTCTAAGCATCTTATAAACAAAATTTTTAGTAGCAAAATTAAGATACTTAAATAAAAATTTATCAAATCTACCACCAGCGTATTCTTTTGTAATAACAATTTCTTTCAAGAATTACTCCTAAAAATTCTTAAACCAATTAACAATTTGCTCTTTAGTTGACTCAATAGAACCTGAATTATCAATAACAAAATCGCAATTAGCTCTAAACTCTTCGTCAGAAAGCTGGTTATTCATAATATCTTCGCAACGAGCGATAGAATATCCTCTATTCTCCATTAACCGATTAATTCGAGTTTCTTTATTAGAAAAAACATACCAAAGATGATCTAATAAATCGGCATAATCAGTCTCAATTAATAAAGCAGCTTCTAAAATAATCAAAGCATCTTTGTCATTAGAATAAATTTCGTTAACTATGCTAAGAATTTTTTCTTTAACTAAAGGATGAATAATCGAGTTTAGTAATTTTAATTTTTCAGGGTCATTAAAAACTATTTTAGATAACTTTATTCTGTCGATACATGTATCGGAAGAATTTTCACAAAGTATCTCATCTCCAAAAGCAGAAATAACAGCGTCAAAAGCGCAATTTCTAGGCTCCATAAGTTCGCGTGCAACTTCATCCGCCAAAATAATATAGGCCTTATAATCTGATTTTAGAATGTCTAAAACGGTGCTTTTACCAACGCCAACACCACCGGTAACTCCAATAATCATTAATGTGCCTCAAACCAATCTTTTCCAACTTCAACTTCTACTTCTAAAGGAACTTCTGTTTTAGCAGCACCTTTCATTTCAGTATATAAAATCTCTTTAACAATCTCCTCTTCTTCTATAGGAGCTTCAATTAATAACTCATCATGAACTTGCAAAACAATACGAGCTTTAAGATTATTATTTATTAATGCTTTTTCAACATTAACCATAGCAATTTTCATAATATCAGCAGCACTACCTTGGATAGGTGCATTCTTAGCTGCTCTTTCACCAAATGAACGTTGAATAAAATTGCTTGATGTAATCTCTGGAATAGGTCTTCTTCTATCAAAAAGTGTTGTTGTATATCCATTCATCTTTGCAAAAGCAACGGTAGAATCTAAATACTTTTTAACATCTGGGTATGTTTCGAAATATTGATTAATATATTCATTAGCTTGATTTTTAGAAATACTTAAATCCTGGCTAAGTCCAAATGAGCTAATGCCGTATACAATACCGAAGTTAACAGCCTTAGCATTTCTTCTTTGTTCTTTAGTAACTTCATCTATTGGAGTATTAAAAACTTTTGATGCAGTAATCTTATGAATATCAGCATCGCTTTTATATGCTTCAATTAAATTCTTATCACCTGAAAGTTCAGCTAAAAGTCTTAGCTCAATTTGCGAATAGTCAGCATCTAAAAGAATACAACCTTCTTTTGCAACAAAAGCTTTTCTAATTTCCTGACCTAATTCAGAACGAATAGGAATATTTTGCAAGTTAGGATCTGTAGAACTAATACGACCTGTTGCAGTAACGGTTTGATTAAACGTTCCATGAATTCTGCCATCAGAAGCAATAAACCCTGGCAATCCATCTGCATAAGTTGATTTAAGTTTAGCTACTTGTCTATATTTTAATATCTTGTTAACAAAAGGAAATTCGTCTGCAAGTTTTTCTAAAACATCAGCAGATGTGGAATAACCAGTCTTAGTTTTTTTGCCATGTGGAAGCTTTAACTTTTCAAATAAAATAACACCTAGTTGTTTAGGAGAATTTATATTAAATTCTTCACCAGCTTCACTAAAAATTTCTTTTTCTAAAGAATCTTGAGTATTTTTAAGTTGAATTGAAAAATCATTTAAGGCTTTTTCGTCAACTAAAATACCTACTCTTTCCATGTTGTAAAGTGAATATAAAAGAGGCATTTCCATCTCAGTAAAAAGCCTATACATGTTCGCATTAGTTAACTCATCTTTAAGAACCTTAAAACAATCTAATGCAGATAAACTAATTAAAGATGCTAATTCATATGCGCCATTAAAATTACTTTCTAAGCATTCTGAAAAGCTTGATTTACCAATAAGTATTTCTTTAGTTGGAACATTTCTTCCTAAATATTTTTCAGAAATATCATGATAAAGATAAGAAGGTGCATTTGGATTTAAAAGATAAGCCATTATTTTCAAATCGAAAATATTACCAGAATAAAATTCATCACACTCTAGTGCATGAAGCATATCTTTTAAACCAAATACATAAATTTCATTGTCGAGATTAATTAAACTAATTAATGAATTACGAATTTCATTTTTATCAAAATTTGCAAGATTAAAAACAAAAGAATTTGGTTTAGAATCGTCGTAGTATGAAATCGCAACACAACTTAAACTTTCTTCAAAGAAAAGACCTAAATTAAAACCTTTGCTTAGAGCTAACTTAATTAAATCATTAAAATCGCTAATTGAATTTTTCAATGAATAATTAATTTCAAAATTTTCAATATCTTTTTTTTCAAAACGTTTTAAAAATGAATTGAATTTTAAACGATTGTAGATTTCGTAAGACTCATTATTATAAAAATCATTTTCGCTTTCAATCAAAGCTTCATTAAAATCAAAAGGAACAGGTGCATTCTTAATAATCGTCGCAAGTTTTAGACTCAGCCTACCCTGTTCAATAAATTCTTTTAGATTTTCTCTCGCTTTATTAGGAGTTATTTCTTCTACATGAGCATAAGCATTTTCAACAGTTTTATATTTTGAAATAATATTAACAGCGGTTTTTTCGCCAATACCCGGAATACCAGGAATATTATCAGACGCATCGCCTTGAAGAGCTTTAACTTCAATAAATTCAGCCGGAGTAACTCCATATTTTTCTAAAACATCATTAGCAAAATAATTTTCAATTTCAGTACCACCAGACTTTGTTTTAGGAATAGAAATTTGGATTTTATCAGAAGCTAGCTGCAATAGATCTCTATCTCCAGATAAAATAACAACGTCAAATCCTTTTTCACTAGCAAGATTAGAATAAGTACCTAAAACATCATCAGCCTCAAAGCCAGCAACTTCAGCAGTTTTAATATTCATTGCATGAAGAACATCTTTCAAAACCGGAACCTGCTCTAAAAGCTCTGGCGGCATACCCTTTCTTGTACCCTTATAAGCATCATACATTTTATGTCTAAAGGTTTTTTCTTTAAGATCAAAAGCAACAATTACATGTGATGGAGCATGTTTACTATACGCATTAAAAAAAATGTTTAAAAAACCAAAGATTGCATTAGTATGAAGCCCCTCTGTATTAGTTTGCAGAGGGACTCCATAAAAAGCTCGGTTAATTATACTATGCCCATCAATTAATAATAATTTGTTACTAGAATTCATAATAAATTATTTAGCTATTAAGAGTGATGATAAGAATTTTCCAACATTTTCGATTAAGCCAGTTGCTTGAGTTGAATATAATTTCCATGCTGCGGCAAAACCTTCAAATGTACAATATTTTGTTGCAACAGCAATAGCAAAAATACCAACTAAAATAATATTAAATATTAAAGCAAAAATTGATAAAGCTTTGCCGGCTAAAGCAGCACCATATCTATAATTTTTTAATGCTGCACTAGAAATAATAATACCTAAAATAGAAAATACAAACATTACAACATTTACACCTGGAATCCAGAAAAATAGTAATGAAATTAAACCTAAAGCAAGTGAAAAACCAGCAGTGCATTTTCCCTTTCCATATTCAGGCATTGGTTTCAAATAATATGCATTAGGGTCATTAGGATCGTAATCATCAGCAGTTTCTGCTACCGCATCTGATTCTGCAACTTCTTCAGGTGTTTCTTCAGCACATTCGCATACAGCTTCTTCCTTAACTTCTTCACAAACAGCTTCTTCTTTAACTTCTTCACATTTTGTTTGTTCACATTCCTTCGTTTCTTCAACAGGAGCGTTTTCGCAAACTTCTTCTTTTGTTTCAGCTGAATTTTTAGCAAGTGCGGCAGCTTTCATCATTTCTGCTCCACAAACAGGACAAAAATTAATCACATCTTCAAAAGGATTGCCACATTTAGTACAATATTTCATTTAATATACCTCCGTTAGTATGTAAATATACATTTTTACTCGTATATTATAACATATTTTGTTATATTAGCAAAAAAATATACAAGTTTTGTTATGCAGGTGGTGGGACTTCCGCCGGCACTTCGTGCCTTTCAGGCCGCGTCAGATTCTTCGCGCTTTTGTGCTTGAATCTTCCTTATTCAAGTCTCACTTTCTTACTCATAAAAGAAAAAAGAGTGTCACTGACACTCTTTATTTTTATGCAGGTGGTGGGACTTGAACCCACACAAGGTTGCCCTCGCCAGATTTTGAGTCTGGTGCGTCTGCCATTCCGCCACACCTGCAAGCTTATATATATTATAAAAATATTCTTAAAATTTCAAGTAAAATAGTGGGACTTGAACCCTCTACTCAATATTGGAGCAAAACTCTTTGATTCTACTCATACCCTTATCTATTTGAGCGACACTAATCGCATAAGAAAGTCTAAAGTGATCGTCAAAACCAAAATCATCACATGGAATAACAGCCACTTGATAATCTTCTAATAAATATTTAGCAAAATCTTTAGCATTGTTAATTTCATGCCCAAAATATTTTTTACCAATAAGTTCAGACATATCAACAAATAGATAAAATGCACCTTGAGGTTCTATTGCACTAAGATTGTCAATTTCATTTAGTTTTGAATAAATATATTTACGTCGCTCATCAAAAGCAGCATTCATTTCTCTTACACAGGTTTGGTCACCACTAATTGCTTTAAGAGCAGCTATTTGAGCAATTGAATTTGGATTAGAAGTTTGATGAGATTGAACATTACCCATAATTTTTGCAATTTCTAAAGGAGCGCCTGCATAACCAATTCTCCATCCAGTCATAGCATAACTTTTTGCCAAACCATTAACAGTTATAGTTCTTTTATAAATTTCATCATTTAATGAAGCAATACTAACAGCTTCTTCTTTTCCGTAGCAAAGATTTTCATAAATCTCATCAGAAATAACATATATGTCATGTGAAATTGCAAAATCTGCAATTTTCTCTAGTTCATCTTTTTCATAAACCATACCAGTTGGATTATTAGGTGAATTTAAGATGAAAGCCTTAGTCTTTGGAGTGAAGGCTTCCTCTAACATGTCAACGTTAACCTTATATGAAGTTTCTTTAGATCCTTCTACAATAACTGGTACACCGCCAGCAAGCTTAACTATTTCAGGATAACTAAGCCAATAAGGCGCAGGAATAATAACCTCATCTCCAGGATTAATAAGTGCTGTAAAAACATTAGTTAAAACATGTTTTCCACCATTACAAATAACAATTTGCTCAGGAGAATAGTTAATATGGTTATAATTCTTAAATTTCTTTGCTATTGCTTCTTTAAGTTCAATGATACCTGATGCAGTAGTATATTTAGTAAAGCCATCATCTATTGCTCTCTTAGCAGCAAGGCAAATATGCTCAGGTGTATTAAAATCAGGTTCTCCAGCGGCAAAACCTACAACGTCCATTCCATTCTTTTTCATTTCTTTGGCTTTAGCTGTAATCTCCAAAGTTGATGAAGATTTAACTTCCAAAGCCTTTTTAGATAATTCTAGTGACATGTAATCACTCCTTAAATAAATTTTGTACATTATCACACTTAATTAATACAAATACAAGTTAAATTTAAAGATAAAAAAACAAGACGTATAATAATACGCCTTGTTTATAATTGTTAATGAAATTATGTAAAAGATTATTTAGCAATATCCGTTACTCTAGATTCACGAATAATATTTACTTTAATCTGTCCAGGATATTCAAGTTCATCTTCAATTCGCTTAACAATATCCCTACCCATAATAACCATTTGAGCATCGTTAACCTTTTCAGGAACAACCATAACTCTAATTTCTCTACCTGCCTGAATAGCAAAAGATTTATCTACGCCGTTTTGCTCATTACAAATATCTTCAAGTTGTTGAAGTCTATTAGTATAAGTATCGAGAGATTCACGTCTTGCACCAGGTCTAGCTGCACTAATAGCATCAGAAGCGGCAACTATGCATGCAATAAGTGATTCCGGCTCAACATCACCATGGTGAGATGCAACAGAATTAATAACGATTTGAGATTCTTTATATTTTTTACAAAGATCAACACCGATTTGAATATGAGAACCTTCAATTTCATGGTCAATTGCTTTTCCAATATCATGAAGAAGGCCTGCTCTTTTAGCAATTCTTACGTCACATCCAATCTCACTTGCTAATAAGCCTGAAAGAATAGCAACTTCTATAGAGTGCTTAAGTGCATTCTGTCCGTAGCTAGTTCTGTATTTCATCTTTCCAAGAAGTTTAATAAGTTCAGGGTGAATACCATGTACACCAACTTCAAGAACTGCGTTTTCACCAGCTTCTTTAATGATTTTATCAACTTCTTTTTGAGCTTTTTCTACAGTTTCTTCGATTCTTGCCGGATGAATTCTACCATCAACGATAAGTTTTTCTAGAGCAATTCTAGCAACTTCTCTTCTAACAGGATCAAATCCTGATAAAATAACAGCTTCAGGAGTATCATCAATAATAAGGTCAACACCAGTGATTGTTTCCAATGCACGAATATTTCTACCTTCACGACCAATGATACGGCCTTTCATTTCATCGTTTGGCAACTGCACAACTGATATAGTAGATTCTGAAACATGATCTGCAGCACTACGTTGTATAGCAGAAACAATATATTCTTTAGCTTTTTTATCTGCTTCTTCTTTAGATCTAACTTCAGATTCTTTTATCATCTTTGCAGCATCGAGTTCTACTTCTTCTTTAAGACTATCAAGTAAAATCTCTTTTGCTTGTTCGGAGGTATAACCAGAAATTCTTTCTAGTTCTTTCTTACGTTGTTCATTAACAACCTTTAGTTCTTCTTTTTGTTTTTCTAAATCAGCAGTTTTATCATTTAAAGATTGTTGCAATCTATCTAATTGCTCATTCTTTTTATCAACAGCCTCTTCTTTTTGAAGAACTCTCTTCTCGTACTTCTGTAATTCATTTCTACGCTCTTTAGATTCTTTTTCTAGCTCGTTTTTAACACGAATAGATTCTTCTTTAACCTCAATAAGAGCTTCTTTTTTCTTGGTTTCAGCAGCTTTAAGAGCATCATCAATAATGCTTCTTGCCTTCTCTTCGGCACTACCGATTTTATTTTTAAAATCTTCAGTAGTTTTCTTTTCAGAGAATTTCCATGCAAGAGCTGCACCAACAACGAAACAAACTACAGCAATTAGTATTGCTAACCAAGTTTCCATACGAGGAGCACCTCCTTATTAAGTTTTCATTGTACAATACAACAGATGTATTTTAATATTTTTACACAAAATTGTCAACAAATCACCCCAATATATTGTATAAATCCATTAAAATAAAACCAATATATAGCAAAAATTAGACCCTATGGGTATGCATAGGGTCTTACAATTTATATATTATTACGGGAGGAACACACTAATCAATTTGAGTAAATTGAGTATTACATTTGATTGTTAATGAGATTGGATTATTTGTTGCTTTGCTTGTTAAAGCAGTATCTTTTGCATTATTTGCTTCTGAACTTGTAAATGGCCACTTCCACTCTACTTTTACAGGGATATAATCTTTATATGCTGTGTTGGCCTTAAAGCTTTCATGATGAACAATGACTTGTTTAATTGCATCAAGTAAATCTTTTTTACTTGTATAAGAAGCGCCATCAACAGCATACACTACAGGATCTTTTCCTTGTTCATATTTAACGAGCTTAAATTGGATTGGACAATAAAAATTGCCTTCGTTGTCTATCCAGTCACCTGTTAATTCAACATCGAGACTAAAAGCTGCATCAACTAAAAATTCAGTTAAGCCATTAACTTTTAAATCAATTTCATTTTTAGATCCGGGTGCTAAAGTTTTCACATCAGATTTAATAGAATAAGTTGTAGTCTGTGCAAGTTCAGTAACATCGGAAAGATACTTAGTATTAAACAAATCTGACCCAGTTACATTAAGAGTACATGTTGCAACTTTTGCACTATCACTTAAGCTAGAAGCAGATGTGAAATTTGCCATAGTACTTCCAATAACAGTAGTTGTTAAAAGAGTCAGCAAAGTTAATCCAGTTAGAATTTTGTAAGTTTTATTTCGTTTCATATGTTTTCCTTTCTAAGATTTTTTATATATAAACCGTCATACCCCGATATATAACTAATTACTTTTTATTGAATTTTGATTTTTTTGCTTTTTCATTTTCATAATTAAGTAGCCTAAAACATAAGCTAGAATTACAACAGTAAAAATCAAAATTAAAGTTAAAGGCTGTCTAATAAGGTCTATAAACGCTCCTAATTTTGGAATCTTACCAACATATTTTCCAAGAATATAATTTCCACTTAATTTAAATTCATCATCAAAATTATTAGCATCACCTCTGGTGATAAATTTTTTAATTTTACCATCGTAATAAATGCTCTTTATTCTATGAGTAACAATTTGTTTTTTAGGAGAATTTATATTTTCGAAAGAAATAATATCGTTTTTAGATATTTCTTCAGCTTTAATTGGTTTAGAAAAAATTAAATCACCTTTTTTGAAAATTGGATACATAGAATTTGATTCAACAATTAATGGATATACACCAAAAATCTTTCCGTAAGAATCTTTATTAAATGTTCTATGAAACCATAAAGAAATATTAATAAGAATTATTAAACCTAAAATTATACAAATGATAATTGCTAAAATCTTAGCAGTAATTTTTGACATCTTTTTTAAGAAATAAGTGTCCATAGATACCTCCTTTGTAGGTAAAGAATTAATAGAAATGCATATGAAATGCAAAGTGAAAAAAATATTTAATTAAATAATAAAATGAAAATCGTGTTGAGATCCCAACAAGAATTGTTGAAAAATCAGATTTGTAATTTGAAATTATACACTTTTAAAATAATTTTGCAAGATAAAAATAATTTTATGAAAAATTTAAGTAAATTTCCCTACTCATTTGTTTAAGTCAAAAGGTGTTGCTTGATATACATAATAATTAAGCCAATTTGAATATAAAGTATTTGCATGAGCTCTCCATGTAAGTAATGGCTTATTATCAGGATTATTATTTGGATAATAATTTTTAGGAAGTTTAGGATTTAATCCTTTTTTGACATCTCTTTTATACTCTTGATCTAAAGTGTTTCTATCATACTCAGGATGACCCATTACGAAAATTCTTTTACCATCTTTAGACATAGTTAAAAATACTCCAGCATGCTTAGAGTCAGCTAAAACAACTAAATCAGAAATCTTTGCAATATGCTCTGGTTTAATTTCAGTATATCTAGAATGAGGTGCTAAAAATACATCATCAAAACCTCTTACTAATGGGCATTTTCTGTGATGAACTTCATGAGAATATATACCAGAAACTTTTTGTCTTAATTTATATTTTTTAAGACCATAAAAATGATATAAAGCTGCTTGAGCACCCCAACAAAGATATAAAGTTGATGTAACATTATTGTCGGCCCAATCCATTATCTGCTTTAATTCGCCCCAATAATCGACTGATTCAAAATCTAAAAGTTCTAAAGGCGCACCTGTAACAATTAAACCATCAAATTTTCTATCTTTAATATCATCAAAATGACAATAAAACTGATTTAAATGAGAAATAGCAGTATTCTTAGATTTATGACCAGAAGGAATCATAAAAGTAAGATTAACTTGTAAAGGTGTATTTGAAAGTGAACGAATAATTTGAATTTCAGTATCCTCTTTAAGCGGCATTAAATTTAAAAGCACAATTTCAAGAGGACGAATATCCTGAGAAAGTGCTCTAGTCTCGTCCATAATAAAAATATTTTCTTTTTCAATTACTGATCTTGCAGGAAGATCATGTTGCACTTTAATTGGCATAACTCACCTTTAATTTTTAAACTTTTCTATATACTCTTGTTCAGTAATAATTGGAATACCAAGTTCTTTGGCACTCTTATTTTTAGAAGAATTACTTAATATATCGTTATTAATTAAATAGCTTGTCTTAGTAGATACACTTCCAGAAACTTTTCCACCAAAATTTTCAATTTCAGTTTTAAGCGCATCTCTGTTTTCATAAGTTTCTAATGAACCAGTAATAACAAAGTTAAGTCCTTTTAATTTGTCCTTATCTTCATGTTCCGCAGTTATTTCAATTTTAACTTCATTTAATAATTCGTCAACTATTAAATTATTATTGTAATCGTTAAAATAATCAACAATCGCTTTTGCAAGAACATCACCTATACCATCAATTGAAATCAAATCATTAAATGATGCATTTCTAATTTTATTAAAATCATAATTAAAATATTTAGAAATAACTTTTGCATTAGCAGGGCCAATTCCTAAAATTCCAAGCGCATTAAGAACTCTAAAGCATTGTGTATTACGAGATTGATTAACTGAATTAATAATATTTTCATAGGACTTATCACCAAATCCACTCATAGTTGTAATACGCTCTTTATACTGCTCTAATTTATAAATATCAGCAAAATTATTAATAAATCCAAGTCCTATAAATTTTTCTAATGTTTCTTCTGAAATGCCTTCGATATTCATTGCGTTTCTACTTACGAAATCAACGAATGATTTAATTTTTTTAGCAGGACATTCTGGATTCGGACATATTAAAGTTTTAACATCGTTATCATTTTTTATTACAGTTGGGCCACCGCATGCAGGGCAAATCTTAGTAGGTACAAGATCATTTTTCATAGTAAGATTATCTTTAATTTGAGGGATAATCATATTAGCCTTATAAACAGTTATTGTATCGCCAATTCCTAATTTTAATCCTTCAATAATACTTAAATTATGTAAAGATGCTCTACTGACAGTAGTTCCTTCTAATTCAACGCTTTCAAAAATAGCAACAGGATTTATAAGTCCAGTTCTCGAAGGTGACCACTCAACATCTAAAAGCTTAGTTGTAGCAAGTTCATCTTTCCATTTAAAGGCCATAGCGTTTCTAGGAAACTTTGCAGTCCTTCCAAGACTCTTTCCATATTCAATATCATCCATTAAAAGAACTAAACCATCAGAAGGAATATTAAAAGATTCAATTTCTTTTGAATATTCTTTTATAGAATTTTCTATGGTTTTGGAAGTAACTTTCTTGTATGGTACTATTTCAAAACCTTGTTTTACTAACCATAAAAATTTATTTTCATTTGAGTTATTAAAATTAACAACATATTCTCCATCTTCATCGGTGCTTTCAAGTGAGAAAATTAAAACATTAACTTTTCTACTTGCCGTAATAGTTGGATCTAATTGTCTTACTGAACCTGAGCAAAGGTTTCTTGGATTTTTATATTTAGCATCAGCCTCACTAATTTTCTCATTAATTTTTTCAAAATCAGAATATTTAATTACAGCTTCACCTCTAACTACAAGTTTTCCTTTATAAGGAATATTAAGAGGAATGTTTACAAAAGTCTTTGCATTGTTGGTCACAACTTCTCCAATTTCGCCATTTCCTCTTGTAACAGCTTTAATAAGCGTTCCGTTTTCATAAGTAAGAACAATTGTAAGCCCATCTAATTTCCAAGATAAAAGACCGATTTGATCACCTAAAAAATCTGCAAGATATGACGGCTCTTTCGTTTTGTCTAAAGAAAGCATAGGACTTTCGTGACGCTCTTTAGCTAGGCTTTCAGCAGATTCATAGCCGACATTTTGAGTTGGAGAGTTTGAATAAATTAGCCCTGTTTCATTTTCAAGCATAACAAGTTCATCATAAAGCTCGTCATACTCTACATTAGACATAATTTCTATGTCGTCTTTATAATAAGCCTTGCAAGCTTTATTTAATATTTCAATTAATTCTTTTATTCTGACTGATTTATCCATGATTATATTATACTAATTTTATGTGATTATATCTATAAAAAGTGGCCTTTTATTTAAGACCACTTAATAATTTATTTAGTTCATTTTCAGTTATATTTCTATAATGTCCAACCGGTAAATTACCTAAGGTTATGTTCATGATTCGAACCCTTTTTAGTTTAAGAACATTAAACCCTAATGCTTTGCACATCCTTCTAATTTGCCTATTATATCCTTGGGTTAAAATAATCGAAAAAGTAGATTTATCTATTTGTTTAACTTCACATTTTCTAGTAATAACTTTTTTTGTATCATCTTCCAAATAAATTTCAACACCATTTCTCATATCATTTAAGAAATCTTTAGTAATATGCTTATCTACATTGACGATATACTCTTTTTCATGATAATTAGACGATTTTAATATCTTATTTACAATCTCACCAGTATTAGTAAGTAAAATTAATCCACTAGAATTTTTATCTAATCTTCCAATAGGATAAATTCTTGTAGGATATTTAATATAATCAATTATATTATCTGGATTTGAAGTATCAGTTGTACATTCAACACCTATAGGTTTATTAAAAGCAATTAATATTAATTCATCATTAGATTCAATTAATTGTCCATCAACTTTTACTTCTTGTCCTTTTAATACTTTTTGGCCAACTATAGCTATATTTCCATCAATATAAACTTTGCCAGCTTCAATAAGTCTATCGGCCTCGCGTCTAGAACAAAAACCAGCATCACTTAAATATTTATTAAGTCTTACTGGTTCATTATTATCTTCTTTAATAATATTTTTAGAAATTTTATTCATGATTTAATTATACATAGAATTATTATCTAATCAAATCTTTAACTTCACACATTAAAGCATCAGATAATGATAATACAACTTCAACACTTGCTTTTGAAATATCATTTTTTCTTTGTTCATATAACTGAACCATTCTTAATGACACGCCGGATTTTTCACTAAGCTGTTTTTGAGTTAGCCCGCGTAATTTTCTATAATAAGCTAATTTTGTTTCTTTACTAAAATAATTTTCATTAAATATTCGATCTATCTTTATTATAAACATTGTAAGATTATAATTACTTAAATCATAATTTTTAATTATTTCACTTGGAGCTAATCCGTTATCTGATATTTCCTTAAAAGTAACATTTTTATTCCATTGAAAATATGCAATAATTCTACCTATAGTATATTCAGTTGATTCGTAATTATTTTTTGCAACGGGTGGTACATATTCAGAATCAATACCAATGCTTTTTAGAACTTTAATAGCTAAATCATCGCCAGAAACACCCGCAATAAATTTAGGGTTTCCGACCTCGAAATTTTTAGAAATATAAGAAGAAACAAAACATGAATAAAAAGTATCGATATCGAAGTTAAGATAATTAACTGCAAAATCGAACATCTCGCCCATTATATTCATACTATCTTCAATGTATAATTCGTTGTAAGCGGTCATCGTTGTTTCTCCACCTGTCATTATATATATCATTTATAAATATATAATCATTATCATTTTTACTATTAAGCTGATTTTGAAAATCTAAATCAGAATCAATTATCCTTTGATAGTAATTGTTTAAGTCAACATTTTGTGCATATTTAAAATCTAAAGCATTTATAGACTTTTCGCTAATAAGCACAAGTTGATTACACAAGTTATTTGCTTGCACAAGATAATTAAACTTGTGTAAAGATATTTCTCCTAGTAAAAACCTTCGAATAGCAATAAAAAACGAATTATCTGCCCTATATCCTTTAATAACATCTATCTTTTTCAAATTAGGCGAAAATTCTTCTTTGATATATTCTTTGATCTTAACTAACGCTCTATTTCTTTCTTCTACATGTTTATTATTTAATACAAGAGCTAACCAGTTTAATATATGATATTCATTACTTGTAAGGTCTAATATATTAAAATATTCAAAATTAATTTCATATGCATTTATAAAACCATTGGTTCTATTTTGAACTGCCCATTGTTTTGCAATCTCTTCATTGTCACAGCAATAAAAGCCTTGGCCAAAATCATTTGAATTATTGCCAAAGTTATATAGTGGACCTTGTATTATCTTTTCAGAACCATGATAAATATAAATAATTCGCCTCCAAATAAGTATCGTTTTAACGATATATACTATAAAATATTATATCGCTCTAACGATATTAATTCAATAAATTAATTAATAATTAAACAATGTGAAATTTAAGATAACGCAAGTTTTTTTATGTAATTAATTCCTTTGCGCACAGGTGGAATAAATAGAATTATTATTGTTATTGCTCCTTCTAATCCTATATAAGAACCATTATATAAAATCGAATAAATTAAAGGACCAAAGCCTGTTCCTTCTGCGTAAGCTGCAAAGAAGAAAACTCCTGAAAGAACTCCGAAAACAAATCTTCCAAATATTGAAACTAGATAACCTATTTGCAAACCATGTTTAAATTTATTAAAGAAACCTGAAAGGCCTAAACATCCAAATGCAAAAATGTAATCAAAAAGAAATTGTAAAAATGAATAAAATGATGGACCCGTTATAAATTGAATTATGCCATAAACAATAGCAGCTAATATTCCAACAAAAGGTCCAAACCAATAACCAATTAATGTTACAAATAACATACTAAATAATGTTACTGCTCCACCCATTGGTAAATCAATAATTTTTATTAAAGAAGTAACTGTTGCAAGTGCAATAGCAACAGCAGAAAATACTAAAGTTTTAACTTTGAAATTTTTCATTATTTCTCCATTTAATATTCATTAAAACAATTGAAATGACAATAAATACTACTCCTAATATCTTAAAAATATCATGACTTTCATGAAACACGCACATTCCTAATATCGATCCAACCATAGGTTCTGTTGCAACCAATATAGAGGCGGTTGAAGATGGAATGTATCGTAATCCAGTAGAAAACAAAAAGTAAGCTAATACTGCATTAATTAAAGCTAGACCTATTCCCCATAAAATAGCAATAGGGTTTTCTTTAAATACACAAATTGTATCACTAACTTTTCCGAATGGTAAAATAAAAATCATACCAATGAAAAAAGCATAAAAGTTAATTGTAAGTCCATTATAATTTCTAGTTCCGGCAATTCTAACAAATATATTATGTAATCCAAAAATTAATCCTGATAAAAGACCGGTAAGTAAAACCATAGGAGTTATTATAGCTGTGCCATTTATAACACCAGATACAAAAATACAACCTACTACAGTAATTATTGAAGCAACAATTTTTAATACTGTAATCTTTTCTTTAAATATAAAAGCTGAACAAATAAGAACAAAGATAGGTGAAGTATACAAAAGTACAACAGCAACAGCAACTTCTGACATAATAACCGTTTGAAAATATAAAAATGAAAACAAACTTATACATATAATTCCGATAAATATAAAAATCCAAATATCTTTCAAATTAATCTTAAAAAGTTTAGGGTTATAAAACAAAATAATAAAAAAATAGATAATTGTTGCAAAAACAACTTTAATTGTTGCAGTTTGCATTCCATCTAAGCCATAACTTTGAAGTGGTCTAAGAAATAAACTTAAACAACCCCAAAATATACCTGCAAATATAATTGATAAAATTGGCAATATCTTTTTCATTAGTTATCTGTCAAAAATTATTTGACTACCCTTTCCATCTTTAGTAATTTCGCTCTTTTCTAATTTTAATTCATCAGCTATAAGTTCGACAATCTTATTTTCACAATAAGAACCTTGACATCTTCCCATAGAAGCACCGGTTCTTCTTCTAACACCATTAACCGTCGTTGCGCCTTTTCTTATTGCTTCTCTTATAGTAATTTCATAAACATTATTGCATTTACAAACTAATTCACCATGAAGTTTAGGGTTGTAATCAGCTGGATTAAAAATAAAAGTATAACCTTTTCTTATAGGATTAAAGTTAGAATTTTCTTTTAAATCTCCTAAATATTTTTTTGCAATATTTAATACATGTTTCGAAAGCTCTTCAGATATAGTCATGCCCGGAGTTTTAAGGCCGATTAAACTAATAAGTCCATTATCATCTAATACACACAAATCATTTATATGTTTGTTTTCATCCTTAGAATCAACTGCATCGTTTCTTAGTCCACCAAATTGATTGACTAATAAATTTTGATTAAGATTTGGAAGCATTTCTTTTGTAAAACTTAATAACTCATCTACTCCTTTATCAAAAGTAGTATCATTATAATCTTCATCCCAATCAATATGGCTAGCACCAACAATTATATTAGTAAACATAGTTGGAATTATTTCAAACTTATTAGTTTTATCTTCACTTTCATTAAAAATTACATGATTAATTTGAAAAGAAGCTGTTTCATCGTAAACAATGTAATCTGCATGAGAAAGTTGATTTTTAATTGAAGGCTCATTACAAAATTCTCTAACTTTATCAGAATATACGCCCGAGCAATTAATAACACTTTTTGCAAAATATGTATCTAAAGTTGTAGTTACTTTTATACCATCTTCTAGATAATCTAAATTAATAACTTCTTCTTCAAATTTAAATTTAACGCTATTATCTTTTGCATTTTCATATGCTGCAATGCATAGACTAAATGGGAATACTAGAGCTGTTGTTTCACTTAAAAGCGCACTTGTTATTCCTTTTTTAATATTAGGTTCTAGCTTTTCAGCTTCTTGTCCACTTATTAGATTAAGACCTTTTATTCCATTCTTAATTCCATCATTATATTTTCTTTTTAGCGAGGCATCACCTTTAGGACCGTATGAAACCATTAAAGAACCAGTTCTAATAAAAGGAACATCTAACTCTTTGCATGTTTCCTCTAAAGTTTCATTAGCTTTAACGCAAAGAGAAGCTTTTAATGAACCTGGTTTCATATCATATCCAGCATAAACTATTCCTAGATTAGATTTAGTCATGCCAGTAGCGACGTCTTCTCTTTTTTCTAAGACACAAATGTTTAAATCATATTTAGCGAATGTTCTGGCGCACATACAACCTAAAACACCGCCACCAATTATAATAATATCGAATTTATTTTTCATTTATTTTCTACTAGGTTAACAACCCACTTCTTTGATCGTACCATTATTATTCCTATTATGCTTTTTAAAACATATAACGAATTAACTATAAAATAAATTGCAAATATAGGAAGAGTTGTAAATCTCGAAAGTATAAATGCTGTTGTTACATATACAGCCCAAAGGAAAAATGAATCAAATAAAAATGTAATTAAAGTTTTCCCACCACTTCTTAATGTAAAATAAGACCCATGCGTAATTGCATCAAAAGGCATAAACAATGCAGAAACCCATAAGAATCTCGTTGCTAATGTCTTAACCATATCGGTTGTGTTATATATATTAGCTATTGGCGATGCACACAAAGCTAATATTCCGGCAAGCAATATAGTGATGCATACTGACAATGTAATAAGAAGCTTATCCTCTTTTATTGCTTCTTTTAGCTTGCCCTGTCCTAATCTTTGACCTACCATAATTGATATTGTCGTTCCCATAGCCATCATACCGCATGAAAAAAGATTAACGACTGTTGATGATATATTTGTTGCTGAAACAACTTCTAATCCTCTCATTGAATAGCATTGATTAAGCATAGCTATTCCTGCAGACCACAATACTTCATTTATTAAAAGTGGTAATGTCTTCTTAATCATTTCTTTTGCTAAGCCAATTGGGATTTTAAATGACTTAAATACTTCTTTAATAAATAAAAATCTTTCCTTATTTTTATGAGTGTAAATAATAAGAATTGCGCACTCAACAAATCTTGCGATAATAGTTGCTATAGCTGCACCAGTTACACCTAAAGCTGGCGCTCCAAACTTTCCAAAAATAAGAATATAGTTACCTACTACATTAACTGCAACAGCAATCAAACTAGCTTTAAGTGGTAACATAGTTTCGCCGCATTCTTTTATGGTAGAAGAATATACCTGCATAAGAGCAAACGGAATCATCTGAATTGTCATTATTCTTAGATAATGAAGACCATAATTAAATGTTGCATTCAAATCAAGATTTTCATTACCTTCATGCAAGAAAATATTTATTAGATCTGAACCAAATACAAAGAAAATAAAAGCAAAAACAATAACACAACCTATAGCAAGATACAACTTCATCTTGAAAGAATGTGCAATGCCCTTATTATTGCCTTGACCATAAAATTGAGATGTATAAATTCCGGCACCTGATATTCCGCCGAAAATACTTAAAAGAAAAACAAAAATTAATTGATTCGCAATAGCAACACCCGACATAGGTTCGGTTCCTACTTGACCGACCATTATATTGTCAACAAGGCTTACTAAATTAGTTACCACATTTTGAAATAAAATTGGCAACATTATTGTAAATACTTTCTTATAAAAGATTTTGTTTTTCGTAAAAATTCCCATTGTTTTATACTTATGCTCGCATCCCGCACTATTTTTTTTCACCCGCTAATACGCTCTGAAAAAAGTTGTGTCGGCTCTGCTCGCCAATATTTTTTTTATTATCCACGTTTGAAATCTATCTGGTAATGCATTCAAAATTAAAAGTAATGGATTTCTATTAATATTATAAATAAATTTTGGATTTTTAGCGCAAAGAATTTTATAAACAAGTTCTGCTATTTTTATTGTTGGAATACTTTTTGCTTCAATACTATTTGTTATTTTTAAGAAATTCTTTCCACTGACTTTATAGAGCTTAGTATTATCTACAAATCTTTTAATTTTATTAGTGCTTACATCTAAAAGTTTAGTTTCTACAGCACCTGGTCTAATCTCAATTACCTTCTGACCATGTAATTGAAGTTCCATTCTAAGTGAATGGCAATACTTCTCTATTGTCGTCTTGGTAATACCATAAATCCCATTAAATGGAAGTGGATCTAGAGGTGCTAATTCAGACGCTGTAATCACCATTCTGCCCTGTTTTGATAAAGATGGATAAAATACTTTATTAACTCTATAAATAGCAAATACATTGATATTAAAGATACCTACAAAGTCTTCTTCACTCATCTCTATAAGAGAGTTCATATCATACTTGCCAGCAAAATGTATTATAGCGTCAAAAGGAGAATCTAACTGTGCAGAAATCTCTTTGTATGCGTTTTTAACCGACTCCATGTCTGTCAAATCGCACTTAAAATACTGCCAATTAAATTCTCCGGTTGGTTCTAAATAATCTAGGCCAAATATTTTAAAGCCGTTCTTTTCTAGTAAGGTGGCTGTGGCATAACCCATTCCGCCTGCCACACCAGTAATTAATACATTTTTCATACATAATATTATATGAAATTTTATTAATAATTTCTACTTATGCTCGAATCCCGTACGAGGCATTCCTTCTGGAGGTTCTGGTGCTCCTTGCATCCCCTCTTTTCCAGGTTGCATCGGCATACCACCTTGAATAGAAGCTGTATTATTTATTATTGTTGCATTATCACCTATTGTTGTTCCTGAATCAGAATCTAAAATTTCATCAGCAACTGATGGAGATGCTCCTAAAATTGTTCCACTATTAACTGTAATAAATCCATTTGAATCAATAACATCACCTTCTGCACCTTGACCGGCAAAAATTGTTAGTCTACCACCATTCATAGTAAATACAGATACTTCATCTTCATTTACATTGATTCCATCATCGTTAGATACGATATTAATATAGCCACCATTTATTGTTAAATGAAGTTCGCTATCAAGACCTTCATAAGTAGGTGCATTAATATTCATGATACCAGTATTACCTTCAATAAGAAGCGAAACAAAACTATAGAAAGCACCATCCATTTTAGTGATTTTCTTTTGAACCGTTGTTCCTTCATCTTTGTATGTTGGTTTTAATAATCTAAAGATATTTGTTCCAGAAAAATTATTTTCTGTTCCATCAACTAAAATAACTTTTGCACCTGCATCAGTAATATCAACTGTTCCTGTATGTTCTTCAGCATCTTCCCATTCGTTGTCACATTCATATAAACTATAGAAAACAACACTAGGAGCAACACTACATGTAATATCAGCGCCGTTAAAAATTAACGTAACTTTTTTATCTGCATCATCAAAAGTTTCGTCTTTATCTCCTAAATCGATAAATAGTTGTCCGTTGAATGTACCTTCGACAATATATTCACCTGGCCGCGTAATATGAATAACAGGATTATTAAATGCATCTTCTTTAGAGTGCATCATATCTGTAGGTAGGTCTGTTCCTAAAACTGGAAGAGTTGAGAAAAGATAATCTTTTAGATTTTCATTTGTAAAATGAGTTACCCACTCTACTTCGCCATCATAATTTTCTTGAGTAAATAATGAAGCATCTATTTCAGGATAATAGATAATATCATGTGCTATATAACACATTGAATCATCCGGTTTCTCGCCAGTATAAACTGGCTCTTCCATAGATGGAACATACTCCCAAACATAGGCATAATCCTTTAATTTTTCTCCGTCTAAAGTAGCAGTATTATTATCTAGTACTAATAAATGTGCGTTTGAATATTTCTTTTGTAAATTTTCTAATGAATAATCAGATGTGTCTTTGCTAGCTTTATTAACGCTACATGCGCACAAAGCAAAACATAAAGAAATAGAAGTTAAAATAATAAGTAGTTTTTTCATGTTTCGTCGTTCCTTTCAAATCAGTTAATTACTACTCTATTATTCCACCAAAAGATTATGAATTAAGTATGAATAAAATTTGAAAAATCGGAGAGAAAACCCCTTAAAAACGCAAAATCACCTTCAAAAAGTAGACTTACTCTCCGATTTTGCTGAGGGGAATCCCTCCGGCGGCTCAGCCGCCTTTCAGGCCGCGTCGGCGTCGAAGGTCCACTGGACCTTCTCCTTCCGCTCGTACTTCGTACTCGCTCCCTCCTTGTTCGATTCCCCTCATTAAAACAATATAAAAATAAAACACCTATACTTCGTATGGGTGTTTTATTTTTATGGAGCTGAGGGGAATCGAACCCCTGTCCGAAATTTCTTCCACTTATCTTTCTTCCACTATAGTCATTGAAATTTTGATTCCCTTAATAAAA
The DNA here is from genome assembly GCA_045599965.1 of Lachnospiraceae bacterium. Lineage (GTDB taxonomy): Bacteria > Bacillota > Clostridia > Lachnospirales > Lachnospiraceae > RGIG5612. The sequence continues at coordinate 26,459 of JAZRXA010000021.1, read as the reverse complement.
TCCCCAATGACAGACTTTCTATTAAGGTAGCTTGAAAATGTTCTTTAACTTACAAGCTTAGGCTAAAGAGTTTCCCGCAAGGATGATGCCGAAATTAAAGCTGCGGGCTTCTTTAATTCGACAAGTTGCACTTAGGCAACTGCTGCTAAAGTATTTGTTTTAGCGTTTAAATTTAATTGGATCTTTTAAGGTAGTTACCCGCTACCAGTGGCTTAATAAACTTCTAAAACCCCGTCGAAACCTGTACAGCCCCGTATTAAATATTCAAAGTGCACTCTATTTATATAGATTCGATTAAATTAAATCCTTTAGAACGTAATAATTCTTCTGTTTCAGAAACATTATTAGTCTTAAAAACAATTGATTGATTATTTACATTTGTATCAAGTACATACATATATTCAATATTTGTTGTGCTAGATACAGCATCTGTTAATTCTTTTATAGAAGTAAAACCACCGTCTAATTTAACAGCAACTACCTCGCTTACAGATGCGCTGAAATCTTTTGCTTTTAAGATGTCTTTAGCTTTATCTGGTTCAGACACAATAAGTCTTAAAATCCCATAATCACTATTTTCAGCAAGAGAAAAAGATTTAATATCAATATTATTTTCAACAAATGAAGCAAACAAATCTTCTAATCTGCCTTCTCTATTTTCCAAAAAAACTGATAATTGTTTAAATGCCATATTAACACCTCAATCAAACTTTCTATAATCAATAACTCGTTTAGCTTTACTGTCAGTTCTTTCAATAGTTTTTGGCTCAACAAGTTTAACTTTTGTTGCAAGACCAATAGCTTGCTGTATCGAATAAGAAATCTTTTTAGTAAGACTTTCAAGATGTCTAATTTCATCAGAGAAGAATTTTTCTTCAACTTCAACTAAAACAGTAAGTGAATCTAAAGCACCTTCTCTATTAACGATAATCTGATAATTAGGAGTAGTTCCATCAATAGAAAGAAGTGCTGTTTCAATTTGAGATGGAAATACATTAACACCTCTAATAATAAGCATGTCATCACTTCTACCCTTGAATCTAGAAATTCTAGCAAGAGTTCTTCCGCATTCGCATGGACTGTGATTAATACTAGTTAAGTCACGCGTTCTATATCTTAAAAGAGGCATACCTTCTTTTGTTAAAGAAGTAAATACTAATTCTCCAGTTATATCATCATCTAAATTATTTAAAGAATTAGGATCAATAATTTCAGGTAAGAAATGATCTTCAAATATATGCATACCTGAATTATTACCGCAGTCGCATGCTACGCCAGGACCCATCATTTCACTTAATCCATAAATATCATAAGCTTTGATTCCAAGACGTTTTTCAAGGTCTTCTCTCATAGCCTGCGTCCATGGTTCGGCTCCGTTTAAGGTTGCTTTAAGTTTAATTTTGTCTTTAACACCCATTTCTTCAATTGTCTCAGCAATATGAGTAAGATAAGATGGTGTGCACATTAGTCCAGTAACGCCAAAATCTATCATCATATTAATAAGCTTTTTAGTATTGCCTGTAGATTGAGGAACAACAGTAGCTCCTAAATGCTCAACGCCATAATGAGCTCCTAAACCACCGGTAAAAAGGCCGTAACCAAATGCAACTTGAATTACATCGTCTTTTCCTAAATCTGCCATAGAAAGGCATCTGCTTATACATTCACACCAGTTCTCAATATCACGACGTGTATATCCTACTACTGTAGATTTGCCCGTTGTGCCTGAAGAAGCATGCAGTCTAACAATTTCTGATTTAGGAACAGCAAATAAACCAAAAGGATAATTATCTCTTAAATCCGCTTTTGTAGTAAAAGGAAGCTTAGATAAATCTTCAATTCCATTAATATCACCAGGTTCAATACCTAAATCTTGCATCTTCTTTCTATAGAAGTCTACGTTGTGATACACATTATTTACAACTTTTTTCAGTCTTGCATTTTGAAGATTAGTAAGTTCATCTCTACTCATGCATTCTTTTGCTTCGTTCCAAATAGCCATAATTTTTCCCTTATTTAAAAGTTTTTATCTTAAAATCTCTAGCAGCTTCTCGTTGCTGATCTTTTTTTGCAATATCTGCTCTCTTGTCGTAAAGTTTTTTACCTTTGCAAAGACCAATTTCTACTTTAACAAGGCTTCCCTTAAAATAAACTTTAAGAGGAATAATAGTACAACCTTGTTGCATCGTATAAGCAGTAATTTTTCTAATTTCATCTTTATGTAAAAGTAACTTTCTTATACGTAAAGGGTCTCTATTAAATATATTTCCTTTCTCATATGGAGAAATATTCATTCCATAAACTAAAAGCTCACCATTTTTTTCACGAATAAAAGACTCCTTAACGGAGCACTTTCCCATTCTTAAAGATTTAACTTCTGTGCCAACTAGTTCAATGCCGGCTTCGTAAGTTTCTTCAACAAAATATTCATGATAAGCTTTTTTGTTATTAGCTATTAGCTTGTAATTATCTTTACCCATAATATAACATACTATATAAATAAACACTCTCTATCGAGAGTGTTTAATGATTAAAGATTAGTGAAAAGTCCGACATTTAGCAAAATCGCTAAGACGAATAAAACAATTCCAGTAATCTGAGTTATTCGCTCTAATCGGCCTTCTTTCGATCTACCTTTGTTTCTGCTCCAATATGTATCTGAACCACCACTTATTGAACCAGAAAGACCTGCTGATTTGCCTTCTTGAAGGCAAATAACAAGAATCATTATTACACTCGCTATTGTTACAATTATAGTTGCAATTAAATAAAACAAAACTGTTCCTCCTTTACCTACAACATTAGAATAATAGCATAATAGAAATATGATATCAAGAAAAAAATAAATTAAATAAGTAAACTTTCTCCGCTCATTTCTATTGGCTTTTCAAGGCCTAAAAGTTCTAAAAGTGTAGGCGCAATATCGCAAAGCCTTCCACCTTCTTTAAGAGTTTTACCTTTTGGCCCATTAATTAAAATAAATGGTACTAAGTTAGTTGTATGAGCTGTCCAACTCTCGCCATTAGAAAGATTAATTAATTCTTCAGCATTGCCATGGTCAGCACATAAAAACATCGTAGCGTCATTTTCTTTTACTACGTCTACTACTTTTCCTATGCATTCATCTATAAACTCGATAGCTTTAACTACAGCTTCAAAATTTCCCGTATGTCCTACCATATCAGGATTTGCAAAATTAATAATAATTACATCATGCTCTTTAGCATTAATAACTTCTATTAATTTATCACAAACCTTACTTGCACTCATCTTAGGTTCTAAATCATAAGTAGCAACTTTTGGAGATGGAATTAAAAATCTATCTTCATTCTTATTAGGTTCTTCAACTCCGCCGTTAAAGAAAAATGTAACATGCGCATATTTTTCTGTTTCAGCAATTCTAGCTTGTTTAAGACCTTTATCAGAAATATACTTACCAAAAGTATTTACTATTTCTTCTTCCTTAAATACAACATGTTTCGCCGTTATAGTTACATCAATTTCAGTAAAGCAAACATAATATGTATTTATTTTTTTACCTCTATCAAAGAAATCAAAGTCTTCAAAACAAAAACATTTAGAAATTTCTCTAGCTCTATCAGGTCTAAAATTATAAAAGATAATACTGTCATTATCACTAATTAAAGTAATTGGCTTATTATCTTTTGTAATAACTATTGGCTCAATAAATTCATCTGTAATATTATTAGCGTAAGATTCTTCTACAGCTTTAATAGGATCTTCAAATAAATTACCTTCACCTTTAGTTAAAGCAAAATATGCTTTGCTAATTCGTTCCCATCTATTATCTCTATCCATTGCATAATATCTACCAATAATAGAGGCTATTTGACCTACACCTATTTCGCTAATTTTATTTTGTAAATCTTTTATATAGTTAATTCCAGATGTAGGAGATGTGTCACGGCCATCCATAAAACAATGTACAAAAACATTATCAAAGTTATTATCTTTACAAAGTCTTAATAAAGCATAAAGATGTGATATATCACTATGAACACCTCCGTCAGATAATAGACCATATAAATGAAGATTAGAATTATTAGCTTTGCAATTATTAATTGCATCTAATAGTTCTTCTTTTTTGAAAAAATCACCATCTTCAATAGATTTTGTTATCTTTGTTAAATCTTGGTAAACAATTCTTCCAGCACCCATGTTTAAATGTCCAACTTCAGAGTTGCCCATTTGACCTTTTGGAAGGCCAACATCAAGTCCGCTAGCATTACCTAAGATAAAAGGATATGAGCTCATTAAAGAATCCATAACAGGTGTTTTAGCAGCCTTAATAGCGTTACCAGTTACTTCGTTACTAATACCATATCCATCTAGAATCATTAAAATTAATGGTTTCATTTATCTCATTTTCCTTCCAAGATGCTCAACAAAACTAATATTATTTAATCTTAGTATTTTTACAGTTGCGCAGCTCTTTTTACATCTTATAATATCCCCATTGTTTAAGAGAATATCATTTTCTCCATCGAAAGTTGCAATCATTTCACTTTCTTCTTCGCTAATTCTATTTTTAGCAACTAAATCAATAACAGCATCAGCAGAAAATACAATAGTTCTAGAGTTAAGTGTATGAGCGCAAATAGGAGTAGCTAAAATAATCTCAGCAGTTGGATAAACAACAGGACCTCCTGCTGACAAATTATAGCCTGTAGAGCCTGTAGGTGTAGAAATAATAATGCCGTCAGAACTATAACTATTTAAGAATCTATCGTTAACATTAACATCAAAATCAATAACGCCTTTGGTTTTAGTTTTTGTAAGAACAATATCATTAAAAGCAAGAACATCTAAAACTGATTTGCCATTTCTAATAACAGATGCTTCTAAAACCATCCTATTTTCAATATGAACCTCATCCTTTATTATATGAACAAATGCATCTTTATATTGTTCAAGATCTACTTCAGTTAAAAATCCAAGCTTACCTAAATTAATTCCAATTATAGGAATATTTAAGTCATTTAAATCTTTACCAATATGAATAAAAGTTCCATCTCCACCCAAAATTAAAATAAATTCTGTTTCAGGGTTTACATCTTTAGAATAAACATGTGTATAATTGCCCTCTGAATTTTGGTTAATAGAAAGCGAGCCGGTGCATGTCATGCCAATAGATAATAAATAAGAAATGACCTCATTTGTTACCTTTGATTCACAATCTTTAGATTCGTTTGTTACTGTAAAGAATTTTTTCATTTGTCTAATTCCTCGTGTGCTAAGTAAACAACTTTTGATATTTCATCCATTTCAAAATTATAATCGCTTGAATTATTTATATATAATAAATATTCAATATTACCTTCTGGTCCTTTTACTGGTGAAAAAGTTAATCCAGCAATATGTAAATTATTATCTAAAACAAATTTTACAATCTTTTCTATTACTTCTTCATGTATCGCGCTTTCTTTAACAACGCCTTTCTTTCCAACTTTTTCTTTGCCTGCTTCAAATTGAGGTTTAATAAGCATAACCATTTCTTTATTATCGTTTAATAAATTTATAGCAACAGGTAATACTAATGTCAAAGAAATAAAAGAAACATCAATGCTTATAAAGTCAATAACATCTTCTATCATATCTGGTGTTACAAACCTAATATTTGTTTTTTCCATTACAACCACTCTATTATCTTCTCTTAATTTGTAATGGAGTTGACCTTTGCCAACATCAACGCAATAAACTTTTTTTGCGCCATTTTGAAGCATGCAATCAGTAAAGCCACCTGTAGAAGATCCTATATCCATGCAAATTTTCCCATCTAAGTTAATAGGAAAATTATTAATAGCTTTCTCAAGTTTTAGTCCGCCTCTGCTAACATACTTTAATGTATTACCCCTAATTTCTACAATAGTGTCATCTGAAAACATAGAGCCAGCTTTTAATTCTTTTTGGTTATTAACAAACACTACGCCACTCATAATAATTCTTTGAGCTTGGCTTTTAGAAATTTCAGGATTTTGTTCGCAAACTAAAACATCTAATCTTTTTTTCATATTAATCTTCAATAATATCTAAAATTCTTTTAATAATAGAATCAGTATCTAATAAAGAATCTCTTAATTGTTCGTCTCTTGTTCCTTGCTCAATATATGTATTCGGAAGTGCAATAGTTATAACTTTGTTATCTAAGTTATAATTGTTAACAAATCTAAGTACAGCCATTCCATATCCGCCATTAATAACATTTTCTTCAATAGTAATAAAATATTTATGTGTCTGGCTTAACTTAAATAATTCTTCTTCATCAATTGGTTTTACAAACCTAGCATTAATCAAAGAAACATTATATCCTTTATCTTTTAATATAGTTCTAACTTCTAAAGCTGTTTCAACCATTGAACCAACAGCTAAAAGCGCTATATCTTTTTCTAGATATAATTCTTCACTTTTACCTAAAACTATAGGCGCATTAAATTCTTCTAAACCTTCAAAAGCTTTTCCGCGTCCATATCTTATAGCTAGTGGTGCATTAAATGAAACAGCAAAAGAAATAGCTTGTCTTAATTCAGCTGCATTTTTAGGAGCAAAAACATTCATATTTGGTATTAAACTTAAGTATGAAAGATCAAAAATACCTTGATGTGTTTCACCATCATTTCCAACTAAACCCGCTCTATCTATACAAAATGTAACAGGAAGATTTTGTATGCAAACATCCATCATAATTTGGTCAAAAGCTCGTTGTAAAAATGACGAATAAATAGCAACAAACGGTTTAATATTTCCTGATGCTAAACCTGCCGCATAAACAGTTGCAAATTCTTCTGCTATTCCTACATCAATAAATCTATCTGGGAATTTTTTAGCAAAAGCTTCTAAGCCTGTTCCATCTGCCATCGCAGCCGTAATAGCAACAATATTTTCATCATGTTCAGCCTCTTTAATTAAAGCATTTGAAAATACATCGGTATAAGTTGTTTTATCATTTCCTATAGGATTTCCATTTTTAATATCAAAAGGTCCAATACCATGGAATAATGAAGGATTTTCCATAGCTGGTGCATAACCTTTACCTTTTTTAGTGCAAACATGCACAACAACCGCATGCTCTATATTTTTAGCTTCATTAATAATCTCAATTAAATCATTAATATTATGTCCATCAACAGGTCCTAAATAAGTAAGGCCCATATTTTCAAAAAGCATACCAGGAACTAAAAGTTGTTTAATAGAATGCTTTGTCTTTTTAATACCTTTTACAACATATCCTCCACCAGGAAGTTTTGTTAAAGTTCTTTCTATTCCAGATTTAAGCTCAATATAATTTTCACCAGCTCTAATTTTTGAAAGATAAGTAGAAAGACCACCTACATTTTTCGAAATCGACATATTATTATCATTCAAAATAATAATAAAGTTTCTTTTAAGTTGAGTTGCATTATTAATAGCCTCATGAGCTAATCCGCCAGTTAATGAACCGTCACCAATAACTGCAACTATGGTAGAATTTTCATTATTTTTTTGTGCAGAATAAGCAAAACCTAAACCTGCACCAATAGATGTAGATGAATGGCCTGTATTATATACATCATATTCACTTTCTCTTTTTTTAGGAAAGCCACTAAGACCACCATATTGTCTTAATGTGGAAAATTCATTTTTTCTACCAGTTAATATTTTATGAGCATAAGATTGATGTCCAACATCCCAAATAATTTTATCTTTATTTAAGTCTAAACATATATGTAAAGCCATAGTAAGTTCAACAGCACCTAAACTAGAAGCTAAATGCCCTCCTGTTTTACTTACATTCTCAACTAAAAAATCTCTGATTTCTTTAGCTAGCCCATTATATTCTGAAGGTAAAACTTTCTTTATATCGTTTGCTTTATTAATTTTATCTAGAATCATAGTTTTAATTAAATATTATTTTTGTGAATTTTCAGTTACAAGTTTAATATCAGTTTCAATTTTTTCAATCTTTTCATTGCAAAACTTAAGAAGCTCAAGTCCTTTACTATACAATGCAAAAGAATCGTCTAAAGATAGTTCATCACTTTCCATTTTTTCTAGAATTTCATCTAAACTTGAAAAAGCTTGCTCTAAAGTTTGATCTTTATTCATAACTAACCTCTTTCTTTGAAATAACTTTAGTTTCAATTTGCCCATCAGTAACATTAATATTTAATACATCATCAATTTCTATTTGATTAATACTTTTAAGCGGTTTTTTATTTTTATCAACTGCAAATACATATCCTTGCGAAAATCTTTTTAATGGAGATCTACCCTCTAACTTTTCTGCATATAACGAAAAGTTTTCTTTGTAAGAATTTAATTTATCACCAATTAAGTATTTAAGATTTTTTGAAATCTCATCTAATCGATTTTTTTGCAATAATATTTTATTTTCAGGAGATAAAGATTCTACTTTTAATTTATAATTTTCAACTAAACTTTTTACTTTATTTAATTTTGAATCGAATTCTCTTTTAAGTGTATACTCATAAGAAGCTAAATCGTTTTGAAAAGCATTGTAATCAAATACAGCTAACTCAGCGGCTGCAGAAGGTGTTGGCGCTCTTAAATCAGAAACAAAATCAGCAATAGTAAAATCTGTTTCATGTCCCACCGCGCTTATAATTGGTGTTGATGCATTAAAAATTGCTCTTGCTACTATTTCTTCATTAAAAGGCCATAAATCTTCTAAAGACCCACCGCCTCTACCTATAATAATTACATCAAGAGTCATTGAATCTAAATATTTAATTCCACTAACAATAGTATTTGCTGCACCTTCTCCTTGAACTTGTGCTGGATATAAATAAATTTGTGAATAAGGATTTCTTCTAGATGCAACATTAAAAATATCTTGTATTACAGCACCTGTCTGAGCCGTCACAACACCAATTTTATATCCAAAAGTAGGAATAGTTTTTTTATATTCATCAGAAAACATTCCAGATTCTTCTAATCTATTTTTAAGTTCTTCAAAAGCTTTTGCTAAATCTCCGATACCTTCTTCTTCAATTGATTTAGCATAAATTTGGTATTTGCCAGCAATTTCATAAACTCCAATGCTCCCATGAATTACAACTTTCATTCCATCTTGAAGTCTAATTTTTAATCTAGATGCGTCAGAAGCCCACATAACGCCAGCAATAACACCAGTTTCATCTTTTAATGAAAAATATATGTGTCCAGAAGAATGATATTTTAAATTAGAAAGTTCACCTTTAATATAAAGATTGCTTAAAACGAAATCATCTCTTAAAAGTGATTTAATATAATTATTTACTTGTCCAACAGAATAAATATTCTTATCAGCCTTCATTAGAAACTACTTTTGCTAAAATACCATTTACAAATGAACTTGAGTTATCTTCTCCATAGTTTTTTGCTAATTCAACAGCTTCATTAATTGAAGTTGAATTAGGAATAGATTCATCAAATTTTATTTCATAATAAGCTAATCTTAATATTGTAAGATCAACTTTAGACATCCTTTTAGTTTTCCATCCAATACTAACTTTATCTAGTTCTTCATCAATTTCAGGAATTATATCTAATATTGTTAAAACCTTATTTCCGATATATTGCTTTTCATCGTTAGTAAAATTATCTTCACCTTCAAAAAAAGCTTTTATTTGTGCTTCGACTTCACTTTTCTCGAAAAAAAACAATCTAAATAATATTAAAAATGTAACTTCTCTTAGTTCTGTTCGTCTATCAACTTTCATAATTAATCCTTTGTAAAAATATAAAAAATAAGATGTCAAAAAGACACCTTATTAAATTTTCTTTATCAATTGTCAACGTTCACATTTGCAATTCTTATATCAACGCTCTCAACAGTAAGTCCGGTCATGCTCTCAATTGCACTTTTTACTTTTTCTTGAACTAATGTTGAAACCTCATTAATCTTGCATCCCATCTCAACTGTAATAGCTAATTTGACAGAAACAATATTTTCAATACATGTAACTTGCACGCCAGCTGATAGGTTTTGTTTTCCGAGTTTTGCTACAATTTCGTTAGTAATGTTACCAGCCATAGAATGTACGCCTTCAACTTCGGTAGCAGCAATTCCAGCGATAATTGCAATTACATCCTCAGTAACTTCAACATCTCCGATGGATGATGATTTATAAATTTTCAAAGAATCCATAATTACCTCCGTAAATAAATCGCATTGATTATTTTATTACGATAATATGTTTATGTAAAGATGCCTATTTATGATACGGCTCTCCTTTTATAATCTTATAAGCTCTATATATTTGCTCTAATAATATAACTCTCATTAATTGATGCGGAAAAGTCATTTTAGAAAAACTTAAATGATAGTTAGCTCTATTAATTACGCTTTTCTCTAATCCTAAAGAACCGCCTATTACAAAAACTAAGTTTGAATTACCTTCAAGATTTCTTTTATCAATAAAATTTGCTAACTCTTCTGAAGAAAGCTTTTCTCCATTTATTTCTAACGAAATAACATAATCTGTCTCTTTAATATTTTTTAATATATTTTCAGCTTCTTTTTGTTTAGATATATCACTGTCTTTTTCATCTTGTACCTGAACAATTGAAATCTTAGTATAAGATGATAACCTTTTTAGATATTCGCAAATAGCATCGTTATAAAACTTCTCTTTAATCTTTCCGACCGCAATAATTTTAATCATTATCCAATAATATATCTATCTCCGCTTCTGCTTAAACTACTAATACTTCCACCTTGATCTTCAACTCCTAAATAAGTAGTAGATTGAATTGTTTTATCTTCACTCATGTAATCAATTTGGAATACATAATAAGCTTTATCATCAATTGTACAATCGCCACCAGAAGTAACTTTTCTAGTTCCTCCATCTGAAACAGGATATTCATGTCCCGAAACAGGTGTGTCCGATTCTATTAATGATCTATCTTTTAGATATTTAACAACTAAATTAAATGCATCATCATAAGAAACTTTTGCAGGAATATTTAAGTTATATACAACAGAAGTTACTTCGCTTTGCATTCCTGAACTATCAATAGCAATAGCTTTTAATTCATAGTTGCCACGTTTCATTTGAATAGGTCCATCATATCTATTCGAAGATGCTGTAGGAACAGTTCCATCGAAAGTATAATAAATAGAAAGTCCTTCTTCTGCAGTAATTGTAATTTGCGTTGCTTGACTATAATCACCGCTAGCAGGTTCAATTGTAGGCGGCGTTATTGCAGCTTTTTTAACATAGAATTTTATTGTAAAAGTTGCAGCTTTTACAGATGAATTATTAAAGCTAACGACTTTAAGAATAACTTCTCCATCTTCACTCTTAACATACTCTGCATAATTTTTATTATCTATTTGAATAGATTGACCAAATTTATTTGAAGTAATAGTTGGCTCAGTTCCATCCAAAGTATAGAAAAGCCTAAAATTATTTTTTGATGCAATATTAATAGATAACGGTGTTTGGTAAGTTTCACCATCTTTAAGATTGCACTCAATAGTATCTTTAATATCAGGTTTTTTCTTGTTTTTACCACCAAAAACAACACCTAAAACAACACCAATAATAACTAATACAGCTAAAACAATTGAACAAATAATAATTATTTTCTTCTTTTTAGCTTTAGCTTTTGCTCTAGCTTTAGCACGTCTTCTTCTATATTCTAATTCTTCTTCAGAAGGTTCATCTACTTCGCGTTCATCATCAGTAGGATAATCTAATAAACCATCTGTTTTAAAGACGGTATCTTCCCCGTAAACGCTTCTAGTAATAGCTATTGTTTCTTCTGGAATATTTGAAGGACGATTTCTTTTAGGTCTATTAATATCTATAGCATCAATAGTAAACTCACTCTTGATAGGATCATCTATAGAATTATCATGTTCTAATTCAAAATCTTTACTTAGGTATTGATCAACTTTGCCACCAATTTCAGCCTGTATAAGGTCATAATCAGCAGTAACGCGTAATGGTGATGAACAATTAGGACAAAATACATCATTACTGTCTACTTCAAACCCACATTTTGGACACTTCATAAAAATATCTCCTATGAATATTTATAATATACATAGGAGATTTTACCAAAAAATTATATATTATTATTTAAAATATTATTACAAAAATATTACAGTAGAGTCTTTGCTTTTTCTAATGCAGCATCGATTCCTTCAGGATTTTTGCCACCAGCTTGAGCCATGTTAGGACGGCCACCACCACCGCCACCAACTAATGGTGCAATCTCTTTGATAATATTTCCTGCATGTGCGCCTTTACTTTGAGCTTCATTAGTAGCAGTAACAATTAAGTTTACTTTTCCATCAACAGTTGAAGCTAAAACTACAACGCCTTCGCCAATTTTATCTTTAATTTGATCGCCTAAATCTCTAAGTTCGTTCATGCCGACACCATCAAGTTTTCTAGCTACGAAATTTATTCCATTAATAACTTCTGGAGAAATATCTCCTAATGCATCTTTTGCGTTAGCACTCTTAAGAGAAGCAATTTCAGATTGTAATTCTTTAATTTGATTGTTCAAACTTTCAATCTTTTCAATTAACTTATCTGGTTCAGCCTTAGCTACTTTAGCAGCTTCATTATATTTCTTTTCGATATTATCAAAATATTTTAATACATTTAAAGATGTAATAGCACTGATTCTTCTTACGCCAGAAGCAACAGAGCCTTCTGAAATAATCTTAAACATTCCAATTGAACCAGTATTATCTACATGAGTTCCACCGCAAAGTTCTTTAGAAAAATCACCCATCTTAACAACTCTAACTTTATCGCCATATTTTTCACCGAATAAAGCCATAGCTCCGCTCTTTTTAGCTTCTTCTATATCCATTACGTCAGTATTAACATCAATAAATTCATTAATTTTTTCGTTTACTATTTTCTCAACTTTTGCAATTTCATCACTAGTCATAGCAGAAAAATGAGTAAAGTCAAATCTAAGTTCATTATCAGTTACATGTGAACCAGCCTGCTCAACATGGTCACCTAAAACTTTTCTTAGTGCAGCTTGAAGTAAGTGAGTTGCGCTATGGTTCTTGGCTGTGTTAGCACGAATTTCTTGATTAATAATTAAGTCAACTTTTTCATCAAGGACAAATTGACCTTTAGTTACAATTCCTACATGCCCCGTAACGCCTCCAGGAAGTGAAATAACATCTTTAACTTCAAATTCAGCATTATCAGTTTTAATGATACCTTTATCAGCTTCTTGACCACCTTTAGTAGCATAGAACGGAGTTTTACTAACAATAATAGTTCCTATATCACCTTCAGCTAAAGTACCCGCAATAGAATCTTCTGTTGTAAGCGCAATAATTTCGGATTTATCTTCCTTAAAATCGTAACCTGTAAATTCAGTTTTAAGACCTGTTGGCAATTCTTCATACACAGTTGCATCAGCACCCATATAGTTAGTAGTTTTTCTAGCATTTCTAGCAGTTTCTCTTTGGTTTTGCATTTCTTTTTCAAAACCATCTTTATCAACATCAAAACCATTATCTTCTAAAACATCGCTAGTTAAATCTAATGGGAATCCATAAGTATCATAAAGTTTGAATGCATCTACACCTGAAAGCGTAGTTTTATTTTCTGCTTTCATTTGCTCTAACATCTCGTTTAACTTTTTCATACCTTGATCTAATGTTTTATAGAATCTTGTTTCTTCATCTGCAAGAGTCTTTAAAATCATTGCCTTCTTTTCTTCTAATTCAGGATATGCATCTTTTGAACACTCAATTACTGTTTCACAAAGAATTGGCATAAAATGATCATCAATACCAAGCATGCGAATATGACGTGCTGCTCTTCTTATAAGTCTACGAAGAACATATCCTCTTCCTTCGTTAGAAGCGTTAATACCATCAGAAATCATAAATGTAGCACTTCTAATATGGTCAGTTATAAGTCTTATAGAAATATCTTTCTTTTCATCAGTATGATATTCAACATTTGCAGCTTTACAAACTTTATCTCTAATAGCCTGAATAGTATCAACATCAAAAATAGAATCAACGCCTTGTGAAACTACAGCTAATCTTTCTAGTCCCATTCCGGTGTCGATATTCTTTGTAGCTAATTCAACATAACCACCTTTTCCATCACCTTCAAATTGTGTAAATACATCGTTCCAAATCTCAATATATCTATCGCAATCACAACCAACTTTACAATCTGGTTTTCCGCAACCAAATTCTTCGCCTCTGTCATAATAAACTTCGCTACATGGACCGCATGGACCAGCACCATGTTCCCAGAAGTTATCTTCTTTGCCAAAACGTGAAATTTTTTCAGCAGGAACACCGATTTCTTTATTCCAAATATCAAAAGCTTCATCATCATCTAAATAAACAGATGGATAAAGTCTATCAGGTTCTAAGCCAACCCATTCAGTTAAGAATTCCCAAGTCCAAGAAAGGGCTTCTTTCTTAAAATAATCTCCAAAAGAAAAGTTTCCTAGCATTTCAAAGAAAGTACCATGTCTAGCAGTTTTTCCAACGTTTTCTATATCGCCTGTACGAATACATTTTTGACATGTAGCAACTCTTTTGCGTGGTGGCACTTCTTGGCCCGTAAAATAAGGTTTTAAAGGCGCCATACCAGCATTTATTAAAAGCAAACTCTTGTCATTATGTGGGACAAGTGAAAAACTTTTCATTACAAGATGATCCTTCGATTCGAAGAAATCTAAATACATTTTTCTTAATTCATTAACACCATATGCTTTATGCATTTTCAGCCTCCTAATTATATGCAAAGCGGCATCTTATTTAGGTGCCGCCTTAAATTTATTTTACAATGATTTTAACAGCTTTTTTCTTTCCTTTTCTTAAAACAAATGAGCCATCTTTTAAATCATCATCGATAAGTGTGCGTTTAATATTTGTTACTTTTTCATCACCTATTAATACGCCACCACCTTCAATAAGACGTCTGCCTTCAGAACGTGTTCCCGCCAGGCCTGTATCTACTAAAGCCTGGATGACATCCGCGGCAGCAAAAGCTTCCTTAGTGTATTCATATGTCGGCATATCTTCACTTATACCAGCGCCTCCAAATACTTCTCTTGCAGCTTTTTGAGCTTTATTAGCTTCTTCTTCACCATGAACAATCTTAGTGATTTCATAAGCTAAAACTTCTTTAGCTTTATTAATTTCTGCACCTTCTAAGCTGCCTAATCTTCTAACTTCGTCCATAGGAAGGAAAGTTAAAAGACCTAAGCATTCTTCAACTTTAACATCTTCAATATTTCTCCAATATTGATAGAATTCATATGGAGATGTTTTTTCTTTATCTAACCATAAAGCACCTTTTACAGTCTTACCCATCTTAACTCCTTCTGATGTAGTAAGAAGCTTAAATGTAAGGCCGAAAGCAGGTTTTTGTTCTTTTCTTCTAATAAGTTCAACGCCACCAATGATGTTTGACCATTGGTCGTCTCCACCCATTTGCAAACAAACATCATCAATTTCGTGAAGTTTCCAAAAGTCATAAGATTGCATAATCATATAGTTGAACTCGAAGAATGTAAGTCCTCTTTCCATACGTTGCTTATAGCATTCAGCACTAAGCATTCTATTTACAGAAAAATGAACACCAATTTCTCTTAAAAACTCAACATAGTTAAGATTAAGAAGCCAATCAGCATTATTTTCAAATATCATTTTATCAGTATCTAAAAAACGACTAATTTGTTCTTTAAAACGTAAAATGTTGTTATCAATAGTTTCTTTAGTCATCATTTTTCTCATGTCACTTTTGCCTGATGGATCGCCAATCATAGTTGTTCCGCCACCCATTAAAGCAACCGGAGTATGTCCAGCTTCTTGCATATGTTTCATAGCCATAATCGTAAGAAAATGACCAACTGTTAACGAATCAGCTGTAGCATCAAAGCCAATATAAAATTTAACTTTCTCTTTTCCTAATAGTTCTTTTAATTCTTCTGGATGTGTGCACTGAGCAATAAATCCTCTTTCTTCAAGAACTTCGTAAACATTCTTTTGCAAGATAAGCCTCCTAATTAATCTTTTTTATTTATCGCATTTTCATGAACGCCTGGATGTTCATTAAGATATTTTCCATGCATATATTTAATTATATCGCCTCTGGTTACAATTCCAATAAAAGTATTATCATCGTCAACAACTGGTACAAAATTTTGAGATAAAATAACTTCGATAATATCTTCAATTGCAGCATTACCTTTAACAGCTTTATAGTCTCTAATTCTTTTAACATTTCTAACAGGAAAATCAGCTGAATCTTTTAATGATAAATTAAAATTTTCTTTTATACATCCTAAAATATCACCTGCTGAAATAGTCCCAATAAAAGAACCATCTTGTCTACTAACTAAAGGTAATTCATAATAATTTCTTTGCTCCATTACTTGCATTGCTTTAAATAATGAAGCATCGTCATAAATTATATCAACATCATTTTTTGGTGTTAAACAAAATAAAATATTCACTGTTAAAGTCTCCAACGTTAAATAGTATTAATATTATCTCGTTTTATAAAAGACTAGAAAATCCATAAAACGCTATTGCCATAAGTCCCGAACTAATTAATAAAATAGGAATTCCTTCAAAAGGCGCCGGTACATCATTAAATCTAATCTTTTCTCTTATACCAGATAATATTAAAAGCGCAATTGCGAATCCTAACGCACCACAAAAACTATTCACAAAACTTCTTATAAAACTATATCCAGATTGTACGTTTGTTAATATTACACCTAAAACTGCACTATTAATAGGAATTAAGAAAGGAATATTACCAAATGATCTATTAAGTTCTGGAGATGATTTCTTAATAATAGTTTTGGAAATTGCACAAATGAAAAATTCAATTATTAAAAATACAACAGTTTGCAAAAAAGTAATATTATATCTAGTTAAAAAATATTCGTTAATTGGCCAAGTAATTATTGATGCAATTGATGTAACAATTAAAACACTTACTGAAATTTTAAGTGCATTTTCAACTTCATATGAACCATCTAAAGCAGTTTTAACACCGAAGGAAGAAGTTAAATATACGTTATTTACAAAAGCTGTAATTAATGCAACGTAAATAAGTTTTGCCATTATTTTCTACCTCCTAGTTTATTTGCTAACGCAATAATAAATGCAAGAATAAAAAATCCACCTGGTGCCATAACGATAATTGGAACTGTATGTCCAGAAGAAATTACTTGGTGTCCAAAAATTGTTCCTAGCCCAATAAGTTCTCTAATTGCACCAATAATAAATAGCATGATTGTATAACCAAATCCCATTCCAATACCATCAAAAATGGATAGAACAAAATTATGTCTTATAGAATAATTGCTTGCTCTTTCGAAGATTAAAGTATTAATAGCTGTAAGTGGAATAAAAATACCTAATGTCTCATGAATACCTGGATAAAGAGCTCTTACTAACAAATCAACAATTACTGTAATGGTAGATGACACTAAAAGAAAGCAAAATAGCCACCATCCGCCTGTTAAAAGTCTTTTAAAGATAGACATAATAAAGTTGGTTATTATTAAAACTACTAATGTAATAAATCCCATAGCGATGCCATTAATAGCTGTTGTAGTTACAGCAAGCGCTGGACATAAGCCTAAACACAACACTGCGATAGGATTAGAGCGAATCATTCCTTCAAATAATCTCTTAAAAATATTATCTTTCATTAGTAGTTCAAGAAACCTCCCTCTGTACCATCTAGGAAAGTATATGTTTCAAGTGCACCATTAACAGCACTAAGCATACATTGTGACGCTTCATGGGCACCTACAACTTCTAAAACATCTTCCTCTTCTACTATATTTGTTGTAACAAGATTAAATTTCTTTACAAATTTATCTTTAAATTGATTTAAAAACTTATCAGTATCAACTTGAACGTCCAAACCTTTTTGATCAGTTATATTTAATATAATCATATCTTTAATTGTACCGTCGATTCTAACTCCAATTGATACATTGATTAAGCCACCATTTCTTTTATAACTAGAAACATCAATCAAAATTCCGGTAACACGACCATCTTGATCTTTGGCATATATAATTGATTTAATAACAATATCTTCATCTGTAAAACCAACACTATTTAAGTATGTAAGAAGCAAATCGGGATTATATTCAGTTTGCATAAATGAGTCGGATTCAGGAAAAATTAAATTGTGTGCTTCATCAACATCTATTAATTCATTAGCGGAAATTCTATCTCTACTAAAGAAATAAGTAGCAACTATTAATGCTCCCATAAGTAAAACAATTAATATTAGGGCGATAATGTTTTTTGTTTTACGCATAATTAATGTGCCCCCTTACCAAATGTTTTTCTTTGAGTCATTTTTTCTAATAAAGGAGAAACCAAGTTGCCAATAATAATTGCGTAAGCAACTGCACCTATTGGATTTCCGAAAATCTTAAAGGTTGCTGTTAAAATGCCTAATAAAATTCCGTAAATAATCTTTCCATTGTTTGTTATTGGACATGTAACGTAATCAGTAGCCATAAAAAATGCACCGAAAAGAATTCCTCCACTTAATAGATGAGAAAGTAAGAATGTTGGATCAATTCCTCCTCTAGTAAATATAGAATAAATTGCTACATAAACAATAACTGTTACAAGATAAAACAGCGGAATTCTATAATCTATTATTCTTCTAATAAATAGATAAACTGCTCCTAAGATAATAGCAAGTGTGCATGTCTCGCCGATACAACCTGCAGTATTACCAAATATTAATTGAACAAGATCGATACTACCTGATGCATTAATAATTTCAGCAGGTGTAGCAATTTGAATATTTTGATAAACAAAAGTATTCATTGGCCCGGCAAAAGAAAGAAGTAAAAAGCACTTAGCTCCTAATGCAGGGTTAACAATATTTTGGCCAATACCACCAAACAACATTTTAACAATAATTATTGCAAAACCACTTCCTATAATTGCAATCCAAAATGGAAGCGTTGGCGGAAGATTCAAAGCTAAAACCATTCCTGTAATAATTGCAGTTAAATCGTTAATAGTATTTTTCTTTTTAAGAAGCAAATTCCATAGAATTTCAAATACTAAACAAGATGCAATGCATGTAACAATAATAAGCAAAGCCTTAAATCCAAAATTATATATACCAAAAGCGCAAGCTGGAATCATCGCTAAAACAACATCAAACATAATTCTTGTTGTTGATGCCTTATCTCTTATATGCGGTATAAATGATAATCTAAGTTGATTATTAGCCACCTTACACCTCTTCTGTAAGCATACGCTTTGTTGTAATAATTAATTCAGCTAAACTTCTTTTAGCTGGACAAATATAGGAACAAGATCCGCAAGCTACACACTCTTTACCATCATATTTAACAAAATAATCTAAATTTCCTAATGCAGCATAATCTGCTAAGTTTGTAGGAATAAGACCTTCCGGACAAACTTCTAGGCATCTTCCACATCTAATACAGTTTGTTTGTTTAACATTAATAACTGGATCTTGTGAAAAAGCTAAAATAGCATTTACATCTTTTGATATAGGTCTAGATAAATCAAAAATTGACTCACCCGTCATAGGTCCACCAATTAATAATTTTTCCGGTTTAGCAATAAAACCTCCAGCAGCTTCAATAGCTTCTTTAATACTTGTTCCAAATCTAATATTATAATTTCCAGGATATCTAATAGCATCACCAGAAATAGTAACAATTCTACTAATTAATGCTCTACTTTCAACAACAGCTTGTCTAATAGCATAAACGGTTTCAACATTTAATACTAAACATCTAACATCAGCTGGCTTCATTTTTGAATTCATTTCTCTACCAGTTATTGTTTTAATAAGCTGTCTTTCTGAGCCTTGAGGATATTTTGTGTAAACCATTTTTACTCTGAAAGATGTATCTGAAACACTATAATCTTTAATAAGTCTTATAGCATCTTTCTTATCATCTTCAATAGCAATAACTCCTTTAGCATTTGGAAATAATCTAAGAACGATTTTTAATCCTTCAACAACTTTTGCTGCATCTTCCATAAGCCTTCTATAATTACATGTAATATAAGGCTCGCACTCACAACCATTAACAATTATATATTCAATCTTATCTGGTTCTTCTGGTTGAAGTTTAATATGAGTTGGATAACCTTCTTCACCACCCATACCTACAACTCCAGATTCTCGAATAAGTGAAATAATTTCTGAATTTGTTAGTTCTTTATAATTATTAAATGTAGGTTCAACTTCATGTCTCTCACCACTATTTTCAATACAAATTGTATTAAAATCTACGTACTTAACAATACCGGCAATTGAAGAATGAACATTAGAAGAAACATATCCATCAGCTTTAGCAATTAAAGAGCCTTCTCCAACCCATTCGCCACCAGAAACAATAGGTTTTGCATGTAAACCGTGATGCATAAACAAAGGAAAAACTAAATCTTCCTTAGGCATAACATCAATTACCCATTGATCTGCTGTATTTGATTTGTTAATTGGAGGGTGAACGCCACCTCTAAAAGTCAAAACTGCCATAACTTAAAAATTATATATGCATTATTTTATAAAATCAAGGACGTATTGGGTTAATATTTCCTTATTATTAATGATTTCAGTATTATATTCAAAATATGTGAATTTTTTGTTGTTTGCTATAGTATATGCAGGTTCAAAACATTTAGTTTTTTGAGGTAAAAATTTGCCACATTTTTTTAGGTAACAGTTTTTCTTTGTTGCTTTTTTTCTATGAGATTTATCTACAAACATAGCTACGCTTTTATGAATTATTTTATCTTCATCAGGTAAATAATAATAATTTTCATAATCATTCATTGGAAGATGCGCTTCCCCTTCATAAATATCAATATTTAATTGTAATAAATTGTCTTTAGCATATAAATTAACGCCGTCACCTAAACTTTTCTCAATTTTTATAACCAATTTATTAGGTAAAGTAAAATTTAATATCAGTGTATTCATACAAATCTTAGATGATTCAAATTCAAAATTGCCTTCAAGAATATCATTGTAATATAAAATAGGCATAATCTTAAACATGCCTTCAATATCATCATGATTATGTAGCAATAAAAGTTCTTCCAATTTTGAATCTAATGTTTTTTCATATTCGTAATAAATTGGGATTAATGCTCCACCATTAAATTTATCATCTCTATGAATATTTAAAAATTCTTCGATGGATTTTTGATTCATTCTTTCTAATTCAAGTAAATTTTTAAGTGCTTTTGCATTTTTGTAAATATCAAAACTAATTAAATTACAAAGAGAATTATTAAAGCCATAATACTGAGCTTTATACATAATATAAGGTATATCGAATCTATCACCATTAAAATGAACTAATACTGAAAAATTAGAAGCAAATTTTAAGAATTCATATATAATTTCTCTTTCATCCGATGCCGATGAAGCTAAATATTGTCTAATTTTATAAGAACCATCTTCGTAATAAGCGCATCCTATAAGATAAACATACGTTGTTTCTTTTTTTAATCCTGTAGTTTCAATATCAAAAAGAAGCACTTTGCCATTAGGCCAGGTGCTTTCTAATTGTTTAGTAAGTTTTTGATTTGTTGTAGTTGTAATTATTTTCATTTATTTATAAAAGAAACTATATCGCCAAGATGCATAGCATTCGAAGCTTTTACTAATACAGTGTCACCTTTAATTAAAATTTTTGGAAGAGTTTCTATGCATTCTTCTACATTTGGAAAATGATAAACTTCTTTATCTGTACTCATCTTTGCTGAAAGATAAATTTGCTTACTATTTAGGCCAATACAAACGATTACATCTATACCAGCTTTTGCAGCATATTCACCTACTTTTGCGTGCAAAAGACTTGAATCTTCACCTAGTTCAAGCATATCTCCTAAAATAGCAACTTGTCTTGATTTATAAAGTTTCAAAAGATCTATAGAAGATTTCATCGATGTTGGTGATGCATTATAACAATCATCAATTATTGTGTAATCATCAGTTTTAATAATATTGTTTCTTCCAACTAATGTAGAAATTTTTTCAAGAGCAGCTTTTATATCTAAAATTGATACGCCTAATTTAACACCAATCAAATAAGCTGCAGCAGCATTTGCAATCATATGCTTACCTGGAAGTGGCAAATTAACATGCAATGAAAGATTAGCCTCTGTATCTGTAAATGAAAGATTAAACTCACTTCCATTTGCATCAGTTTTATGAATATGAGATGGATAAGAATTGTTATTACGATTTAATCCATAGAACAATGGTTTTATTTCGTATACTTGCTCAATTGTTCTAAGTTTATCATCATCGCCATTTAACACAACTAAGCCGTGTTTATTCATGTATTTAAATATTTCAGTCTTAGCTTTTAAAACACCATCCCTATTGCCTAAATATTCTAAATGAGCTTCCCCAATATTTGTTATTACAACAATATCAGGTTTAACAATTCTAGAAAGAATACTCATTTCTCCAAAATTGCTTATACCCATTTCAATAACTGCAATTTCAGCATCATCTTCAATTTCAAAAATT
Organism: Lachnospiraceae bacterium; assembly: GCA_045599965.1. Classification (GTDB taxonomy): domain Bacteria; phylum Bacillota; class Clostridia; order Lachnospirales; family Lachnospiraceae; genus RGIG5612. The sequence goes on along the minus strand of JAZRXA010000021.1, from coordinate 3,918 downwards.
GTAAACGGAACTCCCCATTCATTATTTAGATTACCTTCTGTTTTATGAACTTTATAAGTAGTCGCTAAAACAGATGCGATAAATTCTTTAGTGCTAGTTTTTCCAACTGAACCAGTAATGCCAATAAAAGGTATGTCTAAAAGAGTTCTTCTATATTCAGCCATCAAAAGAGTTGCCTGAGCAACGGAATTAACCAAAAGTACTGGCCCAAAAAAACCAGGAATTTCTTTTTCAGCAACAACAGCTAAAGCACCATTATCAATAGCTTGCTTTGCAAAATTATGTCCGTCAACTTTTTCGCCTTTAATGCATAAAAACAATGTGCCGTATGCAACCTTGCGGCTATCTGAAACCACTCTTTTAATTTCAACTGATTTAACACTTTCAGCATTAACAAGCCTTCCGCTTGTAACATTTTGTAATTCTTTTAATGTGAAACCTTTCATATGCACCAACTTTAATTATATTTATTTAATGAAATATTAATTATCTTATCGCAAAGCTCGTTGTAATTAATTCCAACAGCAGCTGCTTCTTGAGGAACTAATGAAGTATCTGTCATTCCTGGAAGTGAATTAGCCTCTAAAGCATAAAGTAATCCATCATCAGTTAAAAGATAATCAATTCTATAGTAAACACTAAGTCCAAGAATATTTCCAAATTCCACTGAAGATTTACTCATTTCTTCTAATACATATTCCGGAATATCTGCAGGACATACTTCTTTTGTTATACCATTATATTTATTTGTATAATCATACCACTCATTTTCATCAGGACAAATTTCAACAGGTGGAAGTGCTACTCCATCTAAAACTGCCTGCGTAAGTTCGCGTCCTTTTATATATTCTTCTACTAAAACAGTAGAATCATATTTAAAATCATGCTCTAGTGCTTCATTGAAATCTTTTTTATCAAAAACTATTTCTACGCCCACACTAGATCCTCCATTATTAGGTTTAATAACGCATGGAACGCTAATTTCCTCTTTTAATGAATCACCTTTGTGTAAAACAATACCTTTAGGCATCCTAATATATGGACTAACTAATTCTTTAGTTTTAAATTTGCTCATGGCAATTGAACTAGATTTAGAATCAGAGCCAGTATATTTAATTCCTAGTTCATCAAAAGCTGCTTGAACTTTTCCATCTTCGCCATTTTCACCATGAAGACCAATAAATACTATGTCTGATTTTTTACAAATTTCAATTACATTCTTACCAAAAATACCAGTATCATTAATTAATTTTTCATTGATTAATTCAGTTTTTAATCTGAGTTCATTTGCTTTTGCATCAAAATCCATTTCTGAATTGAAATCTGGCAAAGTATCTTCGCCAAAGAAAACATCAATCATAATAACATTATGACCATTACTTTTTAGCGCTCTTGATACTTTTGTCGAAGTTCTAAGAGAAATTTCTCTTTCTGAGCTAACTCCGCCACACAAAACTACTATGTTCATAATTACCTCTAAAATATCTGCTTAATATTAAAATAATAACATAAATTAAAGAACTATTCCACCTTTTAGAAGAGCGCTTAATTTGTCTAAATTAGCTTTTTCTTCTGAAGAAATCATAATATTTTCACTTAAAATATTATTGACAGATTCCAAAGCTTTTCTAGCAATATCAGCATCTGTATATACATCAAAATTCTTAAAAGATAATGCTCCGCTTTGTCTTATGCCCATAAATTCACCAGGCCCACGCATTTGTAAATCTTTTGACGCTATTTCAAAACCATTATTTGAATGATTTAATACTTCTAATCTTTCCATAGACTCTTTTGAATTATTATTTGATACGAAAATACAATAGCTTTGATCAGCACCTCTACCAATTCTACCTCTAAGCTGATGAAGCGTTGCAAGGCCAAATCTGTTTGCATCTTCAATCATCATTACTGTAGCATTAGGAACATCTACACCAACTTCAACAACTGTGGTTGAAACAAGAATATCTATATTGCCATTACTAAAGTTTTGCATTACTTCGTTTTTAATTTCTGTTTTCATTTGTCCATGTAGCATTCCGATTTTTATATTTTCAGGCATGATTTCTTTAAGCATCTGTGTATAATCTATTACATTTTGTGCCTCAATACCTTCTGAATATTCAACTAAAGGACAAATAATATAAACTTGATGACCCTTTGATACTTCTTTTTGAATAAATTTGTAAGCATTATCTTTATATGAATCATCAACAACAGCGTTTTTAATTGGCTTTCTGGATTTAGGTAGCTCGTCAATTACGCTAACATCCATATCACCATAAACTATTAATGCAAGAGTTCTAGGAATTGGAGTTGCACTCATAACAATCATATGAGGTTCATTGCCCTTAGACAAAAGTGCTTGTCTTTGTTTAATTCCAAAACGATGCTGTTCGTCGGTAATAATTAGACCTAAGTTTTTATAATTAACTTTTTCCTGAAATAATGTATGTGTTCCAATTAAAATATCAATCTTTCCATCTTCTAAAGCATTATAAACGACCTTTTTTTCTAATGCCGTCATGCTTCCAGTTAAAAGTGCAACGTTCAAATCAATATTATGTTCTTTAAAAAATTTTGAAATAGTTTCAAAATGCTGATTAGCCAAAACTTCTGTAGGCACCATCAAAGCACCTTGGAAACCGGCATATGCGCAGTCCATTAAAGCTGATAAAGCCACTAAAGTTTTTCCAGAACCAACATCACCTTGAATAAGCCTATTCATTGCTTTTGATGAAGACATATCAATATTAATTTCTTCAATAACTTTCTTTTGAGCATTTGTTAATTCAAAAGGAAGTTTTGTAAAAAAATCAGTAGTTCTATTATCATGATTAATAATTATGCCTGTCTTTTTTTCTAACCTACCCTCGTTTAATTTCAAGCAATATATAAACAAAAATATCTCTTCAAAAGACATTCTAATTAAAGCTTTTTGATATGAAATTTGATCTTTAGGAAAATGAAGATTTTTTATTGCTTCAGACTTACTTGTTAGCCCATACTTATCTCTAATTAGAGCTGGAATAGGGTCAGCTTTATCTATATTAGTAAAACAATCAGTCTCTAAAGCAGCCTTTAATGCTTTAATTATAAAAGTGTTGCTTAAACCCTTTGTTAGTGGATAAACGGGCATCATTTGTCCCATTAAAGCCCTATATTCGTCTACTGTGTAAACTCTAGGCTGATCTATTTGTTTGACACCAAATTTTCTACTGATTCTCCCCCTGATAATATACGGAACATGCGGCGAATATGTTTGCTTAACATAAGGAGCATTAAACCAAACAACTCTTATTTTTTGACCAACTTCGTCTTGAAATTCAGAAGAAGTAATTTTTAATTTACCTGACTTTCTTTCAAAAAGAGATTGATTAAAAACGCCCTTAATAGTTGCCATCGTTTTATAACCAATTTCGCCAATAGACGTTGGTGCAAAAAACAGCTCATAATCTCTAGGAAAGAACTCTAAAAGTTCTTCCACGCTATTAATTCCCAGCTTTGAAAAATACTCTTTAGTTTTAACGCCAATACCTTTTAACTCAGTTAGTTCCATATAAATATTATATATTAATAATTATTAAACTTAAACATTTAATATATGAGCGGAGCCGCATGACTCACCCGCGGCTCTTAATGTTGCGAAATCTATTGCATATTTCGCAACATTTTCTATTTTTCATTTAATTTGTTGCGAAAGATGGTCATGTTTCGCAGCGAATATACTTATTTACTTATTTTGCTGCGAAAATTAGTTGAGATTTCGCAAAAGAATGTCTTAAAAGTACAAAACGTTGCGAAAAGAAAAACAGGTGCCTTCATAGACTCCTGTTTTTTTATTCATAATAAAAATAGATTAATTAAGCAGCTTTTGCATTAATAACTTTTCTTAGAAGTGGAATTAAAACACCGCCA